>JACRHE010000128.1 GCA_016217695.1 Nitrospirota bacterium | reverse complement strand
CCGAGGATATGCTTGTATGCCAGAGCGCGTTCCCTGGCCTTGTCGACCATGCCCCTCTGCAGATAGTACGGGATCTCCCCTTTGAGGCAGGCAGAAAGGCCGATAAGCCCGCCGCTGTATTGCTCGAGCAGGTCCATGTCGATCCTCGGTTTGTAGTAGAAACCCTCGAGGGAGGCTTTGGTTACAAGGGTTACAAGGTTCCTGTAACCGGAGTCGTCACGTGCAAGCAGGATAAGATGAAACGAGGTCTCATCATCCTGGGAGGCGCCTTTGTCAAAACGGCTTCCCGGAGCGACATAGATCTCACAGCCGATGATCGGCTTGATTCCTGCGCGGGTCGCCTGCTTATAGAATTCAACTGCGCCAAAAAGATTGCCGTGGTCGGTCATGGCAAGGGCAGGCATCCTGAATTCCTTTGCCCTTTCCACGAGTTCTTTTATCCTTATTGCACCATCCAGCAGGCTGTATTCCGTATGCAGGTGGAGGGAGACATAATCCGAATGTAAATGCATACAGAAATATTAACTTTACGGTAAGATTCAAGTCAATGAAGGAGGGTGTTTTTGAGGCAGGTCCGTGCAATAGTTTTGGCCCCGGTTAATGGGCTTTCGACTACTTCTTTTTTTTCTGCTCGCTTATATCCACATTAAAGAGCTGAGTGGCCTCTCCGCCGTTGCCGTCGTTTGCAGCAGCGGTAAAGGTCGCCTTACCCTTGAAATCAGGCGGAACGTTCCACCTCACAACCCCTGTTTCAGGACTGATTGTCATGCCGGCAGGGGCTGCTTTAAGTGAATACGTCAGAGGATCGTCATCCGGATCGGTTGCCCTGAACTGATAGGTATAGACCTTTCCGTCAAACGTAAATTTCTTGTCCTCGACGACGACGGGAGGCAGATTTTTTATCTCCCGGCTTATCGCCACAGGCCGGCCCGGTCCGTCATTGTCACGAGGGATTATGGTGACGAGCAGTTTATCCCCCCTTTTCACCGCAACGTTTATCCGGCTGTCGCTTCCTGCAGGCTCGCTGTTGAGCATCCATTCATAGGTATACGATATGTCGTCTCCATCGGCGTCGCTGCCGGTCACCTCAACGCTGATGTTATCTCCGGGCTTAAAGACCTCGGGGAGTAGCCTGACGCTCTTAACCTCGGGAGGGGCATTCTTCACCTGCAGGATATTTGAGAGGACCTCTTTCCCCTTTACAACAGCCCTTGCCTGGATAGTGTCATTCTTATTCGCTGCCCCGGCCTTAAACTGATACGGCAGCTCACTGGAAACAGGCTTTCCGTTCACAAGCCACTCCACCTTTGCCTCCGAGAGGTTAATCCCCTTTACCTTCAAACTTACCGCTGACTTTTTTGTGATGTCAGAGGGTGTAAGCTCAAGCCTGTAACTCCCCTCGTCTGAGGGCGCGGCAGGCTGAGCCTTTCCAGCCACACCGCTCTCCGGAGTTCCAGGGACTCCCTTCGCAGTAATGTCGGATGGCTTCTCTGATGAACAGGAAAAAAGCATAATCAACAGGAATAGATATAAAATCTTTTTCATGGATAAATCCCCTCTTTTTATTTTAACCTCTTGACCGATCCCCTGATGCTCTCGCAGGAGTCCTCTATCTGTCACCTCGAGCAGAGTGAGAGATCTTATAACTTATCGAAGCAAAAATTTCTCCCTGGGTCGAAATGACATATAACCCTTAAATACTAAAGACACCTTCTTTCAGTATCCCATCAGGATAGAAAGCCTGGAACGGCTCGGGGCGCTGGCAGGAGCAGCTATATAGGCGAACTGTATCGCCTCAACCTCTATCCTGTATAAAAAAGGATGGTGCGGAGGGTTCACAACTCCTGAGGATGCCTCAACAACACCATGGCCTCCCAGCCTGCCGCCGGTAACTACGCCGCCGACGTCCGTGTTGCCCTGCACCGTATTGACGATCTTTGAAAAAACCCGGTAGTTGGTCAGCGGATCGAGAGGGTCAAGAGGGTTTCGCAGGTCCATCATAATGTCGGGGTTCTGAGTCGGATCCAGGGACACCTGCGAACCGGGGACACCGCCGTCTTCATCAGGGCAGGTCGCCCATCCGTCAGGAACGCCGTCGCTATTTGTATCGATATTGCCGTTACATAACTTGTCGCACCTGCAGGTGCGGGCGCCTGTCATCAGGTCCTTGTTATCGGTAACATCATCGATATTGCCGCAAAAACAGCCCAGGGAATATACGATTCCCACTGCAGGGATATTCAGATCTCCCCGGTTCATCACATACTCTTTTGTCAGGTCAGCCCCGCCAAAGCCTGCGTCTTCAGAGGAGCGGAATATCCTCTGGTATCCTGAGGTCCTGGTCCCCTGCGTAATCATATACACTACTGCCGAGACTATGGCCAGGGCGATCATGGAGATGACCAGGACCATAACAAGGGCCACTCCCTGCTCTGAGGATAACGGCCTTGCGGACAGGCAGGCAAGATCCCTCAAGCCTCTGGACGATTTTTTATTCACTTTAACTCCTTTTTCATCATGTTTACCGGTCATCATCCTCACCTCAGATTACGCGGAGTTGCCGCAAGGGTATATACCTTCCAACGATAATTCAGGTAATTGGGGATGACAGAAATATCAAGATCCCTCCCCATACCAAACTCCCCTACCCGCAAACAGGTCGCACAGGCGCCTGTAAAGTTGTTAAAGGTAAAGTTCAGGTCCCTCTGACCCTCATGCGCGAGGACATATACCCTTATCTCCTTAACGCGATTTCGTATATTTTCAGCTGACAGGCCCGTCAGATCATCCGTGTAGCCGTCTACAGCGCCGTCTTCATCATTATCCATGCTCAGGACAACCTGCAGGTCCGCCACACAATCGAGGATCGGGAGGCCGGCGCCTCTCTGACCGCTTCCGGCGGCTGTTGAGTTCTGAATAACACTCTTTACAAGAACCCCGGTCCAGGGACTCACTCTTGTCACGGGATCTACACCTGCGCATCGACTTGGTACAGCGCCTGTAGTATTTGAGATAAAATAATCGGCCCTGTTAAATGGCATGATCGGAATATTACCGTCAAAAGGCTTTATCCCGTACACAAGATATGTATCATAACTATTCTGGGGAGGCCTGTAGGTTGGGGGGAAACTGACAGGGGTATCATCAAACTGCGTGTAGAAGGCGCCTCCGTTAACAAGCAACCTGTTTCTGGTCCCTAAAACAGGTCTCGTAACGATAACATAATCCCTGTCCACGAGGTCCTCCGCCGGCGTATTCCATTTCTGAACCAGCCAGGTCGTCCCCTGATTAATGACATATGAGAATCTCTGGGAAACATCGCTGGTGGCAACGTTCGTGGCCTTGATAACAAGCTCGTCGGCAGCATTAACCGTAGCCACAACATTGTTCCCTATAAGGATAGGCCTTGGTTCGCCGCCGGGGGCGTCGTTATAGTTCTCACCGTCAGACCCCAGAGGGACCTCAGTGTAAGCGACACCGCCCATGTCCCATGGATTACCAAACCCGGCCTGCTCAAGGTCTGTCCTCAGCAGTTCCAGACCCACAATCCCCTCGATATTCGACTCAGCAATCCTTGACTGCTGCTTGAACTGGTTGAGAAGACCGCTGAATATGTTCCCGGCCGCAACGATAACAAGAATAAAGATGAGCATGGTAATCATCAGTTCCACAAGGGTAAAGCCGTCCTGTTTTCTTATCATCATCTCGTCACCGTCGTTGAAGCAGTATACCTGAGGGTCTCAGCCCTGTATGTCCAGTCAACCTCTATGGCCACCCTCTTATTATTCGTATCCAGATCATCGATCTGCCTTCGTACAAAGTAAGTCTGCCCGAGGTTTCTGAACTGCCGGTTGGAGGTAGTCCAGGACTCCAGTAATCCTGCGGTATCAGTCAGGCTCGTCCAGGGGGTCGATCTCGTCATGGTCATATACTCGGCTCCTACCTGCACGGCCTCGTCCCTTATCTCATTTCTGAGGTTATGATCGATGCTCAGCAGGGACGCCTGTATGAGTCCCATAAACACCAGAAGAAGTATTACCAGGGAGATAAGGACCTCGACAAGGGTCACACCCTTTTCATTTATCAGCTTATTTGACATTGCATCTGCCTCCTGGTGCTGACATCTTTCCTGTATAGATACGGGTCTCGGTTACACACAGACAGTCAAAGTCAGCGTCATTTGTCGATATAAGCTCTATTGTACCGGGTCCTAGAGGACAGGGCTTAGTCGGATCAAGACCTGCAAATGATATCATCCCCCTCTTGTTGAAGGCAATATGAGCATTTGTATTCGTTCCCGAAATAACTGCAGGAAATCCCCCGTTCCAGTTTATCTGATATTCGATCCCCTTGGGAAACATCTCCAGGGTCTCAGCCGGAGTCTGGAGTATAAAGTCCTCAGCAGTGGGGGGAGCAGGGAGTATGTTCTTCGTGTCTTCGTGTATGCTGTAAAACCAGATACTCCCGGCCGGAGGGTCGAAGGTCGCAAAATGCATATGATTCGTCTTCATGGCCCTTGTCCTGGCATCCATAAGATCAGAGTAGATATCCTTGACAGCCTTCTCCACCTTATACTTTCCCATCCAGCCCTGATACGAAAAGCCGAGGCTGATGGCAAGTATGGCTATGACCGCCAGAACGACCATCAGCTCCATTAATGTCACGCCCCTGTTGTTCATCGTTTCCTTATATGCAGGATCTTGTTGATCGGATTCGGGGGTGTAACAATGGAAAGTCCCTGCCCTGAAGGAGGCATGCCCTGCATCTCTGCTGAACGCCTTCCGAGCTCCTCAACCTTGCCGGTATCCTGTTCTTTGGCAAACTTCTCGCCCTTGCCGACGATAAAAGACGTCTTGAGGTCGACCTGTTCTACCGCGCCTGTGGAGGTCTGCAGAAGGGCCTTTGCGCCCTGAGTTGCCAGGAAAGAGGCCCCCTCGCTGCCTCTGTTATATGTGAGAATCCAGAGGTAGGTCTTTCCGCCGTATTCGCAGACATCCGGGCTCGGCAGAAAGGTCGTGAAGAAGACTATGCCGCTTTCGATCGCAAGAGGATCTGTGATGACCCTCTCGGCGGTCGACTTTATATTGATCTCTCCTGCTCCGCTCAGTTTGACGTTGGAAGGGCTTTCAAGGTCTATGTACCAGCCTACTGCCGGCTCTCCCTTGGTGCCTTCGACATAAGTTGTCGTATCCTGTATGGCACCGAAAGAGATCTTGTCTAGAGCAGCTGTACAGACCGGGTCTCCGGCAGTACTGATATCTGCAATCTTAAGCATACAGGGCTCCTTGACACCAAACAGCCTCCTCTGGCTGCTTCCGTCGTCGCCCTTGAAATAATACCTGCCTGTCCCGAAATAGAGCCACTCCTTCTCAGGCCTGGTGCTGTTGGTCGGATAAAAGACCAGATGAGAAACAGCCGAGGTAACAGCGCCGATATTCTCGATGACCGTGCTCAACTGCCAGTTATCAGGGTTCAGGGCCGTGCTGCTCAGGGAACTGCTGTCAAGGTCCTCCCTTGTTATCAGCCTCAGTACCCCGCCGTTGGTCCATTTTGTGGCAGCTGTCGGCGGTATGGTCTCTGCCTGGGTATATCCCATATACATAACGTCATCCTGGTAATCCATATCGAGGTCGACGTTCACGTTGTTCAGAGAACCGCCATAGGCGTAATCCAGCCCCGTATCTATCGTCCTTACCAGCGTGCCGGTCTTAAGGTCGAGCACAAACAGCTTAAGGCGCTGGTCCGACTGTGCCTTAAACTCCTTATCCGCAATAGGTCCTGTCGGTCCGGATGCGAATACGATAAACCACTTCCCGTTTTTGTCATCATTGGAAACAGTCGCAGGACCGACTAAGTCCCTGGCGTTTATCTTCATGACCGTCGGACCTGTTGTGCTGAAGCCCAGTTCAGGATTGGAAAATTCCCACAAGAGCTCGGGATGCAGCGGGTCGGTTATATCAAGCGCGAAATAAGAAGAATATCCCACTCCGGCTATCGGGGTCTTCACTCCCCGTGTCCCTGCATAGGCAGTGTCCTTGCACGCTCCTCCGGTCTTCATCCCGCCTATCAGCACTGTCCTCCAGCTGTCGGTCTTTTTCAGACAGTCGGAATAGCTGGCTGCCGAGCATCCTGATGAATAAGCTATGCTTGCGTCAAAGATATAAGGGGTCGCGTCTATGGTATAGACATGACAGTAGTTGGGATCCCTGAGATAGGTCAGGTAAGGCAGGGTGTTCTTAGGTATAAAGGCCCACTCCTCCCGGCCAAGATCTGTGCCTGTCAGGGTGGCCTTCTTTGCCCCTGAATCCTCAAACTGGGTCAGTTTCCCGAGCCTGAAGGCATGGAGCATTCCGTCGTTGGCGCCTGTAAAGACCATGCCCCTGTCCTTATATGCCGCTGAATTGAAGAAATCTTCATAGGTCCTGTCCCTGTATGTCCTGTGATACCCGTTAAGCGGGACCCAGGAGACGATCCTCGGGGTCGAACTGATGATGTCTCCGAGTTTCCAGACACCTGTAGTCGAAATTCCTGTATCAGGGCGTGTATAGGTCACTGTCCTGTTCCTGTAACCGACCTGGTCAACCCCAAGCACATAACCCTTGATGCTTGTGCCGTCAACCGCATCAGCAGCCTGCAGATAGTCTCTTACTGTTATGTTTGACGTGTCAAGCAGGGTAAAGTCCGTCAGGGTGACGCCGTCAAGAGAGGTGTATACTGTCCGGCCGTCAGATGCCAGATCCCTGGCGTGAAGTATGCCGGCAGCCTCCCAGAGGTATTTGAGCTCTTCGAGAAATACAGTAGGCTGCGCCGCATCTCCGACGCCGTCGCCATCCGTATCAGACCACCTTTTTGCCTTTGTCCTCTGGTCAGCAGGGTCGAAGAACATGCTGACGATATAGTCATCTATAAGATTCAGGGTCTTGTCGGCTCCGGCGTCAGTCGTGTTTTCCCTGATGGTGCTGTTTTTCAGCCTCATATCAACGAAGTACCAGAGATTTTCGAGAGTCCCTGTCCAGTCTATCTCTTCAGTGCCGAAGAGCCGCTTCGGATAAAAGATCGCCTGCACAAGATTGGAGCCGCTTCCCTCGCCTGACGCAAGCACCGAAGCCGCGGTTCCTGATGAAGCGCGCCGGAGTATCGCCAGAAGCGCGGCCTCGAGCTGTTCTTCGAGCTTCAGGGGGTTAACAACGAGGAAGTAGTTGTCAGGCGTGCCATTGCCGTCTTTATCCCACTCTTCCTGGAGGTCGGGCTTACTATTTCCGTTGACATCATCAAAACCGCCCCATTTTGCCGCGTACCAGAGCGGGCTCTTCATAAATTCAGAGGCTGCTGACGCTAAATCAACACTAAAGGTCCTCTGCCATGAAAGCGGCGTTCTCATGACAGCATCCGGTGTATCAGCGTCATTGCCGCAGTAATCTACACCGAGGTTTATGTTGCATGTGCTGTCATTGTTGCATGTCCTGCTGGGACTATAGAGAGCCCCTGTTGATCCGTTAAAACAGCGGCCGCCAATGTCTCTGTCCCTGACAGGCAGGTAAACGCCGTCACTGGTTGTGCCTGAGATGACAAAGCCCATCACCTGGTCGATGCAGCCTGCGGCATAGTCCGAAGACAGCTTTATCTCGAGGTTGTCTGCGCCGAGCGACCCCGTACAGGTGCCGAGTCCCTGATCGATCGCGGTCTGGGTGCAGATCTCGTAGGTGACGATGGCGTCCATGTCATGGTCCGCGCCCTGCTCCACGTCCTCATAGTTTATCCTGAACTTCGCAAATATCACGTCCTTGTCCGTGTTATACCTGATGTCATCGACATAGAAATCAACGATCTGGTTTGACGGACAATAGGCATTGGCATTGCAAGTGGTGATGTGGGCTCCGTCCGCATCATTTGTAATAGTGCAGTTCTGTGCGCAGGCGGTATTGACATTCAGACACCCGCTTAATGATTTTGCAGCAGGGTTGATCGTCACGTATTTGCTGCCGACCTTCACCTTCAGATCAGCCACAGGTGAAGAAAGGGCGACAACATAGGTATTCACATCCGGCTTTCCGGTATTCGCCTTCATCTGGGTCTTCCCGTAATAGGCCACAGCAGCTGAATAGAAGGTGCCTTTCTTGGTGGGCTCCTCAGGGCATAGGCCTTTTATGCTCGCCAGATTCGATATAGTCTTTGACGAGCAGATGAAGTCATTCACCGAGCCGTTATCTCCTATGAACCACCTTTTGCCCTCTATCCCCTCACTGGCTCCTATGGTATGGGCAAGGTCTGATACATTAATGTTCAGCTTCGGGGTGGCGGCGTCCTCTGAAAAGGCACTGCCGGCTGCTCCGGGGAGCTGGTCATTGTCATAGCTCGGATTGACATCGCTGAGCACAAGGAGAAATGGCCTTGAACAGGACGGGTATATATCATAGGGCTGATATGTAGTGCTGCCCTTTGAATATCCCCAGTCAGGCTTTGAGAGTTGCAGACCCGAGTCCTGCGTGCCTGCATAGGTGAAGGCTGCTGTCGGGGCGCCCTTGCCTGCAAAATACCTGAGGCTCTCGTACATCATCTCAGCTATGGGGTTGCCCCACATGCGGCACTCTCCCTCATTAATGCCTCTTTGGGTTATCCAGCCGCAGGTTCCTCCGCTTGGGTCCTGATAGGAATAATCAGAATACCTGAACCCTACTGTCTTGAGCCTGTCAAAGGTGATGATGATATTGCCCTGCACATTCTCGGAGGTCTGGAATATGCCGTTATTGATATTTGACTCATCCATTATGCTGCCCGGATTCTTTCTGAGCACACCCCCGCTGAGGTTCTTTTCATAGGAATCTGACATCATGCCGAAGTACATGGGGTTTCTGTCTATGCACATCCCTTCTGTCGGGATATCACAGTCGCTGTCAGTGTTGCACGGCTTTGTATAGGTCTTTGAGCAGACCCTGTCTGCTGCCTTGCCTTCGCCGTATTTCTGGAGCAGGCCTCTCGGCTTGTGTGTTTTCGCGCCTGTTCCGGAGTCTTTATATTCCTTGCAGTTCGACTCAAGTCCCACAGTCGTATTGCAGACCTCGACCCTGACAGTGAAATCTGTTGGAGCTCCCAGAGACGAATCGCATACAGGCCTCTCCTTGGAAGCCCAAGACCATATCCTGTTGGAGTTATTCACCAGCTGCCTCATGATCGGGTTTCCGCCGTCAGAGAGGGTAGTGCTGCAGAAGAGATGTCTCTTGGCGCCTGCAGAGCCTGTTGTAGGTATTCCCTTTTCTATGAACTGGGTCGTCTTTACACTGCATTCGTTGGCAGCAGTGATATCCGGGGCCCTGAGATTCCCGTTACCAAAGGTTGCAGCGCTGAATTCCTTCCAGGTAGCGTCATTCCTCCTCTTTACCCAGACCCTGACGCCGTCCCACCCTGTGTTCTCCGTATGCCTGACAACAATCCTGTGCCAGGCAGCGGTCAGGTTTATAAGCCCTTTCTGCGCGGGATCGCAGATGCGCGTGGCCACGGCATCACATAAGCCGGCTCCTGCTAAAGTACAGTCGGCATCGCTCAGGCATGCCACAGCATGATTGCCGGTACAACCCCTTTCATTTGGGCCTGAGGTTGCAGTAGGCTGATAACATGCAGAACCGCTGTTATATTTGGATGCCACGACTATTCCGCCGGTAGCAACCTGGGGGTCTATCTCGATCTCAACGCCGTTGTTACCGTCAACAACAAACTGCCAGTCACCCCTTTGGTTTGCGTTGCCGTTTGTGGTGACCACGTTGAATTCAGCAACGGCAAAGATATTGTAATTATTAAGGTGGTCGATCGCAGGATCAAGGAACGTATTGTCAGGCGCCGCATCAAGGGCATTAAGGCTGTTTACCAGCCTGTAATCCATAAGATGAACCGGATGTACCGGGTCAGTGGAATCGTCGGCAGGCTGAAACGAATTGAGAAGATCCGCACTGGTGGCTCCCCATTGGACAGCAACAGGAAGGTCGGTCCGGTGCCAGTATCTTACGACCTGTATCTTGTTGCTCGCATTGTTGACAGTCACTGCCGCAGTACATGCAGCTGGAGGGTCGGAGGCGTCGATGCCCATGAGCTCATTGGATTTATTGAGACAGGTGTAGCCTGAATCGCAATCGTTATTTGTGACGCAGGTATTGGCATAAAGCGGATGTTCAGTGTCAACCGCGCCGACATTAAAGCAGAGCCTGCCTGTAAGCTCCTTGCCCCAGCTGTGCGCGTCCTGGGGTATATAGACCCGCTCCAATACGGTCTTGTTGCTGCTGTCAGTGTCCCTGTGGCCGCCGTAGAGGACCTTTTTCAGCACGTCCATCCTCGACATCGTGATCCAGTTCAAGACATTACCGCTCCACCGTCCTGAGCTGCAGAACTTGTCTGTATTGGTCGAGGCAGGATTGAATTCCCCTGTGCCCGTAGAACTGTATGTATAGCACTTATAGGGATCAAAGTAACCATAATAATCAATAGAGTGGTTGTACTCCGTGTCGAGTTTCCCGTCAAAATTGAGGTCAGAGGCGTCGTTATACGCCTCATAATAGAGCTTATGCTCGCGGCCTGTTTCGAACATGATCATGGGAGGAACGGACTGGGTGACAAAGGGAGGCACAACGCAATAATCAGTCATTGTGGCCGCCTCGGACATCCGCAGGCCCGGCACAACGAACCCGGCTGATATGACCAGGAGACAGCAGATCAGGGCTTTGAAGTATCCATGCGTTTTCATCTCTTCCACCTCTCAACCGTAATTTCGATAATTACATTGCCGTCCAGTTTGGCGTTCACATAATCTCCGGGATGCAGATCGACAAATTTGCCCGCGGTTTCCTGATAAACGCCGCCTTTCCTGGTCTGGATAATGACCTTAAAGACCGGCTCCACCTCATCGCTTCTGGCCCCGGCAGACCTTTCGGCTGCAGGCATCTTCACCCTCTCATGGGCTGCCAGATGAAACCGGGCTCCGTCTATTGTGATGCCGGCACTGTTTACGGCATCCACCCTGCCGGTGACATAGTAATGTCTTGTTCCATATGCAGCAGATACTGTATATGTTATGAGAACCAGAAATAATGCAAAGATGATTTTTTTCATGCCGGCCTCCTCCTTAACTGCCTCACTATTATTCATGGAAATCCTCTGTATATGAAGATTCTTCCGTGCTCTTAGATTTTAGCAAAGAATATACCACGATACAATATCCTGTTCACAATAATTTTCCCTTTAAAATCAGAACATTATGTCCTACGGCAGGTCAGACAAGAGCAGGCGCTTATGTAACGGCCTTCCACTTTATGTAATTCATTACACAAAAAAGGGGACCTCAACCTTCTATTTCTCTACCCTGAATCCCTTAGATACCCACTCAGGAAAACCGCCCGGAAACACGCTCAGGTTCGTATATCCGGCCTTCCTGGCAGCGGCCGCTGCCTCCTTGCTCAGGCTTCAGGAATACCCTCTGCAGTAGAAAATCACATGGACGCCCTTGTCTTTCGGGAGCATCCTGCCCATCAGATTAAATTGGGCAAAGGGAATATTTATGGCCTTAGGCAGATGCCCCTCCCCATATTCCTTCTCGGTCCTGGCATCGACAAGGGCTATCCTGGCGCCTGTATCCATCAGTTTCTTCAGGTCCTCGGCAGGCAGGCTCCTCAAGTCCTGGGCAGAGGCAATCGCTAATAATAAAGAAAAAGAAAACGCAAGTGTCACCAAAATGGTCTTCATGTCTTTACTCCTTTTATTGAAATCGTGTTGTCCTCGCACACACAGCGTCTCTAATAAACAGCCTGGAACCCTTCTGTCCTGCTGACAAGCCAGGTAGCCCTCTCCTTTTCAAGAGAAAATTTTATATGCGCAGGCCTTGCAGCATCTCCGATAACATACCCT
>JACRHE010000127.1 GCA_016217695.1 Nitrospirota bacterium | reverse complement strand
TTCCATCTTGGAAGCAGGCATCCTGTATCTTCCTTCAATTCATAACGACCTAAATAACCCGCTGGTGAACAGCCTCTTGCAAGCCAAAACAGGCATATCACCAGTCGGGTTGATTTTTTTGTTAACCCATCAGTTTATTGTATTCTTCATGGCTGCCTATCCAAAACCAAAGCAGTCCACTGGGAACTTAAACAGCAACGGCGCGATAATGAAGACCGACACGGACAGACCAATAACGGCCAACTTTCTTCAGGTGCAGCGAGGGATGACGAGGGTCATTCTTTAACAACGCATAACTTCTGTCTGCAAGGTCTTGGATAGACTGCGGAAGTGCCCTATAGAGTCCCCAAAACTCTGGTGAGGCAAAATGCTTCAAATTTCAGAGCAATGACCTGACTTAAACGATTTGAGGGCTGCTTCGGCCAGTGAGTCGAGTTTTCCCGTCATCGCATCTTTCTCAAACTGGCAGTCCCACGCCTCTGCGTCGAAATCCCAGAACCATTTCCGAAAAGCCTGGAGTTCATCAGGTTTTAATCCTTGAACTTCTTTTTCAATTTGATTTATTTTACTCATCCTTATAACTCCTTATTCGTCTCTTGATGTTAGTTTAACAAATTTTTATTTCGGTGGCTATAGTTCTCTATATTTTTTTATTTCAAGGTGTCCTAAGCCGTGGCTTTGAATTGGCGGCTGCATCCTTCAGCCTCTATTGCAATAAACAAGACCCCTTGACCCTTCGTTTATCGGGTCGAGCGATCTGTTAGTGTTTGTTCTTAGAGCCCGCCTCTTCGAGTGCCTCTCTCAACTCCTTTTTAAATCTTCTTAGTCTTATCTTGTCACTCAAGTACATAAACAAAACCAAAACCAAGCCGATCATTGGCAGACCAAAAAGCACGAAATATAAGGCACACAACGATATCAGTAAATAGGCTGCTCGCCTGTCTGTATCCAAGCATATTTTATAACTGAACGCCCAGATGAAAAGACGGGAAAGAACAATGCCCAGGTTTGCAGAGTCTAGGGGTGAGGAGGTGAGCAATGATCTATAGATTTCCCAACTGTAATAGTTCAGCAAGGCAAATGAGGCAACGAAAACCATATGGACCTGATATATTTTTTTAATATTGCTCGACAGATTTCGGACTGAACTCCTCAGATGGTGTTTTGCAGAGGCTTGCAGCCCATAGAAACGATACATTGGCTTTTGAGACGCTTTCCTGTCGGTTGTCTTTATTCTCTTCAAATGCCAGCTCAGGCTCAAAGATTCGGGCTCCGACGACCACAGCGCTTCATCAAAGGGATCAAGATTCCACTTCGGCAACAGATTTGATCTATACGCCTTGATGTAAGCGTCTAATGTCGTCAGAGCGTAATATTCGTCTTGAGATCCGATCTCCAATTTTATGAGACGCAGAGGCGTGCCGCCATCCTCCAAAACCCGATTGATCAACTCAAGCACCAATGGGTTCATATAATCGTCGGGTTGTTCAAATGAAATGTTATAGTCTTTGTTATCGTGTCTGAACGATAGAGTGACCTCAGACATGTAATCATCTATCTTTCTCCACTTTTCAGACACGCCCTCTGGGGAAAACAACCCTCTCGATGCCGTAGCAAAATCGTTGATATAGTATCTAACGTAATCGCCCTCCTGGTTTATGCTTTCAGCATCACCACCGGCGAGAGCCAACCCATATACCTTTTCTTCTCCTTCTACTTTTTCCTTGACGGTATTTCGCAGCGACTCGGGATAGCCTTCGAACCAACCGCATTTTTCAAGCTCGGAGAATGAAATTTTATTTGTCATTGATCTCTCCCGACACTAACAAGTTATTAGCCAGTTTCTGCCTAATACTCTTTTTGTAATGTTATCCATTCAGTCAATGCGACTAATATCCGAAAACTCATGTTAGTCAGCCAAATAATACGGGGTTGCGTTGTTGGTCAGGTTTTCTTCAGGTTTTCCCATATTTTGATTCCTACAATAACACTTTTTTTAGTCCTTGAAAAGTGCGAATTTCGGGAAAGGGCAGATTGGGATTACTGATGCAAGGCCCAGCGGCAGTCCGGCGGAGGTTAAGCTTTCTCGCCTCAGGGTCAGAGGCCCTTCTTATGAAATTGACTAGGCTTCAGTTCAACTGTAATATTTTGTCATGATACAATAAGTTCAAGAGGGGGATCAGGACATTTCGATTGTGGTTTGACACCCTTTCCAGATAGCCCCTGTTGTCTGAGGCGGTATCGACTAAACTGTTACCATTGCTTCTGATTACTTAAGCCCCTGCTGGTTACCTTCAGATCTTTAATCAAGCCGTTTGAGATCGAATAGATCCAGCCATGGATGTAGAGTTTTCTTCCCTGTCTCCATGCCTTCTGGACGATTGTATTATTTGTCAGGTTTTTGACCTGCTCCATCACATTGAGCTCGCTCATCTGATCAGCCGTCACCGCGCTTTGTTTCGATTTCAGTACCTTGACGTTTTCAAGCCAATGCTCCAGGAGCCCGCTGATCTTATGGTCCATCACGGCGTTTATCCCGCCGCAGTCATAATGGCCGCACACTATAATGTGCCTGACCCTCAATATCTCAATGGCATACTGCAGTACGCACATCAGATTCATATCAGTGTTGATGACCTGGTTGGAAATATTCCGATGGACGAATACCTCGCCCGGCAGCAGGCCGGTTATCTGGTTTGCCGGAACCCTGCTGTCTGAGCAGCCTATCCAGAGATACTTCGGCCTTTGCTGTCTCTTCAGCTTGCTGAAGAAGTTCGGGTTCTCGCTCATCATGCGATTCGCCCATTGCCTGTTGTTGTTGAGAAGCTTGACGATATCTTTCATGCACTATTATGCCATACGGGGCCTGCCCGGCGTCACAGTTTCCGGAAAGAACATTGCTCACGGCCAATGCAGCACGGCTCAACGGCGGACTTACGAAAAGACACGCGTTCATCTACCCTTTTCTTGACTTTAAAACCTTCGTAGTGGTATTTTTTTAAGCTATGGCAAAAGATTATAAAGATTCCCTGAACCTTCCCCAGACCGACTTCCCGATGAAGGCTAACCTCTCGCAGAGGGAGCCGGAGATGCTCAGGGCGTGGGAAGAAAAAAAGGTCTATCAGAAGATGCAGGAGAAGAACAGATCAGGGAAATCATATATACTCCACGACGGCCCGCCATACGCCAACGGCCATCTGCATATGGGGCATGCCCTCAACAAGATACTCAAGGACATCATCGTCAAGTATAAGACGATGAACGGCTTCTATTCCCCCTATATTCCGGGTTGGGACTGCCACGGCCTTCCGATAGAGCTTCAGGTGGACAAGAACCTCGGAGATAAAAAAGATTCCATAGGGATAATCGAAAAGAGAAAGCTCTGCAGAGAATATGCCGCCCAGTTTGTGGATATCCAGAGAGAGGAGTTTAAAAGGCTGGGTGTCTTCGGGGACTGGGAAAGGCCGTATCTGACTTTGAGCTATGATTATGAGGCCTCTATTGTGCGGGAGTTTAATGCCTTTGTGAAACGCAAATACGTGCAGAAACGTAAAAAACCGGTTCACTGGTGCCCTTCCTGCGTGACCGCCCTTGCCGAGGCCGAAGTCGAATATGCAGACAAGGAATCGCCATCTGTTTTCGTAAAGTTCGGTATTGATCAGGAGAACCTCGGAAGATATCTGCCTGCTCTGGCAGGAAAGACGGTATCTGTTATTATCTGGACCACGACACCGTGGACCCTGCCTGCAAACCTGGCCATCGCTTTTCATCCTGATTTTGACTATGTTGCTGTTGAACAGGGCGGTGAGGTATACATTGTTGCCGAAGGCAGGCTTGAGGCCTTGAAGGAGAGGGCAGGTATCGACGGTACGGTGATCTCCAGGACTGCAGGCCGGAACCTCGAGGGCATGTCAGCCGATCATCCTTTTATAGGCAGGAAATCAAAGGCAGTGCTCGGTGAGTTCGTCTCTCTTGAGGAAGGAACCGGTGTCGTGCATATAGCGCCCGGACATGGAGAAGACGACTATCTCACGGGTCTTAAATACGGCCTGGATATCTATGCCCCTGTTGATGACAAAGGCAAATTCACCAAACAGGCAGGGGACCTCGAAGGCCAGTTTGTGTTCAAGGCAAATGCAGTGATAATTGAGAAGCTGAAGGACAGCGGCAGGCTGATAAAAGAGGAAAAGATAACCCATTCCTACCCGCACTGCTGGAGATGCAAAAAACCTGTCATCTTCCGCGCAACAGAGCAGTGGTTTATCTCTGTGGAGCATAATGATCTGAGGAAAAACTGTCTTGAGGAGATCAATCGTGTTGCCTGGGTACCGCGCTGGGGGAGGGAGAGGATCTATGGAATGGTCTCGAACAGGCCTGACTGGTGCGTGTCGAGGCAGAGAAACTGGGGAGTTCCGATCACTATTATCAGCTGCAAAGACTGCGGGGAATTCATAGACGACAGTGATGTCCTTGACTCTATTGTGGATCTTGTTGAGAAAAACGGCGCGGACATATGGTTTATAAAACCGGTGGAGGAGCTGTTGCCTGCGGGGCATGCGTGCAAAAAATGCGGCGGCAAGAATTTCTCCAAGGAGACGGACATCCTTGATGTCTGGTTTGACTCAGGCGTCAGCCATGCAGCAGTTGTGGAGCGTGATGAGAGGCTGACATGGCCTGCTGACATGTATCTTGAGGGCAGCGACCAGCACAGGGGCTGGTTCCAAAGCTCGCTCCTTGCCTCTGTTGGTGTGAGAGGGAAGGCGCCGTACAGGACTGTCCTTACACATGGTTTTGTAGTTGACGGCTCAGGCAAGAAGATGTCAAAGTCCCTCGGCAATGTCATAGCTCCTCAGGAGATCATCAAGAACTTCGGGGCGGAGATACTTCGTATCTGGGTTTCGGCAGAGGATTACCAGGACGACATCCGGATATCCAAGGAGATACTTAACAGGCTGACCGAGGCGTACAGAAAGATCAGGAATACCTGCAGGTTCCTGCTGGGCAACCTCCATGATTTCGACAGCAGGGACTATAGCGGAAGCCTTCAGGAGATAGACAGATGGGCGATGAGCAGGCTTCAGGGGCTGATCAGGAAAGTAACAAGGTCCTATGAAGAGTATGGCTTCCACGAGGTCTTTCATTCCATCCATAACTTCTGCGTGGTTGATATGAGCTCGATCTATCTCGATATCCTTAAAGACAGGCTCTATACAGCAAAGACGGATTCTGTTGAGAGACGGTCAAGCCAGTGGGTCTTGTCCGAGATACTTTCAGTACTGACGGGGCTCATGGCTCCCATACTGTCTTTTACAGCTGAGGAGGTTTGGGAGCACGTACGGCGAAAGAAGACAGAAGTCAGAAGTCAGGAGACAGAAGAATCGGTGTTCCTGTCAGGGTTCCCCGAGGCTGACCAAAGATTCATTGATCCTGAACTGGAAGAGCGCTGGAAGAACCTCCTTGTGCTCAGGGATGATATAAATAAGGCGCTTGAGATCAAGAGGGCAGAGAAGTTTATCGGCAATTCGCTCGAGGCCAGGATCAGGATGAATGTCCCTGATTCTTATAAGGCCCTCGCTGAAGCATATGTCTCTTTTTTCCCGATGTTCCTGCTCATCTCAGAGATCGAGATCAGCAGCGAACCTCTTTCCGACGCATATGAGAGCAGCCTGATACCGGGGCTCCGCATCTCTGTTGAGAAGGCAGCCGGAAACAAGTGCCAGAGGTGCTGGAACTGGAGCACAAAGGTCGGGACCTTTGAGAACGAGCCTGAGCTCTGCCAGAAATGCTACGACGTTATCAGGCTGACCGCCTCTTCCTAACCCATTTTATTCAAACAACAATTATTTCAGGGCTACTGCCTCAAAAACTTTTCGTAAGCTCCAGTTATCGGAATATCCTGCTGCTTGTTCAGAGCACACAATGCAAAATCATGTGATGGCATCCCCGGACAGACGAAAAGCTTTTTTCGGCATACCCCTGAAATTTATGAATTATGTGGCCGGGAGTCAGAATTCTGTTGCAACAACTACTTTGGGCTCTTATCAGTCTTAAGCGTCCTGAGTCTTGCGATCTCTTCCTGATATCCGTAGATATGGGCCCCTGCGCTATAAGCGAACATGGGGCCGTCCTTCAGTCCTGCCTCTCCTGCTACATAACTTTTGAGAAGCTGAATGCCGCCGAGGTTCGTTGGAAACCCGGCCCATAAGTCCCATGAACGAAAGTAGCAGCTGACTGTAAGTGCAAGATCATCCCCCGAAGGTATGGCCTTGAAATCCAGAAGGCGAAGGCATGGAGGATCGAGTTTGCCGTCGTTGCCGATGCAGACATCATGGTCTTCAGGAGAGCCTATCTCGACTATCGCCTGATTCGTCAGGGGCGTCTCCCTGAGCATCTCTATCACGCGCTCAAGCTGGGTCCCGCCTTTGGGCATCGGGAAGTGGATCCTGCTGGCATACTTGTAGGTCTCGTTCTCTGACAGCTCAGGGTCCATCAGGTAGTTGGCAAAATAGTCTTCTATATAATCCAGGGTAGTCGGTGCAGGTATGATGGACCCTGCAGGCATTACAGGTATGATATCCTCGCCCGGGTGCTCGATATAGACAGCCATCCCCGGATACTGAAGCCGGTACTGCTCTTTTTCGAACGAGCCTCTCTGTATTTTTTGCTCGTATGAATGCTCGAAGATATTATAGATCAGCTGGAACCATGCATCGGATATGGTCTTGGCGTTTAGGTAAAATGGAAGCATAGAGTTTCCCTTCGTTATAAATTTCGGTTATTTTAACATCACAACAAGATGAATGAAAAGAACCAAATCCCCGTCAATAAACTGAAATCTTTGCGGGAACGGCATTCTTTCTCATTCTCGGTCGAAGCTCCCTCCGAGGCACCGGGCCGCCTCACCCTTTGGGTGAGTCAATACGGCCCGCTGAATCCGTTCGAATGCATTCCCTCAAAGTTGCTGATGGGTTTTGGAAGGACGGAATATTTCAGTTGCCGCTCCAAAAAAGATATAATAAGAGAAATTCAAGAGAGGTGTTTGTATATGGCATTTGTAATAGCGCTTGCAGGGAAGGGTGGGACAGGCAAGACAAGCATAGCAGCCCTGACCGTAAAATATCTTATCGAGAAAAGGAAAAGGCCGGTGCTCGCTGTTGATGCCGACAGCAATTCATGTCTTAACGATGCTCTGGGTGTGAGGGTCCATGCTACGATAGGTCATCTGAGGGAGGAGTCGCTTCAGACCATAAGGAGCGGGGCTGAAAGGCCCGGAGGCATGTCCATGGAGCAGCTCTTTGATTATCAGGTTCAGCAGTCTGTCATAGAGTCAAAAGGATTTGACCTGATGGTGATGGGGAGGCCTGAAGGCCCTGGGTGTTATTGCGCTGCCAACAACATCATAAGAAAATATACGGATAAGCTGTCCGAGACATATTCCTATGTTGTAATTGACAACGAAGCTGGCATGGAACACCTGAGCAGGAGGACAACTCACAAGGTCGATCTCCTTCTGATCGTCAGTGATCCTACAGTGAGGGGGGTTAAGACCGCGCAGCGGATCGACAGCCTTGTAAAAGAGCTCGATCTGGATGTCGGGAGGCATGCCCTCATTATCAACCGTGTCTCAGGGACCGAGGGGCAGGAACTTGGGAATCTGGCGCAGGAGCTGGGTCTTGAGGTGGCCGGAATTGTTCCTCAGGACCGCAATATCTTCGACTTTGATCTTCAGGGAAGGGCGATCATAGATCTGCCTGCTGATTCTGAGGCTGTCCGATCCCTGTATGGCATTCTGGATACCCTCGGCATTGATTAGCCTAAATAAACTTTCAGACTAAAGACGGTTATTGTCCCTGCATGAAGGATATGGCAGGCGCCCTTTATACCCTTTCAATGCGATAAGATTTGATAGGGCATGGCGTCAAGTGAGCAGTAGGCCGGTCTCAGGGCATCGTCTTAAAGATATATTATTGCAGCTTCCGATGCCATTTTATATCGCCGCGAAAGGCTATTCAGGCCGCTGCCATATCCGGGATCAGGAAGTAACCGCAGATAAATTAAGTTATGTCCTATACTCTGCGTTTATTCTGACATAGTCCTCGGTAAAGTCACAGGTGAGGACCTTTGCTGACGCCTTTCCAGCATGAAGATCAACCGTAATCCTCAGTTTCTCCTTTTTTATCTCCTCAGTCGCTTCCTTATCCTTGTTATTCGTAACGCCTTTTTTCACGACCTGGACCTTATTGAAGAAGATGTCGGTCTTTTCAGGATCGAATTTCGCTTTTGAATACCCGGCTGCCGCCATTATCCTTCCCCAGTTGGCATCATTGCCGTATACGGCTGTCTTGACAAGACTGGAGTTTGCTACTGCAAATGCGGCCTTCTCTGCGTCATCTTCGCTCTTTGCATTCCTGACGACAACTTCAACAAGCTTTGTAGCCCCTTCACCGTCTCTGACGATGAGCCCTGAAAGCTCATAGGTCAAATCATCAAGCGCCTTCTGAAATGCATGGAACCCGGCAGAGTTCTTCGTCAGGGGCTTGTTGCCGATCACCCCGTTTGACATTATGAGGGCAGTGTCATTCGTGGACATATCGCCGTCAATGGTTATCCTGTTAAAGGATTTACTTACCGATGATTTAAGAGCAGAGCTGAGCGCCTTCTTCTCTACTGCTATATCCGTCAGGATGAAGCAGAGCATTGTCGCCATATTGGGTGCGATCATCCCTGCTCCCTTGCAGATCCCTGATATAGTTCCAATCGCGTTACCAACCTTCACCCTCTTGTGTGCGATTTTTGGAAATGTATCTGTTGTCATGATCGACCGGGCGACATCCTCCAGAGTATCATTTCCTGCATGCCTGCTGAGTTGAATAACGGCAGGTGTAAGCCTTTCCATAGGCATGGGTGTCCCTATTACGCCCGTAGAACAGGGATAGACGAGCGAGGCAGATATCCCCAGCTGTTTGGCTGTCAGGGATACCATATCACGCGCATCAGTCATGCCCTTCTTTCCGGTGCATGCATTTGCGTTTCCGCTGTTGACTATTATCGCCTGACCCCTGCAGGTCCGGATCTTTGCCATGCAGAGCCTCACCGGCGCCGCCTTAACAGCATTGGTTGTAAAGGTGCCTGCAATTGAGGATTCGACCTCGGAGAAGATGAGCGCCAGATCCCTGCGGCCCGGCTTCTTTATAGCAGCCTCGACTGTAGAGAAAACAAATCCCTTTGGAGACTTAGTCTTATCCATTTCCTTTGACATGTTACGTGCTCTCCTTATCCATAAGAATTAAGCGATGGTCATGAGCCGGTCTCAGGGGAAGATGGCAAGAGACCGAAGCCCCTCTGTCTCGCCAAACCCCATCATGATGTTCATGTTATGGACTGCCTGGCCTGAAGCGCCTTTTACGAGATTATCTATAGCAGTCACGATGATGAGGGTATTGGTCCGCTCGTTGAGTTTAAGGCCGATCTCACAGAAGTTTGTTCCCCGCACATTTTTAATGTTCGGATAAACTCCTGGTTTATGGACCTTCACAAACGGTTCATTCTTATATGCCCTCAGATACATGCCCCTCAGTTCGCTTTCAGATATCTTTTTCGCAGGACGGGCGTATATGGTCGTCAATATCCCCCTGTCAACAGGCAGGAGATGAGGCGTAAAATTGACCGTCACCTTTTTACCCGCAAGGTTAGAGACTTCCTGCTCAATCTCAGGGGTATGCCTGTGGGTGCCGATGCCGTATGCCTTGAACCCCTCGTTTACCTCACAATATGACACGGCCAGGTCCGCCTTTCTCCCTGCCCCGCTCGTGCCTGACTTAGAGTCAATAATGATAGAAGAATAATCGATGACCTTGTTCCTTACCAACGGCAGGAGGCCGAGTATCGCACTTGTCGGATAGCACCCCGGATTTGCGATCAGCTTCGCCTTTTTAATCCTGCTTCTGTAGATCTCCGGGAGGCCATAGACCGCTTTTTTGAGTGTCGGTACATATGCATGCGGCAGACCGTACCACGCTTCATATGTTCCGGCATCTGAAAGACGGTAATCTGCTGAAAGGTCTATCACCTTTTTGTTGTTGCCGAAGAAAAAATGCACCGCCTCCTGAGACGCTCCATGAGGAAGCGCAAGAAAGAAGAGGTCCGCTTTTTCGAGCAGCTTTTTCCTGTCCAGAGGTTCATAGACCAGGTCTTTATAGGCATGCAGATGAGGGAACACCTCATGAATACTTTTTCCCGCTGATTTTTCAGAGGTGACAGCGGTTATTCTGGCCTCTGTGTGACCTGCGAGAATGCGCAAAAGCTCTATGCCGGTATATCCGCTGCCACCGCATATGGCGATCCTTAGCATGTCTGATTATACCCCCTTGTAAGGTTAATCGTTTGAATAAAAAAGAAGAGGCTCGTCTGAAGAACGAGCCTCTTATCCTGTCTATCCTGTGAGCTTTCGCTCTTGAGGAAAGGTTATCTCTTCGAGAACTGGAAGCGTTTTCTTGCGCCCTTCAGGCCGTACTTCTTTCTCTCCTTCTCTCTCGGATCCCTGGTCAGGAAGCCTTCCTTTTTCAGTTTGCCCCTGAGATCAGCATCCATCTTTGTAAGGGCCCTTGAGATGCCGTGCCTTATAGCGCCTGCCTGGCCTGTTGCGCCGCCGCCCAAGACCTTGACGGAGATGTCATGTTTTCCTGTTGCGCCTATGAGGTCGATCGGCTGACGTATGATCATCCTGAGCGTCTCCCTCGTGAAATACGTATCGATCGGTTTCTTATTTACGACGATCTTGCCCGAGCCGGATGAGATTTTCACCTGCGCTATTGAAGTCTTTCTCCTGCCGGTTGCTGCATATGTAATTTCAGCCATTGAAGCTCCTTTTATTGTAAGATTTCAGGCGACTGAGCCTTGTGCGGATGCTCTGAGCCCTTATATACTTTCAGTTTTTTTATCATTGTCCTGCCGAGCCTGTTCTTGGGAAGCATCCCCCATACAGCCTTCTCTATGATCCTTTCAGGTTTTTTCTCAAACAATTCCTTCGCGGTCTCTGCCTTTATGCCGCCGACATACCCTGAATGATGATAATAGACCTTGTCGGTCACTTTATTTCCGGTAAGCCTTACCTTATCGGCATTGATCACTATTATAAAATCACCGGTGTCGACATTAGGCGTGAAAACCGGCTTGTTTTTTCCCCTTAATACTGTGGCCACCTTAACGGCAAGCCTTCCGAGCACTGCATCTTTGGCATCAACAACATACCATTTGCGGTTGATGTCGTCTTTCTTGGCAAACTG
>JACRHE010000126.1 GCA_016217695.1 Nitrospirota bacterium | reverse complement strand
GGCCGATAGCCTTTGCCGCACCGGTTGTGGAAGGGATCATGGAAAGAGCAGCAGCCCTGGCTCTTCTGAGGTCTTTATGGGGGAGATCGAGGATCCTCTGGTCATTGGTATAGGAATGTACCGTTGTCATCAGCCCCCTGATGATGCCGAACTCATTATGGAGGACCTTTTCAACAGTGGCAAGACAGTTTGTCGTGCATGATGCGTTCGATATTATCTTGTGCTTTGCAGGGTCGAGGGTTTCTTCGTTAATCCCCATGCAGACAGTCGCATCAGGCTCTTTTGCCGGAGCTGATATAATGACCCATTTTGCGCCTGCATCGAGATGCTTGGCTGCGTTAGTCCTGTCAGTGAATAGGCCGGTGGACTCGACTACAAAATCCACATTCAGGTCTTTCCACGGGAGCTTCTCCGGAGATCTTTCTGCCGAGATCTTTATCTCTTTACCATCTACGATCAGACTGTTGTCTGTGGCCTTAACATCTGCCTGAAAAATCCCGTGTACCGAGTCGTACTTCAGAAGATGCGCCAGGGTTTTTGCATCGGTGAGGTCATTGACTGCAACGATCTCAAATGCACTATTGCCTTTGCTTGTCCTGAGAAAATTCCTTCCGATCCTGCCGAAACCATTAATTGCTACACGAACTGACATAAAGACCTCCTTTAAAAGGTGTTTTCAAAAATATTAATGACTAAACCTGTCAAGAGCTTTGGATAAAAATATGTTGACTTGGGCGGCATGCGCAGGGACGCAAGTGCCACCTTTTCAACGTCATAGACCTGAGTGGGATTGAGGAAAAAGGCTGCTTCAAACTCTTTTTCCCGTATCATCTGTAAGCACTTGCCGACATCCATTTCATAGGAAACCTTCTCGATATCCAGTAGTTGCTTGAATATGAGATCATGGAGGATCGTCACATCAAGGTTTTTCAAAGGAGGAGGCACTCCGTGGATGCCTTCACCTTTATAGCTCAGCCGGTACCAGGTATCTCCGCCAGTATAAAGGCCGTAAACATCCCTTTTTCCTGCAATTGCCCCCGTAATGTCAAAGTTGTTGCGAATTTCCTGTATCTCGAAATCATTTGAGAGAAGATCCAGAGTATCCGGAGGGATATTCTTTACAAGCCTGTGAGTCGGCAGGATTGTAAGGCCTTCGTCAGCCATGTTTGCGATAAACATGAGAACATAGTCATGCGGCCTTGGCCTGTCAGAGTCTCCTTCCCTCTGCCGCATTTCTCTCTGATATTCCAAAGCCGTCTCATACCGGTGATGGCCGTCTGCGATGAATACAGCCTTTCCTTCAAGCTCCTGTTGTATAGACCCGATTGAGCTTTGGTCTGTTATCTCCCACAGCCGGTGGATTGAGCCATCGCCGTCCTTTGCCTCTATATATGGTGATGCCCTGTTAACGTCAGACAGTATTTTTGAGGCTATTTTGTCCCTCCCGTTGTAAAGCGAAAATATCGGGCTTATATTTGCATGGCAAATTCTCATTAAGTTAAGCCTGTCTTTCTTGGGCTTTGAATGCGTATATTCATGGGGATGAATATTGCCCTTTCCGAGCTCCTCAAGTCTGACAAGCCCGAGAAACCCTCTTAGGGTCTTATCCTTATCATCAATCTTATACGATATTTCATAAGAATAAAAGCACGGATTGCAACTCCTTATGAGGGCCCTTTCGTTAAGCCATGTATCGAGATACGCCTTTGCCCTCGTATACCTGTTTTCGCTTTCATTGTCACCCTGGAGGTCCTTGCCGAAGTCCACCCGGACGATATTATAGGTGTTTTTGGCGTAAAGTTCCGCCTTCTGTTCTGAAGTAATTATATCGTAGGGAGGCGCCAGCAGGTCTTCTCCGGAACTGGCGGAAACCCGGGAGACGTTAAACAGAATGCCTTTAAAAGGTACTACTTCAGCCATTATTGCTTCCCCCGTGACAGAAAAGATTGGGTATTGTAGCACGCGGTTTCCTATGAATTCCAGTAGAAGACCGCTGCCCTCAAACCCTTTCCTGGCGCTCACAAAACTGTTGCTGAAACAGGGCCCATACGGCTATACTTTATAGGCAGCGCCCCGGTTCCCAATAACTATTCCATGGAGTGAAAATGCCTTTTTTGGGTGAAGTATTTTCGAGCGAGATTATCAGAAAGACAGTGCTGGATCCAAGAGGTGAAGAGCTGGGGAAGGTAAAGGATTTTGTCATTGTCAAGGGAGATCCGCTTCCAAGGGTCTCAGCTCTGATAATCGAAAGGAAGAAGCGTTTTTTTTATCTCTCCTGGTCGGACCTGAACATCTTTAACAAAAAGATAATATCTTCAAAGGCATACCGCGACAGTCTTCAGCCGTATGAATTCAGGGAAGATGACCTTCTTATCGTACGGGATATCCTCGACAAGCAGATTGTTGACGCCAACGGTGCAAAAGTGGTGCGGGTCAACGACATTAAACTTGAGGGGTATAATGAAGATGCCGTACTCATCGCTGTTGACGTGGGAATGAGGGGGATCCTCAGGCGGCTGGGTATCGAGCGCGGGAGCGATGAATTCCTGAGCGTATTCAAGACCACCCTCCCGTTTACCCTTATAAGCTGGAACTATATCCAGCCTCTGAGGCCGAAACTCAATGCCATAACCCTTACTGTGCCGCGGCAGATGCTTTCTGAGCTTCATCCTGCCGATATCGCCGATATCATCAGCCAGGTATCGAGGGAAGAAGGAGCTCATCTCTTCAAGGACCTCGATATAGAGACTGCGGCAGAGGCACTGTCCGAATTAAAGCCCGAGATGCAGGCGGATATCATCAATGCCATGGATACGGAAAAGGCCGCGGACATCATCGAAGAGATGCCGCCTGACGATGCGGCAGACATCCTTAGCGACCTTCCTACTGAAAAGGCCAAGGAACTCCTCGAGAATATTGAGAAAGAGGACGCAGAGGATATCCAGGAGCTCCTTGGCCATGAAGAGGATACCGCAGGCGGGCTGATGACAAACGAATATATAGCCTTCCCGCCGGCAATGACAGTCCTTGAGGCCTCGGAAAAATTCAAGATTGAGGCAAGAGACGTTGAGAATGTTTTTTACATCTATGTCGTTGACAAGGATGAAAAACTCATAGGCGTCACATCCCTGAGGGAGATGTTCCTTGCCGAGCCGGACTGCCTCCTTGCGGATATAATGGAGACGAACCTCAAGACGGCCTCGCCGGGAGATGACGAAATGGACGCGGCAGAGATCATATCCAAATATAATCTCCTGGCCCTGCCGGTCGTTGACGACGAAGGCTACATGCACGGGATCATAACGGTTGACGATATTATCGATATTCTCCTGCCGACTTCTGCAAGGAGAAAGAGGAGAAACGCGTGACCCGCTGGAAGCGATTTCTGGTATTTTTTTCTATCATGGGTCCCGGCATCATTACTGCCAATATCGATAATGATGCAAGCGGGATTACGACCTATTCTGTTGCCGGCGCAAGGTTCGGTTATTCCCTGCTATGGACCCTCATCCCGACAACGGTCGCCCTTGTGGTCATCCAGGAGATGATCGCGCGCATGGGGGCTGTTACCGGCAAGGGGCTTTCAGACCTCATTCGTGAGAACTACGGAGTAAAGTCAGTATTTTATCTGATGCTTGGTCTGCTCATCGCGAACTTCGGCAATACCGTTGCCAACTTGGCAGGCTGGGCTGCCAGCATGGAGATACTCGGTCTGAGCAGGTATATCATGGTCCCTGTCGGTGCGGTATTCATCTGGATCCTGGTCACAAAGGGGAGCTACCGTTTTGTTGAGAAGATACTCCTGATGGCGTGTCTTATCTATTTCGGCTATGTCATATCCGGTCTGCTTGCCAGGCCTGAGTGGCCCGTGGTCATGAAAGAAACCCTTATACCCAGGATGAAATGGAATTCTGAATATGTCGTGTTGAGTATAGCCATAATAGGGACGACAATTACCCCCTGGATGCAGTTCTATCTCCAGTCCTCGATCGCCGAGAAGGGGATACGCAAGGAGGACTACCGTGCCTCAAAGCTCGATGTGATCATCGGATGCTTCATTACCGACATAATCAGTTTCTTTATAATCGTGACCTGCGGCACCATTTTATTTCCGAATAACGTCAAGGTAAACGAGGCTGCAGAGGCTGCTGCTGCCCTTAAACCCCTCGCCGGTGACTATGCATCTCTCATCTTCGCCTTCTGTCTTGCCAACGCCTCGCTTCTGGGCGCGATAATCGTACCTCTGGCCACAGCCTACTATATCTGCGAGGCAATGGGATGGGAGGCAGGGGTGAATAAGACCTTTAAAGAGGCCCCCCAGTTTATGTGGATATATACACTGACAATTGCACTGGCGTCCCTTGTAATACTGATTCCCGGCGCGCCTCTCGTCTTTCTCATGGTGCTTTCAGCTGTCATAAACGGACTCTTGCTGCCATTTGTCCTTGTCTATGCCATCTCCCTGGTGAATAACCGGCAGCTGATGGGAGACTATGTAAACAGCAGGGGATATAACTATGTTTCCTGGGGCACGGTGGCTGCCATTATCGTCCTGACCTCGTTTCTGATAATAACCACTTTTGTCCCTTTGTCGTAAGCGCTCCGCTTGCGGTGTATCTTGAGGCTGCTTTAGTTTATAATAAGTGAAATATTTCCGGAGGACGAATGGTTAAGACAATCGAATGGGTTGATGGCAAGGTGCATATGCTGGATCAGTCACGGCTGCCTATCGAGGTTGTCTATATAGAATGTAAAGATTACCTGAAGGTTGCCGAGGGGATAAAAAAGCTCTGGATCAGAGGCGCACCGGCAATCGGCATAGCTGCTGCAATGGGTTTAGCCCTTGCTGCCCAGGAGATCAAGGCCGACAGCTTTGAGCTGTTTATGAAGAGACTGGAACCGGCCTGTGATACGCTCCTTGCCACGAGGCCCACGGCGGTGAATATCCAGTGGGCGGTTGACAGGATCAGGGCCTTTCTTGAGAATCACCGGGATGAGAGTATAGAGAAGCTCAAGGGCGTGCTCATCGAAGAGGCAAAAAAGATCCTTGAAGAGGACGTAGCGATCAACAGATCTATAGGGATATGGGGAGCGCAGTTCATTCATGAAGGAGACACGGTCCTTACGCATTGCAATGCCGGGTCTCTTGCCACCGGCGGGTACGGAACAGCTACTGCCCCGATGCTTGTTGCCCGGGAACAGGGCAAGAAGTTCAGCGTCATCGCTGATGAGACACGGCCGGTGCTTCAGGGAGCGCGCCTTACGGCCTGGGAACTCATGGAGGAAAAAATCCCTGTGACCCTCATAACTGATAATACGGCGGGTGCCCTGATGAAGCGTGGAGAGATAAATCTTGCCATTGTGGGCACTGACAGGACAGTCCGCAACGGCGATGTAGCCAACAAGATAGGGACCTATTCTGTCGCGGTTCTCTGCAAAGAGCACGGCATCCCTTTTTATGTTGCAGCCCCGCTCAGCAGCATTGACTTTTCGATCCAGTCAGGAGATCAGATTCCCATTGAAGAGAGGGGGCCGGAGGAAGTTACCCATATCTTCGGCAAATGCAGGATAGCCCCTGAAGGGGTAAAGGTCAGGAACCTTGCCTTTGACGTGACCCCCGCAAGATACGTCACAGCGATCATTACAGAAAAGGGTGCGTTCAGGCCTGAGGACCTGAAAGAGCTGGCAGACCCGCGCGCAGACTTAGAGAGGCTGAAAATTCAGCTCAAACAATGAAAGGACCCTTGTCTTGATGCCCAAATATCCCCTTTCTCCCCATCAGAAACTGGACCTGCAGGGAGTCTTTGAGGTCTATGACGAGAGGCTTCAGCTTGTTGAGCTCAAGATCAGGGAGCTTTTCAAGAACCAGGTGCCTGCCATTCCCCTGATCGGCAACTATATCCTCTCAAGCGGAGGCAAGAGGCTAAGGCCGCTTTTTCATCTTATCAGCGCTGATCTTGCCGGATATCAGGGCGAGGCTCATATTGAGATCGCCGGGATCATCGAGTCCATTCATACAGCATCCCTTTTGCATGATGATGTGGTGGACGGAGCAGGGGTGCGCAGGGGAAAGCCGACTGCGAACTCTGTCTGGGGCAATCAGGTGGTGATCCTGGTCGGCGATTTCCTGTACTCCAATGCATTAAGGGTCGCCGTGATGCAGAAAAATCAGCGGATTATGGAGGCTCTTTCCGAGGCGACCACTACCATGACCGAAGGCGAGCTACTTCAACTGAACCGGATCGGCGATCCGGACATAACAGAAGCAGAATACATCGAGATCATATCTGCAAAAACCGGCGCCCTGATTTCTGCTGCATGCAGAATAGGGGCGATCCTCGGCGGTCTCCCGAAGGATCGGGAAGACTCCCTTGCGGCCTTTGGCATGAAGACCGGTATAGTTTTTCAGATGGCGGACGATATCCTGGACTATATGGCGGATGAGGGAGAGCTCGGCAAGAAGCTATGCAAAGACCTTGAAGAAGGTAAAATAACCCTTCCTCTGCTATACCTGCTGCAGGTTGCGGGCGACGGGGAGGCACTGGAGATAAAGCAGATCCTCGGCGAGGCCCTCTCCGAAGGCGGTCTTTCAAGGATCCTCTCGCTCCTGAGGGACTATGGAGCGATTGAAGCCTCGTTTAAAAAGGCCCAGTCCCTGATAGACGATGCAAAGGAAGAGCTCTCTGCCTTCCCTGATACACAGGCGAAAGAAGCACTGCTTGCTATAGCTGATTATTCTCTCAACAGGGAGAAGTGATGCACAGCCTTGCCAAACTCGCAAAGGATACTGTCGAGGAATTTGTGAGAAACCGAAAGGTCAAACCTGTCCCTGAGCCGCTTCCGCAGGAGATGGCAGAGAAGGCAGGTGTATTTATCTGCCTCAAGAAACATGGTGAGCTACGTGGATGCATAGGCACGTTCTCTCCGTGCACCGGAAATATCGCCGCTGAAACAATACGCAACGCCATAGCAGCTGCGACAGAAGACCCCCGCTTTATGCCGGTCACAGAGGACGAATTGCCGGACATTGTTTACTCCGTGGATGTCCTTTCCCCTCCTGAGAAGATAAAGGATATGAGCGAGCTCGATCCCGGGAAGTACGGCGTTATCCTCGTGAGCGGCTGCAAAAAGGGGCTTCTCCTGCCTGACCTCGATGGTGTTGATACGGTTGAGGAGCAGCTGCGTATTACCCGTATGAAGGCCTGTATCCTGCCTGATGAAAAGACAGAGATACTGCGCTTTACGGTGAAAAGATACTCGTGATCCGTTACGCACAGGGATTAAGAACAGAAAGTCCATGCGGGCAGGCCGGAGAGGTGAGCATACAACTCGCCCTGAGGCTTTTCCTTTTATTTATTCTGATAGCTGCAGTTCTGCTCGAGGGATATTATATCCTCGCCCTGCAATCTACGATTGAAAAACAGTCTGAGGAATTGAATAACATCTCCATCCAGCTGCAATCTTTGAAACATGAGAGGACCAGTCTCAATGAAGAGCTGTCGTCCCTGAAAAAATCAGCAGAAGAGGATAACCATGGAAATACCACTGAAAGGTAATATCAAGGACATAAGTCTGGTCAAGATTCTGGTCTCTCTCAACAGGAACAGGAAGACCGGCACGCTTTCT
>JACRHE010000124.1 GCA_016217695.1 Nitrospirota bacterium | reverse complement strand
TTCGCCCCGAGACTTATGACAAGAATAGAGAGGAGAAGAATGGAAAACATCGCCTACTCCTCCTTATATTATGTCGTCAGATTTCAGGTTACTACTTAAGACATATTACCTCGGAGTCGGAGATAAGAGTTGAAACATCAAGGCTATCCCGTCATAAATCAGGCAACCCAAGCTCTCTGCCGATAACGGTTGCGGCAAAACGTTGACCCGAGGATTGTGATTTAACCAGGTTAAGGATGCGCTCAAATGTCTCTTGTTTGCAGCCCTTTTTTTCAGCAGCGATTAGGGTATAGTTGTATGCCTCCCGAACCTCCAGCGCAGTAATTTCGTACCCGTAGCCTTCGACCAGCCATCTGAGAGCCGCCATGCCAGCTTCAACTGCAAAACTCGGATGGGTCGCAGACATTTCCTTTGCCGCTCGTGTCAGTGTCCTGGGATCACAGGGAGTTAGGTTGGCTAAGGTTATGGCCTCGTCATATAAACCTGCCGACTTAGCTGCAGCAAACCACTTACCCTCCTCCCCAGGAGTACTGGCGACCAGATCACTCAATATTTCGTTTGCCGTTATCGGAGGGTATTTTTTGGCGACGGCACGAAAGGTCGCAAGGTAGGTAGTCCCCTGATTGACCTCTACGGCATAGCGGTTATAGGCTTCCGATACCAGTCCGCTTGAAAGCAGGATCTCTTCGCAGACTTCCGATATCGCGCCTGAGGGCTCATTAATGCCGCGGGAATCCTCAGCATATCGGATTGCCTCAGCCTTTCTTCCCATTGCTGCCAGGGCCTTAACGCCCCACTTCCTGTAATACCAGTATTTATTTGGCGAAAGTTGAAGTAATGACAGGATTTCATCATTCCGCCCGGCCTTAAACAAGGAACTCAGGCATGCTGTCGTGCCCTTAAAATAGCTATATCCCCCCGAGCGAGGTCTCAACGACAAGCGGACCATTTCAATAAGACTATCAGCCCACCGCGAGGCTTGCTCGGTGGTCGCGCAGAGTTCACCCCAAAAATCCGGCAGAAGCTCCAGATATGGTATTTCATCATCCTCCACTGCGTGCCATAAACGGTCCAACCACTTATCACGCACTGCATTGTCGGCCGGAGCCCCGGCAATAATGGGCACCAGGGTATCTATGGCATTATTCACTGCAGTTCCGATGGAGCCCGAAGAACTATCCACCTGGGCCAGAGCCGCAGACACCTTTTCCAGAAACATTACAGCGCCTTCCGCGGCCAGGACAGGATCTTTGCGCGCCGCTTTCTTTATTTCTGAAACTGCCTCCCTGATCCGTATTAAGGCCGGTTGCGAGCGCCAACCGAAGGCATTACGCCGGAAGCGGGGGGCAAAAGTCCATTTGTGAGTGGTTCCTGAAGCCATTTTAGTCATTTACAATTCTAAACAAACACAGCAGCGGATTCCTACTGTATCCTTACGGATCTATTTTTACCCCTTTTTATTGGACTTCCAGATATATTTTCCGTGTATAATTTCATGTATCAAATTATCTCTATGGGAGGCAACATGACAAAGGTAGAGCTTATAGAAAAAATGGCAAAGGATGCTGACATTTCAAAGGCAGCAGCACAGAAGTCTATGGATTCATTCATGGATGGAATAAAGAAAGCGTTGAAGAAGGGTAACAAGGTAACGCTGGTGGGATTCGGAACATTCTCGGTTGCAAAACGCGCCGCAAGGAAGGGCAGAAATCCTCAGACAGGTGAGACCATTAAAATCAAAGCCTCCAAGTCTCCCAAATTCAAGGCAGGCAAGGCATTTAAAGACGCTCTATAGTCAGATCAGAACAGGACAGATGCTACTTCAGTAGTATTTGAATATTCATCCGGCTTTTTATAAAGGTAACAGGCAACCTGCGCCCCCCGAAATTAGGGACTGGAGGCACCTATTCTTCCTTTATCAAGGCCTGTGCAAAGCAGGTGAACCAGTTATCTCTTGTCGACCCTTGAGAAGCAGGGCCGACTACTGGACATACAGCTACACCGCCAAGCGGCTTCCAGCCCTTCGAGATATGCTCATTCACATCCCGGGCAAGTCGCTCTAATCCATCGTTGCCTTTTGGTGTCTCCTCACTGAGGCCTCGTAGGATTTTGTACTTTAGTGCTCCCATGATTGTTTTTCTCCTTTCTAATAGTCTGTCTCTGTTTTTAGAACCAAGTCACTATAGGATCCGGCAATCAATTGATCATCAGTAATCTCAAGAAGTGAAAGATACTCTTTGCACTGCACCAGCAGTCTTACCTCGCCGATAGACCCATTGTCATCAATCGCTTCAATTTCTATGAAGCTGCCAAGGCCCTGGACTGTGTCGAGATGGAATTTCACGTTATCGATAAAATATATCTCGCGCTGCTTGTCTACTACCACGCGAACGCCCAGCGCCTTTGTGAGGATATCCTTCAGGGACGGTGCCGGGTCTTTGTAAAGGATTACCTCTGATTTTTTAGGCCCCTGAGCGTCTTCGCGCTCATAATAGATCAGGGCCTTCTCTATATTTCCTTCCCTAAGTTTCAACCTGCCGCACTGCACTTTGAAATATGTATCGACCTGATGGTCTTCCCCAATGAAGACAGCACTCCGGGACCTCAACAAAACCTCCCGGACCTTGTTCTGATCCCTGCAGCTTGCTTTGATTTCTATATTTACGCGTTTCATGGTCATTCAATCGTCATGTCACTGAAAATCACCATACTGTCTTATCAGCCCATCAAGTATATCACCTGTTCTCATTAGCTTCTGAATCGGATCCCCGATCTCCAGTATCTCCTGCGCCTGCGATACCTCAAGTCCAATATTCGCCGTAACAAGATGTGCGAGTTTCTCCGGGTCTTCGAGATTCTCGATGACGACCATAATATCTGCCCGGACCGTTGCCCCTTGTTCGGATATGAGTTTGTCCAGTTTTTCCTTTACGGGTAAGATAAAAGCCTCGGTCTCCGGCTTGCTCCTTTCTGATTTCTCAGACTCCCTGTTCCCAAGCACCACTATGTAAAACGGATCGCTCTGAAATATTCCAAGGATTCGGGCCTTGCAGATCCCCTGAACGAGGATTTTCATTCTATCAGGCGATTCTTTATCTCTCATCATCCTCAGAATAATGCCGACAGTCCCAACGGGATAGATATCCTCAGCGGTCGGGTCTTCTATGCGAAGGTCTCGCTGTGCGGTCAGGAAAACCAATTTGTCAGTTTGCAACGCATGTTCAACAACGAGAGCCGACTTCTGCCTGCCAACAAAAAGGGGCACTATATGATAGGGAAAAACAACAATATCCCGCAACGGCAAAACAGGGTACCTGCCTGGAAATTTTGGCTTTATGTCGAAATAAAGTTCACTCTTCATGCCACCGTCCAATATTTTGGTCTGAATATTTTTCTTTGCCGGAGATGAGATCTTCACTTTTCACTTCCAATTCGTCAGCATTTTCTGTTTTGTCCACGATGATTCTCTTCACAGCTTCCCACTCTACAGCATACTTCAGCTGAGCAATTTTAAAGCCTACATGTTCATCAAAGCGACGGGCCAACTCACGAGCCCCATATTCCAGAGAAAAACATTTCTCGGAAAGAACTGATATCGCTCCATCCGTCAGTACAATGCGCTTGTCTGTCAGTTTCTCAAGAATATCTGCTTTCTTCAATAGCAGCGCCCTTATGCTTCCTTGGTTTAGCGGATGAAAGCATAGTATATCGTCGATGCGGCCTATAAATTCTTTAGGGAATACCGCCTCAATCGCTCGCATAGTTTTATTTTCCATTTCTTTGACTGCCCCGTCCTCACCACGACCGAACCCGAATATTGCTCTCGCATCAGTGGCTGAAAAACCGAGGTTTGTGGTCATAATGACGACGGTATTGCGAAGATAAATGGAGTTGCCGAGACTGTCGACCATCTGGCCCGTATCAATAGCGTTGAGAAAGAGAAGCCTCACTTCAGGGTGTGCCTTCTCGATCTCATCAAGCAGTAGTACCGTATATGGCCGGGTCCTGAGCATGTTTGTCAGAAGGGGTACTTGCTGCCTCTCTTCTGTTGACTGGCGTCCGGGTACCCCTATAAGGGAATACACAGAATAAGCGTTTGAGTAGACCGCCATGTCAAGCCTGACCAGATTCTTTTCATTGCCGGTCAGATACTCAGCAAGCTCCTTCGCGAGTTCAGTCTTGCCGACTCCGGTAGGCCCTGCAAAGATGAAAACCCCCGCCGGTCTTTCAGGCGTGACGCTTAAGGCCGATTTTGAGATAAACAGTCTTTTGCAAACACGTGCGATGACGTGTTCCTGTCCCAGGATCTTCTCTTTCAGGAAGCCCTCCATGCCTTGCAGTCTTTCTTTGGGTGATGATAGTGCTTCATTCGGTATCCCGGCTACATTGCATACAGCTTTTCCTACATCATCTTTGGAGATGACAACTTCTCTTTCATCAAGCAGACTCTTGTCCACAGCAATCTGTTCAAGAATATTTATAGCTTTCGAAGGCTGACATTGCCAGCGGATGTGGGCATTGCTCAGTTGCAGCAGATAGTCAAGCGTACTTTCATCGGCCAGGCAGCCATAATTCTTGCCCATCTCAATATTCTGAGCTTTCAGAATCGCCAAAGTAGTCTTTTCGTTAGGTTCCGGAATCCTGATCACGCGGAACATGCTTGTTGTTACCCCCTCCTGGCTGAGGAATGTGAGGTATTCGCGGTCAGTAGTCGCGCCTATGATCGTCAAATCTTTTGCAAGATGCGGCTGAATGTAAGCCATAGAATAGTTATGACCGAATATGTTGTGGAATTGATCAAAGAATAATATGGCTCTGACTTCCTTGATCTCTCTGATGAGTTCTTTCAGAGTTTTAAAATAAAGCGGCCATGTATTCTGAGAATCCGTTGCAGCATGCGCCCAGATGTCTGCAAAAGATGTCTGAATGATCCTGGTCTCTTGTAGTTTCTTCGGCACAAGCCCTTCAGCGATAAACCATGCCAGTTCCCGGACAAGGGCTGTCTTGCCGACACCGGGATCACCGGTGATGATTATATTACGCAGGCTCTTTCTGCAGAGGATACCGGCGATTTTTGCCAGCTCATCTTCTCTTCCGAGGATGCGCGGACCGATATCCTCCTGGACAAGGCAGGTCAGATCGATGCCCACCTTGGATATAGTCATACCCTCAGGCAGCGGGGTAAATCGCTTCTGTCTTGGTTTTTCTGTAAATTCATGCATAGTCTATAACCTTCCGATTACCCATCTCATAAACCCCTCACCATGCGGCCTATCACAGCCAGTCCCGCGATATTTATTAGGAAAATCAGCGGATAAGCTATTAACCTGCCGCCGCTTTTCTGTATATCAGGCTGCATATGAAGGGAGGATATTGTATTTGAAATAAAGTTGGCGTAAAACAGCCCGGCCAACACAAAGGCCACAGGCTTATAGGTCGCATCCAACAGAAACGATATCCATAGGATCAGGAAACAAAACAGGGGCACGACATAAGGCGACAAGCGGACAATGAAATTGTTTTTCGTT
>JACRHE010000125.1 GCA_016217695.1 Nitrospirota bacterium | reverse complement strand
ATGCAGGGAACTATTACTGTCAATGCCGCCGCGTCTCTTATACCATTACCAAACAGCCCTCTGGTTATCCCTGCATATGGGCCAATCGTCTCTCCGGTCCTAAGCAGTGATCCGGCACTGGCCATGCCGGTTGCCGTCGGTAGCATTGCCGCAGGCGGAACAACAGTGACAATACAGCTTCAGACAGATCAGTTTGCAGGACCTATCGACGTATACTTTGCCGTCACTGCGCCTGCAGTAGATCCTATAAATATCTACATTGTGACGCCTGCAGGTCTGCAAACTCTGGCCTCAGTCGGTCTTGTGCCATTTATGACAAATATTTTGAGCATAAACGCAGCTCCTTTTGGTGTTCTGCCTGTCGCATCTCTTCCTCCGGGGACTTACAATCTCCTCTTTGCAATAACGCCATTTGGCAGTTTAAGCGCCTATGATTTCTGGTCAACGAGTTTTACTGTGATGTGAGAGCTTTAACTATTGGCCGAGTTTGCCTGATACTGAAAAAGGTGAGATGTTTTCCTTGATCTGCTGGAATGCGAAGTTTCGACTGATAACCCGATCAGATAGTCCGGAGACGGTTTGTGCCGTCTCCGGAAGATCACTACTTATTTGTGACACCGTTGGCATTCTGATGAACCGAACGCTGTCTGTCCGTCATGGCACTTTCCGCAGAACTTGTTCTGATAGAGATCATCCATCTTCATGCCTGAGCCGTCTTTTTTGTATTTGAAGAGAGAGGTATGACAGTTGCCGCATTCGAACATGGCCGTATGTACCTGATGACTGAAGATCGCCGGCGACATGCCTGTGGAGGCATAGCTGAAGTCCTTATTCAGTGCCGTCATGTTATGGCACTTCGCACAATCCTTTGCAGAAAAAGCCGTCTTGCCGTTGTGGCAGCTTCCGCAGGAATTTCCCTTATACATCTCATCCATGATGATCTTCGACGCCCCCTTTTTCATCTGAAAGAGCTTGGGATGGCAAGCGCTGCATGCATTTTTCTTTGCATGGTTCTGATGCGAGAAGTTGACCGGCATGCCTGAGCCCGCAAAGGTAATTACAGTCATCTTGTGGCAGTTATTACAGGTATCCTTGTTCAGAAGCATTTCCCTGTGGGCCTTTATAACGTGGCACTGGTTGCAGTGGACCCCGAACCCGATATGCTTCTGATGGGAAAAATTCCCGGCCTCATCCCGGGCAAATTTTTCATATGAGTGGCACCTGAAACAGGGGAGAGAAGAATCCTTAAGGGATGAAATAAGAGGCGGCTCAGTGGGCTTTTCCGCCTTTTCTTTTTCACCCGCGTTCCAGGTGCATGACGAAAGCAGGAATACAAGGGATAAAATAGATAGTATCCTCACCATTATTACCCCCTAATCCTTGGTGTTTTTCTTTGCTTCTTCCGGGAAGAGCAGCTCATATTCAATCGGGTGATGGTGCTTCAGCTGCTCGGTCGAGATTTTTCCGTTCAGCCATATCCAGCTCATTGGAAAGACCTCGGGCTTGAGGTGCTCATTGTAGAAATGCCAGAAGAGAATGAAGACGATAGCAAGGAGAGCCTCGTCGCTATGCATGATAGAAAGCACTTCCCATATCCACCCTGAGATGGCCTGCGGGATGATGTTCGATATCAGAATCGGGAAGGCCAGCGCAAAGCCGGAACTGCCGATGATGAACATGCCCCAGAAGACCGCCCAGTAATCGAATTTCTGCGCATAGGAATATTTCCCGAACCTGGCCTTTTCCTTTGACAGTCCGAAGAAGTACATGAAATTCTTGATGACGTCAAAGACATCCTTTGGAAGGGGAATTACTGTTGTCTTCAGGTTGATCGTCATCTGCTTAGTTGCAAACAGATACCCGAGATAAAGGACATGCCAGATAAAGTCGAGGAGCATGGTTACCCCTGCGATCCTGTGTATCAGGCCTGCTGTCTCAGCGCCGCCCCATACGCGAATCCACATGCTCGACATGCCTGCCGGCTCATGTGCATATTTCAGTCCCCAGCCGGTAAAGCTCAGCAGGAGGAAGGTTGTGAACATCAGGACATGCTGTATCCTGAAAGTGACGTTGAACCGTTCTATCTCTTTCGGAATTCCCTGAGTGGTTTCTGCATTTGTCTGGCTCATTACTCTTTCCTCCCTTTTCTGAATACGGAGTCTCTTATGTCGGAGAACGCCTCAAGCAGTACGTGTACGATGATAAAGGCGAAGGTGCTGAGGAGGAGCACGATCAGGCCCTTTTCAGTATAGTGAGGAATCGGCCCGGGCGGTCTGTGGGTTATGGCAGGAATGAATTTCTCATTGGCTCCTTTATGGCACTTGCCGCAGGTCTCGATCCTGTTATTTCCGAAGACCGGTGATGAAGGATCGTCTTTAGCCTTTATATCATGGTAATTATGGCAGCTCGTGCAGACAGGGACCTTGGTATGGCCGAGATGCAGTTTTCTGCCATGAAAGCTTTCTATAAAACTGGGTATCACATTCTCCTGGAGGTTGTATTTCTCCAGAATCTTCTTGTCCTCGTGGCATCTGCCGCAGGTTTCGATCTGATTTTTGCGGCTCATCTTTGAGTCGGGGTTTTTAACAGGGACTATGTAGTGAGGAGAGCCGTGGCAGTCGAGACAGAATGCGCCGTCTGTCTGATGCTTCTCCGCGATGTTTTTCCCATGTATGCTGTTGAGCACCTTTTCGTAGGTTTCCTTGTGGCATTTGCTGCAGGCGGCCGCGGCAACCGGGTCAATAGTATGTTTAGCAGATATCTTCGATGAGGTGGCAAGGATTTCTGCCGGTACCGCAGCTCCCGGAGTTGCGTGCGGATTGTCGGTAAACCGCATGTGACAGTCCGTACAGGACAGAGAGCCGTGGACCGATGCCTGGAATTTCTCTGAGTCGATGTTTAGTTCGATGATGGTGCCGCCGGCTGTCTTGAGTCGTCCTTTCATGGAAGTGTGGCAGGCGAGACAGTTTGCTGATTCCTGGGCAGAGCCCGTCCCTGGCGCAAAGAAGGTCAGGACCAGCAAAGGTGCTACAAGGGTCAAAAGCTTTTTGTATGACATAGGCACCTCTTTAATGATGAATATATGGCTATTGCTTACGAATAGCCTTTTATAGTTTCTTGCATCGCAACGTTATTCAAAAAGCAGCCATGGCAGCCATTTTGAAATGGTATTACTATACCTAAAACTATGGTTATAAATAAAGCTTTAAAAAAAATTAGCAGATTGCCTAAAAAGAACAGCGGTAGTAATTTATCGATTTGGCAGGAAAATATCAAGAGAATTATTAATTCAAAGGAATTGGCATGGGCTGCAATCAGCAGTATCCCACAATCGAGATGCGGGACTTATTTGCCTTCGATATCATCCTGTCCCTGTTCAGGAGAATACTACTTCCTTTTTCTACTGCGAGTACTCGCGCATTAACCTCAATCATGGTCTTAAGGGTGTCCATGCCGACCACAGGGACGTCGAACCTCATGTCCTGCTGGGGTTTGCTCACCTTAATGACAACAGCCCCATCCCCTGCCAGCCTTCCCCCCCTGCGTATCGCCTCATCTGTACCCTCGATGGCCTCGATAGCCATTACCGCCTGATTCTTTACAACAACAGTCTGTCCGATATCGAGCCTGCCGATCTCTTTTGCGACCTTCCATCCGAAGGAGATGTCTTTCCATTCTTCCTCTGACGGGGGACCCTCAGTCATTACCCCTTCGGGGGTTAGAAGTCTTGAGGTGAAGTCGGTTGTATTTCTCAGGGTGATCCCGTCTTTCTCCAGTTCTTTTGCAATAGCAAGGAGGATGGAGTCGTCAGAGCGGTCTTTAAGCGAAAAAAGGACCTTTACGGCCCTCAGGTCAGGGATTATTCTGCTCTTATACAGCAGCGACTTGGGGACCTTCCCCGCCATGACAGCCTCTTTGATTCCGGCCTTTTTGAGGGATTCTATTACTGTGCCGAGTTTTCCCACGTTAATCCAGCGTATCTCGTCAACTACTGCTGAAAGGGCTTTGTCGGCAAGGGGCTCGAGCCCGATTGCAAATACAGTGTAACCCATTTCGCGCGCCTCATGGGCGACTGCAAGCGGCAGATCACCGCTGCCGGAGATAAGGCCTAATTTCTTCATCCTTACCGGCAGATACCGCGCTTGTTTTTTTCTATAAACTCTATGAGATGCCTAACTTCGTTAGTGAGGGGTATATCGTCCTGTATCTTCTTTAATGCGTCTTTAAGAGTTCTTTTTTCCCTGAAGAGGATTTTATATGCCTTCTTAAGGCCGTTGATTGTTGCATCTGGGAACCCGTGCCTCTTCAGTCCGATGGTATTGGGTCCGAAAAGTTTTGCCCTTGCTCCTGAGGCGATCATGTAAGGGGGTATGTCCTGGCCAATCCCGCTGAAGCCGCCTATCATGCTGTATCCGCCGATGCGAGTGAACTGGTGAACGGCAACAAGTCCGCCGATAAACGCATAGTCCTCTACCAGCACATGTCCACCTATTGTGGCCGCATTTGCCATAATGACATTGCTCCCGATTCTGCAGTCGTGGGCTATATGCACGTACGCCATCAGAAAATTGTTGTTGCCTATGTACGTGTTGCCGTCACCCCCGACAGAGGCCCTGTGGATTGTCGCATACTCCCTGATGATGTTGTTGTTGCCCATGACAAGTCTTGTGTTTTCCCCTTTGTATTTCAGGTCCTGGGGGGGGAGTCCGATGCTTGTAAAAGGGTGAATGGTGCAGTTTTCCCCTATCTCTGTTGAGCCTTCGACTACTATGTTTGAAAGGAGGCGCGTTCCCTTCCTCAACCTTACGCCGTTTTTTATGATGCAGAAAGGCCCGATCTCGACATTGGAGTCTATTTCCGCCT
>JACRHE010000123.1 GCA_016217695.1 Nitrospirota bacterium | reverse complement strand
CAGGATTGTCTTTTATCTGAGTTTCGTCTTCTGTGTTCCCGCCTCGGCGGGGCGCTCTCCTCAGCGAGTCGCCGGGTGCGACCGAAGGAGACTGCATTGCGTCTTTGCATGCCTTTTTTTCATAATCACCTCAGTTTTAGTGTTGCAAGGCTGAACAGCGCCAACATAATGCCTATTATCCAGAACCTCACGATTACCTTTGATTCGTGCCACCCCTTCAGCTCAAAGTGGTGATGTATCGGGGCCATCCTGAATATCCTCTTGCCCGTTAATCTGAATGATGCGACCTGGAATACGACAGACAGCGTCTCTATGACGAATATACCTCCGACAATGGCAAGAACGATCTCGTGCTTTGTTATTACCGCCAAGGTGCCGAGCGAGCCTCCAAGGCTGAGGGAGCCGACATCTCCCATAAATATGTCCGCCGGGTAGGAATTAAACCATAGGAAGCCGAGGGCAGCGCCGAGTATCGCGCCGCAGACGACGGTAAGTTCCCCGGTCCCCTGCAGGTAGAGCACCTGGAGATACTGTGCGAACCGCGCATTGCCCGAGATATATACCAGTATCGTATTGGCAAGCGCAGCTATGGCAACGAGCCCTATCGCCAGCCCGTCGATGCCGTCAGTGAGGTTTACTGCGTTCGAAGAGCCGACTATCACGAGGATAGAAAACGGGATATAGAACCATCCCAGGTCAAAGAGCCACCTCTTGAAAAAGGGGATGCTGAGAACATCCGAATACGGGTCGCGGGGATTGTGATAAAGCAGTACGCCGATCGCCAGCGCCAGAACTATCTGCGCCCCGAATTTATAACAGGCCCGCAGTCCCTTCGGATTTTTTCTGATGACCTTGAGATAATCGTCGAGAAGGCCGATCGCCCCGTAACCTGCCAGGGATGCCATCATTACCCAGACGTAGATGTTTTCCAGATCACCCCACATCAGGACCGTCGTTATGATGGCGATGATGATGATGATTCCGCCCATAGTGGGGGTCCCTGATTTTTTCATGTGTGTCTGGGGCCCGTCATTGCGGATCTGCTGGGTGACGCTGATCTTTTTCAGCCAGTTGATGAGCCTCGGACCGATGATGAGCGATATGAGCATGGCGGTAATTATCGCTGTCGCCGTCCTGAATGTTATGTATCTGAAGACATTAAACGGGGAGAAGACCGTATGCATGGCGAAAAGAAGTTTATACAGCATCTGCGCCCTCCCTTTTCAAAGCCAGGCCGCCTGCCTCAATGACCTTCTCCATCTGCATGCCGCGTGAGCCCTTTATCAGTATGGTGTCTCCCTCGCGAGCGAGGTCCAGGAGCAGATTACGTGCTGCCGGAGCGTCATCGGCCCTGTAGCAGGCTCCGCTGAATGCAGGCGCCGCCTTTTTCATCTCGCTTCCCACAGCGATGAAAACGTCGACATGGAGTGCGGAGAGCCTTCCCACCAGTTCGCCGTGGGCCTTTTCCGCATGGGTGCCCAGCTCCAGCATATCTCCGAGCACTGCTATAGTCCTCTTCCTTTTCAGTCTGATCAACTCTTTCACAGCCTCTTCCATGGATGAGGGGTTTGCGTTATAGACATCCCGAATCACAAGGATGCCGCTGATTTCACTGATTTCCATGCGCAGCGGCACGCCCGAAAAGGATTCAAGCCCCTTTTTTATCTCCTCAGGTCCTGACCCCATCTCGTGGGTGACAGAGGCTGCGGCCAGCGCATTGGCGATATTGCATTTGCCCGGCAAGGCCAGAGAGACATCTATCTCCCAGGTGCCTGCGCAACATAACCTGAACCGGGAGCCCCTTTCGCCGAGGATTATGTCTGCGGCCTGAAAATCCGCGCGGTTATCTATGCCATATGTGATGAGCTTCCCGCTAAACTCACCTACACCTGCCATAAGGAAGAGGTCATCGGCATTAACGGCCGTGGCCCTGACGTACGGAAGGATCTCGAGATCCGTTTTTCTGACCATATCTATGCTGCCGAACCCTTCCAGATGAGCCGCTCCGACATTGGTTACAACTGCAAGGTCGGGCCGCGCAATATCGCAGAGAAGCCTTATGTCTCCTTCCCTGTTGGAGCCCATCTCAAGGACCATGACCGTCTCGGTCCCCTGCATCCTCGCGATGCTCAAAGGGAGTCCTATATGATTATTAAGATTGCCGGAGGTTTTGAGGACCTCGTGCCGCTGTCTGAGTATCGCTGCGATAAGCTCCTTCGTGGTAGTCTTCCCGTTCGTCCCGGTCACTCCGATGACAGGGACATTAAGTTTGTTCCTCAGATAACCTGCGATATCCTGCAGGGCCTTCAGCGTATTGCCTACCTCTATGAGGGTCTTTCCTTCAAAGGGTCGCGCCTGATGCCGGTGCACGATCGCACCTGCACCCTCACTCAACGCCTCCTGCAGGAAGTCATGGCCGTCGAATTTATCGCCCTCAAGAGCCACGAACAGCTCTCCGCGCCTGATGGTCCTCGAGTCTATGGAAAGGCCGGTAAAATCCGGCTGAATACGGGCATGTGCCGTACCCCGGGTTGCCTTCACTATGTCATCAAGTATTAATCGCCCCATTGGTCCTTTTGCTTTGATTCTTCCCCCACACTGCCTAAGACAGAATTTTATGTATTACCGATAAGCTGCCTGATCGCCTCTTCAAGTACCTCCCTGTCGCTGAACGGTATCCTTCCGCTATTCATTTCCTGATAAGATTCATGCCCCTTGCCTGCAAGGAGAACAATATCGTTGTCCTCTGCGATCAGAACAGCGCGGCGTATCGCTTCCTTCCTGTCAGGTTCGATAAGATAATTTTTTCTTGTTGCTCCTGCTTCAATCTCCCTGATGATATCTTCAGGCCTTTCTGTGCGTGGATTGTCCGAGGTGATGATGACAAGATCGCTGAGGCGCGTGGCGATGCCTCCCATAGCCGGCCTCTTCCCCCGGTCCCGGTCTCCGCCGCAGCCGAACACGGTGATGATCCTGCCGTTTGTCAGTCCACGAGCGGTAAATATGAGCCTCTCGAGGGCGTCTTCAGTATGGGCGTAATCCACAATCGCCAGGAAAGGCTGGCCTGCATCGACTTTCTCAAAGCGTCCCTTTATGGTGCCGCTGTTTTTGATCCCGTCCAGAATGATATTCCACGGAACCCCGAGGGATGCGCAGGCCCCTGCGGCAGAGAGGATATTATAGACGTTGGGGAGTCCCATCAGAAGCGAACTCGCGTTGTATGTCCTGCCGTGCATGACGATCCTGAAATGCAGCCCGTCAAAGGAGTTGTTTATCTCGGTCGCAAAGAGGTCCGGTCCTGTTTCGAGGCCGTAACCATATACCCGTCCCTGCTCAGGGCTCAGAATACTCAGGTCCGACTGCAACCTCCTTCCGTAAGGATCATCGATATTGAGTATTGCGGAACCGCCGTGGCAGAGCAGCTCCCTGAACAGACGCTCCTTTGCGTTGAAATAGCCTTCTTCTGTTTTATGGAAATCCAGGTGGTCCCTCGTAAGGTTCGTGAAGACTGCGGTTTTGAATTCAGTGCCGTCGACCCTTTTCTGCGCAAGGGCATGGGATGATATTTCCGAGACCACGTAGGTGCAGCCGGAAGAAGCCATCCTTTCAAGAAGCTCCTGAAAGTCAGGCGCCTCAGGTGTTGTATGCGGAGCGCTGTATGCCTGGTCCCCGATAAGGTACTGTATGGTACCTATAAGTCCGACCTTCCGGTCCCAGGCCTCAAGGATGGATTTTATTAAATAGGAGGTAGTTGTCTTGCCGTTTGTTCCGGTTACGCCGATGACGGTCAGTCTGCGCGAAGGCCTCCGGAAAAAGTTATTGGCGACACCTGCAAGCGCTTCCCTGCTGTCTTTCACAAAAATGAAGGAGACCTCACCTGAAGGATTTATCGTGACCGGCCTTTCGTGAATGACGGCAGCCGCGCCGTTTTTGATCGCGGCCTCGATAAAGTCATGGCCGTCCGTCTTTTCCCCGCGCGCGGCTACGAAGATATGTCCCGGCAGAACCATGCGCGAGTCATAGGAGATGCCGGTAATTTCGGTCCCCCTGTCACCCGACATGCTCCTAATATCTATACCTGTCAGTATTTCGTCAAGCCTCATTTTGACACCAGCAACAGGTTTTTCTGAGAGCTGTCATCCCGAGGTATATTAAGATATGACAGTGATTGATCCGCGATACTTCTGAAAACAGGACCCGCAACAACACCGCCGTAAATCTGTCCCTTCGGCTCATAGACGACAACGATCATCGCCAGCTTCGGGCTGTCTGCAGGCACGAACCCTACAAAGGAGCTTATGAACCTGTCCTTTGAATATCTCTTTGTCCTTTGGTCTATCAGCTGGGCGGTGCCGGTTTTGCCTGCGACCTGATTGCCGTCTACAGATGCGCCGGTTGCAGTGCCGCCCTCCTCAACTACGGTCTTAAGTATATCCTTGAAGACCTGGGCCGTATTTTCCGATATAACCCTTTTCTTGTTTTCCTGCCTGAAGGAAAACAGTGGCTGGCCATCATGGGTCCTGATCTCAGAGACGACATGTGGTTGCACAAGATACCCGCCGTTTGCGATCGCTGAATAGGCCCGCAAAACCTGAAGTGGCGTTACTGCTACCTCCTGGCCTATGGGTACTGCGCCCAGAGAGGTCGCAGACCATTTTTCCGGTTTGCGTATCCAGCCTGACACCTCGCCGGGCAGGTCGATGCCTGTCGGTTCCCCGTAGCCGAAGCGTTTTGCGTATGAATAGATCTTATCCCTGCCGAGCTTCATGCCGATCATAACCGAGCCTACATTCGATGATTTCTGGATCACTTCCCTGAACGTAAGAAGACCGTGCCTGTGCGCGTCGTGGATCAGCTTCCCGCCCACCTCGATAGTCCCCCTGCTGCAGTCGAAGATCGATGAGAGGTTAAAGGCCTTTTCCTCAATCGCTGCTGTTCCAACTATGATTTTGAAGGTTGAGCCTGGTTCGTAGATATCGGTAATCGCCCTGTTCCTGACCTCACTCTTATGGGCCTTCCCGATCTCATTGAGATTGTACGACGGCTTATTGGCCATAGCAAGGATCTCTCCGGTAGAGGGGTCCATCATGATGGCGGTCGCTGCTACCGCCCTCCACTTTGCCATCGCCCTGTCGAGTTCCTTTTCCATAATGTACTGGAGGCCTTCATCGATGGTGAGGAGGATATCATTACCCTTTGCCTCCATATCCACCCCTGAGGAGAGCATCTTGCCGCTGGCGTCTCTTGAATAGTAGATCTTGCCGCCGGATGTCCTGAGATATTTATCGTATCTGAGTTCTATGCCCTCAAGGGGCTGATTGTCGAGCCCGACCGTCCCGATGATGTGGGAGGCAAGCTCACCTTTGGGATAAAAGCGTTTTGCCTCAGGAACAAGGCCGAATCCCTTAATACCGGGGGCACTGATCCTGCGATCTGTCCCTATCAGGTCTTTTACCTTCCTTGCTGTTTCAGGCTCAAGCTTTCTGTTTACCCAGGTGAACCTCTTTTCCGGCTGGAACTTCGCCTGTATGGCCCTTGGTTCCATGCCGAGAGCTGTCGACAGTTTCTTTATGCCGTCCTTGTCGATCCTGACCTCTTTTGCGTCACAGTAAAGCGATTCGAGCTCCATATTTACTGCGAATTCCCTGCCCTTCCTGTCATAGATATTCCCTCTCCTGACCTGAATCTCCTCTGCCTTCACCTGCTGAGACCTGGCCTTGTCAGAGAGAAGCCTGTGATCGATGATCATCAGAAATGACAGCCGTAATAAGATGGCGAAGAACCCGAAGAGTATCGCGGTGTTCAGTATGATCACCCTCTTCTTACTCATACGACTCCACCTTTACGGACAGATTCATCTCTTAGTTGGTCTCCCGGGCCGTCAGGGACGCCTTATAAGGCTCAGGACCCTTGTTACGCTTTACATGTACGACCTTTATCCTCTCCGGGAATATATATCCGCCGCCTGCATATTTATTATCATTCTTTGTCCCATCCCTGAACGAGGCGTCGATCTTTTCGATCGACATGAGCTTTGCCCTTTCAGCGAGGAGCATCTTCATATCCTTGAGGGACTCCATCTTCTTCTCCTCAAGTGTCCGGAGGTTATACGAGGTCGTGACTATGTTTGACCGGAGCCATATGAGTCCGAAAAGGCTGAACAACAGGGATAATATACACAGCGGTTTATATAATAATGATACCATACTGCCGCCTGTTTTCGTCCGTATCATAGTCTTTCAGCTCCTCTCAGTTTTGCGCTTCGTGAAGAAGGGTTAAGCCTGACCTCGCTGATGTCCGGCGTTAGCGGCTTCTTCGAAAGCGGTTGCAAGGTACTCTCTTTCGCATTGTCCCTTATGAAATTCTTAACCACCCTGTCCTCCAGGGAATGATAAGAAATCACGCAGAGCCTGCCCCCTTTTCTTAATATTCGCAGGGAAGCAGCCAGCCCCTGCCTGAGTTCTTCGATCTCGGCATTCACCTCTATCCTGAGTGCCTGGAATGTCCTTGTCGCAGGGTGTACCTTTCCGCTCCTGCCTATGCAACGGGATATGATCCCTGCCAGTTCAGCGCAGGTATCGATCGACTTCTTATCCCTGATGCCGGTAATTGCCCGCGCGATGCGGGGTGCCCTGTACTCTTCCCCGTAATCCTTTAGTATGCGTATGAGGTCTTTTTCGCAATAGCGGTTGACGACTTCCCAGGCAGAGAACTCACGGGATCTGTCCATCCGCATATCAAGCCTCTCTTCAGATTGAAAACTGAACCCCCTGTCCATATCCTTAAGCTGCATCATCGAAACCCCAAGGTCGAACAGGATGCCGTCGACCTCACGGAGCCCTTCAGCATGGACGATCCGCTCGAGTTCCGAAAACCATCCCTTGCGTAACAGCATCCTGCTGTCATGCAGTCTTTCAGCGGTTTTTTGTAAGGCGGCATCATCCCTGTCTATGCCGATAACTCTTCCATCCTGACCGATCATCTTTAAAATCTCCTCAGAATGTCCCCCAAGTCCTACGGTAGCGTCTATATATATTCCGCCCTCAACAGGTGAGAGCACCCCGATCACCTCCCTCATTAAAACAGGGAGATGGGTGATCGTCATCTAAAGACCAAGAGCAGCGAGTTTCTCTGCAACTGTCTTTCTGTCGATCTTTGCAGGATCATTGACAGCATCCCATTCTGTCCTGTCCCAGAGTTCGATTTTGTCTATCTGCCCCACGATAACGATATCCGAATTCAGACCTGCGTCTGCCCTCTGTGCCGCAGGAATGAGAATCCTTCCCTGTTTGTCGATCTCGACCTCCTGCGCAGAGGCGATGACCCTTCTCTTGAAATATTTAACTTCCTCCAGCATCTGGGGCAGGGTGCGGACCTTCTCTTCGAGCCTGCTCCATTCTTCCTGCGGGTATATGTGAAGGCATTTATCAAAAACATCGTTTGTTACGTATAGCTTCGTGTTATAATTTGTGAAAATGATTTCCCTGAAAGGAGACGGAATGATGACTCTGCCTTTGGTATCGACTGTGTAATAATATTTTCCTGAGAAAGCTGGCATCTTTCCTCCACTTTCTTCCACTATTTACCACTTCAATATAAAGAAGTCGGTCTTTTATGTCAAGCAAAAAAGTAAAATATTTTGTTTGTTTTCTATATGTTGTACTTATAGGCCTATTAGGCACTAGATATTGATTTGCCGCTTCTGAGAAAAAGGGCGTTCTCCGACAATAAAAGTGATCAAGACAACCCGTCGATTCCAGTAAATTTTTTAGGAGTATGTGAGAGATCTAATACGGGTGGCTGCGTGATTTAGCGCTATGGTATGCTTTCTGTCTCTTCTGTCAGGCGAAATCATACCAGTGGATTGCTCATAGATAACCATCCAGTAATATTTAAATATTTCGCATATAAAATAATATGATTTCGGGGTACGAAAATTGCAAGGCAATCAATAGGTTGTAACTTGGCTATATTGAAATTGCTGGGGGTGATTTCATGATGAATGTATTTTACAGGCGCTTAAGCGGCTCATTCCGCATCTTTCAACCGGTTCCGGAAGTTATCCGCTTTGTCAGGTATGTTCAGTGTGGGTCCCATCTGTTATATCAAAGGCCGTCGACACAATCATCAGAATCACATAAAAGGAGGGTAATGAATATGAATGTTAAACAACAGGCTAAGAGCGTATCTTTCACTGTACTGTCGTTTTTTCTGGTCGTCTTATTATCCCTGATTTCATATGCGACTGCACAGGCTGTTTGTACCATGCCTGGAGCTCCGATGGTGTATGACCCGGGGATGAGTGTAACGTCAGGTGCGAGCTACACAGTGAACTGGAACCCAGTAACCGGGGCAGACAGCTATGAGATATGTGAGGCCACTAACATTTCTTTTGCGGGCGAAACGTGTGCAACAGTGACCGCTCCCGCGTTATCTAATAGTTACAGCCATACTGTAACGGCAACCACGACATATTACTACCGGGTAAGATCGGTGAATACCTGCGGCAGCGGCGGATGGTCCAGTACTCGGGATATGACGGTATCAGCAGGCAGCAGCGGCGGAGGGTGTACTACTGCGCCTGGCATTCCAACTGTCAGCGACCCAGGGACGTCAGTTAACTCAGGGCAGAGCTACACGCTCGCCTGGTCTGCGACCGGAGCAACGGGCTTCCAGATTTGTGAGGCTACGAATCCGGATTTTACAGGAGCCCTCTGTTCAACTATGACAGGGGTGAGCGCGGGCAGCGCTAATTATAGCCACACAGTGACTGCAACGACGACTTATTATTATCGTGTAACGGCTTCAAATAGCTGCGGTATCAGCGCCTGGTCGGGCACACAGGACATCGTGGTATCAGCAGGCACCGGCGGTGGTGGCTGTACAACACCTGGAGTGCCGATGCTACCTGATCCGGGGATGAGCGTAACTTCAGGCACGGGCTATACAGTGAGCTGGAACGCGGCGCCTGGAGCAGACAGCTACGAAATCTGCGAAGCGACATGCACGTCGTTTACCGGCGAGACTTGTACGACAGTGACAGGCACATCGAATTCATATAATCATACAGAGACATCTACGACTACCTATTATTACCGGGTGAGATCAATAAACACATGCGGAACGAGCGGGTGGTCCAGCACCAGGGACATGATGGTGTCAGCAGGCAGCAGCGGCGGGGGAGGATGTACTGCAGCTCCCGGCATTCCGACTGTCGGCGATCCCGGGACGTCAGTTAACTCGGGGCAGAGCTATACGCTCAGCTGGTCTGCGACCGGGGCAACGGCCTACGAGATATGTGAGGCCACGAATCCGGATTTTACAGGAGCCCTCTGTTCAACTATGACAGGGGTGAGCGCGGGCAGCGCTAATTATAGCCACACAGTGACTGCAACGACGACTTATTATTATCGTGTAAAGGCTTCCAACAGTTGCGGTTTCAGCCCATGGTCGGGCACACAGGATATAGTGGTGTCAGCAGGCAGCGGCGGAGGAGGGTGTACAGCTCCTGGAGCTCCGATGGTGTATGACCCGGGGATGAGTGTAACGTCAGGTGAGAGCTACACAGTGAACTGGAACCCAGTAACCGGGGCAGACAGCTACGAGATATGTGAGGCCACTAACACTTCATTTGCGGGCGAAACGTGTGAGACAGTGACCGCCCCCGCGTTATCTAATAGTTACAGCCATACTGTAACGACAACCACGACATATTACTACCGGGTAAGATCGGTGAATACCTGCGGCAGCGGCGGATGGTCCAGTACTCGGGATATGACGGTATCTGCAGGCAGCAGCAGCGGAGGGTGTACTACTGCATTAAGGCCCATGATTTATGATCCGGGGATGAGCGTGAATTCAGGCTCCAGTTATACGGTGAGCTGGAATGGGGTAACGGATGCAACTCGTTATGAGATCTGCGAGTCGACCGACAGGTCGTTTGCGGGTGGGATTTGTGTGACTGTTGCACGGACTTCGAATTCATACAGCCATACGGTGCCGGTAACCACGAGCTATTACTACAGGGTGAGATCAATGAACACCTGCGGAGTGAGCGGATGGTCCATGACAAGGGATATGGTAGTGTCGCCTGCTGAAAATACAGTTCAATCAGAACCTGCAGATGATCCTTGTGCTGCAACACTATCAGATGACCTGTCTTTACATGTGCCGCACATAATATTTTGGGGGCTGTTTTACTGGGCCGACTTTCGGTATGTACCGAATACACTGAGTTTTGAATTAAGAGATGCCGGGATCGTGACGGATGAGGGTTCTTACGGCGGCTGCGATCCTACAAGCCTGTCTTCAGATTACAGGATACATATACCAAAACTCAAATATAGAGGTGTCTCTTATTGGGCCGATTTTGAGCATTCTCATGATCTGCTTTTTGATCTGAAGGACGCCGGGGAGCGGTTGGAAGATTGAGGGAATGTAAGGAATAACCTTAAACTGATATTTGTGAGACCGGCAGGCTTGTCGGGCAGGCCTGCCGGTATGCAAAAAGATCTCAGCCCATTTTATTATTTCACGGCCACTGCCTCAAAAACTTTTCGTAAGCGCCAGTTATTTGGATTATTCCTAAGTTTGATCAGAGCACACGATGCAAGATCATATTGAAGCGTGTTGCTGTCGAAAAGCTTTTTTAGGCATACCAGTGAATTTCATTGGT
>JACRHE010000122.1 GCA_016217695.1 Nitrospirota bacterium | reverse complement strand
TCGGGTATTTTGCTCCGACAAGCAGGTTCGGCACACCTGAGGATTTCATGTACTTTGTCGACAGCTGCCATCAGAACAATATCGGCGTTATCCTCGACTGGGCTCCTGCACATTTTCCGAAGGACGGGCACGGCCTCGGCTTTTTTGACGGGACCTGCCTTTATGAGCATGAGGACCCGCGCAAGGGAGAGCACAGGGACTGGGGTACCCTGATCTTCAATTACGGCAGGAACGAGGTGAGAAACTTCCTCATTTCAAACGCGCTCTTCTGGCTTGAAAAGTACCATATCGACGGACTGCGTGTAGATGCTGTAGCATCCATGCTCTACCTGGACTATTCGCGAGAGCCGGGACAATGGATACCTAATGCCTTCGGCGGGAACGAGAACCTTGAGGCGATAGATTTTATAAAGAAGTTCAATGAGGTGACCCATCACTATTTCCCGGGTGTGCTGACGATAGCCGAAGAGTCAACAGCATGGCCCGGTGTATCGAAACCGGTATATCTCGGAGGTCTCGGGTTCGACATGAAATGGAACATGGGGTGGATGAACGATATGCTGGAATATATTTCGCTGGAGCCGATCCACCGCAAATATCATCATAACAGCCTGACCTTCAGTCTTCTCTATGCATTTTCAGAGAACTTCATCCTGGTCCTCTCTCATGACGAGGTCGTGCACGGCAAGAGGTCGATGCTGAACAAGATGCCGGGGGATGTCTGGCAGAAATTCGCTAACCTCAGACTCTTCTATGGCTATATGTACGCTCACCCCGGCAAAAAACTCCTTTTTATGGGAGGAGAGATCGGGCAATGGGATGAATGGAAGCACGACAACAGCCTTGACTGGCATCTTCTTAAGCAGCAGCCCAATCAGCAGCTCCAGAAATATGTGCAGGATATCAATATGATATATTTGTCGGAGCCTGCCCTTTATGAAATTGATTTCGATTATCAGGGATATGAATGGATCGATTTTCATGACGCCGACAGCAGTGTCGTCTCTTTCCTAAGGCGGGGGAAGGACCCAGATGACTATATCGTAGTGGTATGCAATTTTACACCTGTGCCAAGGTATCAATACCGGATCGGGGTGCCTGAGCGCTGTTTTTACAGGGAGATCCTCAACAGCGACTCACGTGAATACTGGGGAAGCAATGTGGGCAATGCAGGGGGTGTCTGCTCGGACGTAATCCCCTGTCACGGGAAGCCATGCTCGCTAGAGATAGTCATTCCGCCTTTATCCGTATTATATTTCAAGCCTGACAGGCCTTTGAACCCGCTTATCTGATGCCATCTCTTTACATCCTCGCTGCGATATTCCTCTGGAGTTCCCTTGGAGTTGTTGTAAGGCGCTCCGGGGTTCCAGTCCATATCATCATCTTTTATTCATGTCTCATCGCGATCCTGGTACAGGGCGTCATCCTCTCCCTGAAGGGCTTCAGAAAAGAGATACCCGACAGCAGGCTGCTGAAGTATCCTGCTGTGCTGGGCTGTGTGGGTCTTGTCAATGCCTTCACCTATTACTACGCGTTCCAGCATACGTCAATCGCAAATGCGGTGCTTACCCATTATACTGCTCCGGTGATCGTGGCGTTCCTTGCCCCGGTCTTTCTGAAGGAGAAGATAACAATACGTATTGTCCTGGCCATCGCAGTGGCATCTTTAGGTCTCTGGATCATGCTTGACGGATTTTCATTAAGGGAAGGACAGGCAGAGGGCATTATCGCGGGGCTTATATCCGGTTTTGCCTATGCGGTCGTCATCATCCTTGCGAGGGTTTATACCCAGGGACTAAATCCCCTTGTGCTCACCTTTTTCCAAAATACTGTGATCGCGATTCTGCTGCTGCCTTTTGTGAGGGAACTACCGCTTCATGCCCTCTGGAGTTTCGTCCTTATGGGCATACTCCACTCGACAATAGCGCCCGTACTGTATTACCAGGGCCTGAAATTCGTCTCTGCAAACCGGGCGGCCGTACTTGGTTATCTTGAACCTGTTAGTGCTATAATTTTCAGTATGATTTTTCTGGACGAACATCCCGGCGTTTATGCCCTCGCCGGCGGGACCCTGATAGTGGTCTCCGGTTATATGACCCTGCGGGGAGAAAGAGCGAATGCCGAGACAGCTTAATAGCGCATTCTTCGGGAATATGAAAAGTATAGGGACTTTTTTCTGCCTGTTCTCTTTCTGTATTCTGCTGATCGTCTCGACGGCTGCTGCAGCCCAAAGGTATGACCTGATACTGAAGGAAGCGATTGAGATCGCACTCAGGAAGAACCTCCTGGTGAAGCAGGAGGAGGCGAACCGGGCCATTGCAGGTGCTGATATCCTTATTCGGGAGGGTGAGTTTGACCCGGCCCTGAAGCTGCAGGTGAACGAATCTTTTAAAAAGGGACCTGTTGCCTCAGAGATCATGGGCTCAGAGGAGAGGTTATTTCAGTCTGAGATCGGTCTTGGCGGAAAGATCCATACAGGGGCAACGTATGAACTTAAATGGACTAATGCCTCCACAAGGAACAACTCTCCTTTTTTTACTCTCAATCCGTATTATTCTTCAGAGCTCACACTTACGATCTCACAACCTTTTCTTAAGGGAGCGGGAAGTGACGTTCAGAAGAGCGGGCTGAGGGTGGCGAGAAATAACCTTTCCATGGCGAGTCTGAGCCTTGACGAGAGGGCTGAGCAGATCGTTGCTGATACGTCGATGTCATACTGGATTCTGGTCTCTGCAAGAGCTGAGCTTGAAGTCGCGGAGATCTCTCTCAGGCTTGCGAGGGACCTCCTGGAGGAAGTGAAGGCGAAGATCACCGCAGGTACGCTGGCGCCCGCGGAGATCTACAAGGCAGAGGCTGAGGTTGCGCTGAGGGAAGAGGCCCTTCTAAGAAACAGGAAGCTGATTGCTGATGCAGAGGATAAGCTGAGGATAGTTATGAATATCGAAAACTGGAATGCCGAGATCGTGCCTGCTGACAGGCCTCCGGCTACTTCAGAAATGCCTCCCCTGGATCAGGCACTGAAGACAGCTCTTGCCAACAGAAAAGACCTGCTGCAGTCCGCGATCGACAGTCAGAATAAGGAAATACTCAGGAGATTTTATGAAAACCAGATGTTGCCTGATATCAGCATTACCGGTTCGGCAGGTCTCAATGGCCTTGACGGACATTACAGCGACGCCCTTGACAGGATAGGAGCAGGAAGGTCCTACTCTTGGCAGGTGGGCATTTTTCTGGGGATACCGATCGGCAACAGGTCTGCAAAGGGGAATATGCTCAGGGCTAAGTATGAAGAGGACAGAGCCGGCATCAGCAGGGAGATTATCCGCCAAAAGGTCGTAACTGAGGTGAGGGAGGCCTGGAGGGCCCTTCAGTTGGCGATGGAGTCTGTCGAGGCCACTGCAAAGACGCGGACAGCGGCTGAAAAGAGGCTTGACGCAGAATCCGTTCGCTTCAGGACCGGCATGGCTACCCTTACAGATGTCCTGAAGTTTCAGGAAGAATATGCGAGGGCCGTTTCGTCCGAGAGAGAGTCGCATCTTCAATATGCAAAAGCCGTGACAGCACTTGAAAAGTCCAAGGGAACATTGTGGCATAGGGGGATGTGAGGAGATGAAGGTCTGCGAGATCTTTACCAGCATTCAGGGCGAGTCGAGCTATGCAGGAGTTCCATGCACGTTTGTCAGGCTGGCCGAATGCAACCTCAGATGCCTCTACTGTGATACCCAGTATTCGTATGCGAACGGCATAGAGATGTCTGTGGAGGAGATTCTGAATCATGTGAAGCTTGTGGGGGTGAATCTCGTTGAGATCACGGGAGGGGAGCCGCTTCTGCAGGAGGCGGAAACCCTTCAGCTGATAACCAGCCTTCTTGACGACGGCTACGAGGTTCTGCTTGAGACTAACGGCTCTCTCAGTATAAAGGACATAGACAGGAGAGCGGTTATCATCCTTGACGTCAAGACCCCCGGCAGCGGCATGAATTCCGAGATGGACCTTACGAATCTCGGTTTTATCAAACCTTCCGACGAGATCAAGTTTGTTATCTGCAGCAGGGAGGATTACGAGTGGTCAAGGAGTTTCATCGCGGAGAACGGTCTTAAGGGAAGGTGTACTATCCTTTTTTCGCCTGCGCTCGGAATGCTTCAACCGGTGCTTCTTGCAAGGTGGATCATAGAGGACAGGCTTGATGTGAGGCTCAACACCCAGATCCACAAGTATATCTTCGGTACTGACGAGAGAATGGTTTAAAGAGTCCGGCGATTTCAGGAAATTTTTCGGGCGTGTCCGAGAAATACGGAATAATCCTTGAATCTGCGGTAAACCTGATCTCACAGCGGGCATCTTGCCGGAGGCCTTACTGATGAAGATACTGAGTCCATAAGGCGCTTGGATGCTTTAGCAGAAAGACCGAGCCCCGAGATATCCTTCTTCAGCTCATCGAGCTTTCCGTATCCGTCAAGATATCCGTTTACCCGCGCCGCAGAAGTCGAGTTAACAAACGCCTTCATTAGAGGGTAGATGGCCCTGTATTCCTTCATGAGATCATACTCCTGCTGCAGACGGTATTTCTGGTGATAGTCCTCTGCAATATAGAACTGCCTCAACGGCAATATTTCGGTATGCACCTTTTCATTTTTCAACCTTTCAACCCTGCCCTTTGTCTCCAGTGCAAGCCTTTTCTGCTCGTCGTTATGAAAGAATATAGCGGACATGTACTGTCTTGACCATGAACGGCTCGTCGGGTCATGGGCCGCCCAGAAGACCTTCAGCAGGTCCTCATATGAGATCCTTGCAGGATCATAATCGATCTGTATCGACTCGGTGTGGTCCCCGAGACTTTTGTATGTGGGATTGTTTTTTGTCCCCCCTGCATAGCCGACGCGGGTCCTTATAACGCCGGGTATACTCCCGAACCGGGAGTCAGGCCCCCAGAATCAGCCAAGGGCAAAGGTGGCTGTCTCAATCCTTGCAGGCAGCGCTGCATCTATTGCCGGTATCGCAACATTCAGACCTGCCGTCTCTCTTCCAGTATTCATTATGTCTCTCCCTTTTTCCGGACTGAGATACATCGCTGACAGCGCAATCCCTGCCACGAAAAATCCCAGGAGCCAAAATGTGACCATCGGGTATGCTGTTTTTCTGTATGCTGTCAGAGGTTCGCCCATTTCGTTTTAGTCCTGTATTAAATCTAAGATAATACCGTGAAGAAAATATGAAGAGTATTGATTTTTTTGTCTGAATAATCATAATATGTCGCAGATGTGGAAGGTTTATATATACTGTTCCTGCCATGTCAGGAGATCATGAAAAAGGATTACCTGTGTTCGATCTGACCCTCCAGTATCCTGTTCATACCCCTGATAGACTTCTGCTGCTTCCTGCCGGCACAGTGCTTACCAGGGAGACCATGGAGGAGCTTGCGTCTTCGCACAGATCACCCTCGGTTCAGACCTGCACCCTTCTTCAATACGGCACAACAAGGGACGACCTCATCCATTTCCTGAATAAGCCTCCGTACCAGTCGATCTTCGACAATCAGGAGACGGTTACTTCCATCCTTGGACTTATGGAGGGCGTCGAACTCGTCCTCCCCTTTCTGAAGTCTCTCGAATACTTCAGAAGGCATGACTTCTATACCTATCACCACATTCTCATGGTCTTCGCCCTGTCGACCCTTCTGGCAAAAGATCTTGTCCCGGACTACCAGGACCGTATACAGGAGATCGCTACCGGGCCGACCCATGATTTCGGAAAGGTCTGCGTGCCGCTTGAGATACTCAGAAAATCTGCGCCGCTTACGCGCAGTGAAAGGGATATGCTGGCTCATCATACCCTGGCCGGATATGTCCTTCTGAGTTATTATTATCAGGACCCATTAAACCTTGCTGCCAGGGTCGCCAGGGACCATCATGAGAGGAAGGACGGTTCAGGCCATCCCTGCGGCATATTGCTCGAGGATTTTATGGTGGAGATCATAGCGGTCTGTGATGTATACGACGCACTGATATCGCCCAGGCCCTACCGGCCCGTCTCCTATGACAACAGGAGCGCACTCGAGGAGATCACTGCGATGGCAGAGAGACGGGAGATAGGCTGGGAAGTGGTGAGATCCCTGATCGCGCATAACCGCAGTAACAAACCTCACTTCAGTGAGACAGCTGTCTCGCTCGATAAAAGGGGAGCACCGCCTCCGGGTAATGTGCATGGTATCATTGCTGACGGAAATGATGATCCCCTCAATAGCTAGCAGGATTATTCACAGAGCAACGAGTATTTCACTGCCACTGCCTTAAGAACCTTTCCGTAAGCGCCGGTTTTCGGAATTCCATCTGTCGCTCAGAGCAGACAGTGAAAATTATATGGGAGGTTACGCTGTACTGACGAAAAGCTTTTTCGGCATACCCGTGAGATTTATAAATAGCGTTGGCTAGTCTGTGCCGGACTGCTTCTTTTTCTTCTGCTCGTACATCGCCCTGTCAGCCTGGGCAAGAAGCTCATCAATGGTGCAGGGTTTTTCAGGATCATAGTGTGCTATGCCTATGCTTAAAGATAACGTGTACCCTATTTTTTTCAATTCATTTCTGATGTCGAGATTTTTCTGGAGCCGTTTACTTACGATATCGAACCCCACTTCGTGCGTTCCTATCGGTAGGACGACAAATTCATCACCGCCGATCCTGGCCACAATATCGGCCTCGCGGAAACTCTCTTTGAGTGCAGCTGCCGTCTCGATCAGCATCTGGTCGCCCTCCTGGTGTCCGAGCGAGTCATTGACGCTTTTGAGGCCGTCCAGATCGGCGTAAAGCATGAATATGCCCTTTTTCAGCCTGTTGGCTATCCTCAGCTGCTGTTCGGTCAGGGCAAAGAATCCCCGGCGGTTATAAAGACCGGTAAGCTCGTCTGTCAGTGAAAGAGCTCGCAACTCTTCCTCCATCTTCTTTCTGTCCGTGATATCCTTTGAAACGACTGTAACAGCAGTGATCTTTCCGTCGGAATCCCTGACCGGGCTCAGGGTCTGGAGGAAGTAGCGGTCGTCTCTCTTGCTCTTATGCTCATTCTGGAAGGATTCCCCTGTATGGAAGACCTTTTCCACATTGTTGACAAAGGCCTGTATTTCATCCCGGGAATGGAAATCGCTGTATGCATGACCCAGGAAAAAAGCTTCTCCGGAAAGGCCGAGACGCGCCTGGTGCCTATAGTTCATGGAGAGATAACGGTACTCCCTGTCGACGAGATATATCGAGTCTTCAGTTGAATCAACTAAAGAGCGATATCTTTCCTGGCTCTGGGTGAGTTCCTGCGCGGTCTTCTTTCTTTTCTTCTCGATAATACCGAGACCGGCAGTATAAATAACGATAATGCAGGTCCAGACAAGGATAATGCCCCAGAAGAGTCGGCTGAACTGCGCCAGATCATGGGTAATATCTCTTTCGACCGCCTTCTCAAGAAGCCAGCTGGTCTCAACGACCTGATCTATGAGCCCGTCAAAACGCTCCTCCAGTTGAGCAGATGACATGTATGATTCTCTTTTGCCTCCGGCCTCCCGGGCTGTCTTGCCCATTTCACTTATGAGTGATTTCAGTGCCTCGGCATGGGCCCGGAGTTTGTCATCCCTGAGAGGTTCGATGAAGACTCCCTGCTCCCTTCTGCCGCCGTAAAGCAGGATATCGACTGTTTTCAGAGCGCTTTCGAGATGTCCCATGCTATGCCTTGCAAAGACGTTCAGCCTGCCCCTGATATGCTCTTCAAAGTCGAGGTGATAGGCATCGATATCTGCACGGATGTCTGTGATGGCGTCGGCCAGAAGAAAATCCTGGATCTGCTTTTTCCAGATCGTGTTTATCCAGAAGATAAGGGCTATAGAGAGAAGGCCCAGGAGCAGGACCCCCAGAGACATCCTGTACCACTGCATGCGGGAACGCATTTTCCGGCGTTCGGGCTTCTCTGTCATAGTCCCCTGCCCCTGCTTCATTTATGTCAGCTCCAGATACTGCATCAGTAGATAAACAGCAACATTATACCAGAAAAAATATCTCCCTTAACGGCCATGATACCTGTTTTTTGCCAGATAGTTGTTTAACTCGCTCTTAAAATGGCTGCTGAAGATATCCTGACTGAGGTTTAGCGCTATTTTTTTCAAAGGCCAGAACCTGACCTCCTCTATCTCTTCCCTGTTGAAGGAGAAGGCCCCGTCATAAACGCAGGTGAATGAGCTGACCAGCTCCGTCTCCCTGTGGTTGGCATAAAGATACTGGTAGAGGTATCGGAGGCTCTGGCCGGATACGCCAAGCTCCTCCCGCATCTCTCTGGCAGCAGCTGCCAGGATCTCTTCTCCGGGATTTATATGCCCCCCGACTGACGTATCCCATCTGCCCGGAGCAACATCCTTGTTCATCGATCTTTTCTGAAGGAGGATCTCTCCTTTGCTGTTGAATACGAGTACATGGACAACACGATGAATAAGGGAGGGGTTGCTGTGGAGTTCCGACCTAGGTGCAAGGCCTGTGACCCTGCCTTCTTTGTCAACGACCTCTAAAATTTCCTCGTCGGGTGTCGGATTCTGCATGTTGCCTTATGTTTTCATCACCGGGTATAGGGTATAATAGCATCTATTTTGCAAAAGGAGAAAGAGTGTGAAGATAGCCATAACAGGACTGGCGAACTCCGGTAAGACAACGATCTTTAATGCCCTTACCGGCCTGAATCTTGAGACGACGATTTACGCGACTGTTGCGTCTGAGCCCCATATGGGCGTTGTGAAGGTCCCTGATTCAAGGATCGACAGGCTCGTGGAGATATATAAGCCTAAAAAGACCACCTATGCCACGGTTGAATATATTGATTACATCGGCCTGACAAAAGGGGACGTGGAGCAGAACAGGAAGGTATTTGATCTCATCAAGGACGCTGATGCAATCGTCCAGGTAGTGAGAGGTTTTGAGGAGGAGTCGATAGCACATCCCCTTGGCAAGGTCGATCCGAAAAGGGATATCGGGACCCTGGAGCTGGAATTGATATTCGGAGATCTCGAACTTGTCGAAAAGAGGCTTGAGAGGATGGAGCAGGGCGCCAAACGCGGGAAAAAGCCTGACGAGGCCGAAAAGAAACTTCTCCTTAAATGCAAAGAGGTTCTTGAGGCGGAGAAACCCCTCCGGGACGTGGTCTTTTCGGATGAGGAGCAGAAGGCGATGAGCCATCTCCAGTTCATGTCTATAAAGCCTGAGGTGATTGTCCTGAACATTTCCGAGCAGGATATGAATGCAGAGAAGACCGCAGCCCTTGTCTCTGAGATCGAGGGACTTTTCAGCGGGGGACAGGTCAAGGTTCTGAGCCTCTGCGGCAAGATCGAGATGGAGATAGCCCAGCTCTCTCCTGATGAGGCAGAGGTCTTTCTCGATGACCTTAAGATAAAAGAACCGGCCCTCAACAGGCTCATCCGCGTCTCTTACGACCTGCTGGGACTCATCTCCTTTCTCACGTCAGGAGAAGACGAGGTGAGGGCCTGGACTATAAAAAAAGGGATGAGCGCGCAGAAGGCTGCAGGCAGGATACATTCCGATATCGAGAGGGGCTTTATCAGGGCCGAGGTCGTATCCTTTGATGATTTCATGGCTCAGGGGAGCATGGCAGGGGCCAGGGAAAAGGGGCTTCTGAGGCTTGAGGGCAAGACCTATGAAGTCAAAGACGGGGATATTATCAACTTCCGGTTTAATGTATAATGGTTATTGGATGCCGCCTGAATACCCCTCCTGAGCAATAGAGATCAGCAGCAGGGGAGGAAAAAAGAGATTCAGGCAGACGGTGAACATGCCGTGAAACTCAATGAAGAGATATACGAATTAATAAGGCGATACGGCCTTCAGGAGGATATTGAGCATATCATCATCCCCCTGCCTTCACAGGACGGAGGTCCAAGGCGATGTTTTCTTCTGAAGAGGCCGTATTTCCGGATTGCATATCCGGACGGGCATTATGCGGATTATCCGCTTGAAGAGGTTATTGAGTCGATTATAAGATATCCGGAGCTGTCTCTGAGGGAGGCGCTGTATCTCCTGCATAAGGAGCTCGACGCGCATATAGCGGAGATATTCGGAGATGAAAGGGAACGGTCAGGGTGATCATATGAAAAAAAGGATTCTGATAAACGCTATCCATCCGGAAGAAAAAAGGGTAGCGATAGTCCAGGGGGACATCCTCGTCGATTTTTATGTCGAGGCTTCCGGAAAAGAGCATCTGAAGGGCAATATCTATAAGGGAGTTGTGGTCAGAATAGAACCGGGACTGCAGGCCGCCTTTGTTGACTTCGGTCAGAAAAAGCAGGGCTTTCTCCAGATGAGGGAGATAAAACCCGAATTCTATCAGAAAAAGGAAGAGGGCAGGAGGGCGAGGATCCAGGATGTGCTCGCAAAGGGGCAGGAGCTTATTGTCCAGGTGGAGAAGGACGAGCGGGACACCAAGGGCGCAAGCCTCACGACTTACATCTCCATTCCGGGCAGGTATATCGTGATGATGCCCGGGGAGGAGAGGGTGGGGATTTCCAGGAAGATAGAGAGCAGGGAGGACAGGGACCGCCTGAAGGATATCTTTAAGTCTCTGAAGCTTCCGAAGGACATGGGTTTTATCCTCAGGACAGCAGGCAGCGACAGCACAGAAGAAGAGCTCTCCAACGACCTGAAGTATCTCACCAAGCTCTGGACCAAGATACAGGCTGAATCAAAGAAGGCCCCAGCGCCGGCGCTTATCTATAAAGAACATGACATTGCGGTCAGAACGATCAGGGACTACCTCACCTCGGATGTGACAGAGGTCCTTATCGACGATCAGGAGGCCTTCAAGTCCACCAAGGAGTTTCTGAGGAAGACGCTGCCGTGGCGGAAGATCAACATAAAATTCTATAAAGAGAAGAAGCCGATATTTACAAGGCATAGTATCGAGGAGCAGATCGCCAAGATCCATGAGAGGTATGTATATCTGCCTTCGAGGGGTTATCTCGTCATCGACAAGACAGAGGCGCTCACGTCCGTTGATGTCAATTCAGGCAGGAGCAGGAAAGAGGAGAATGTCGAGTCTACCGCGCTTAAGACCAACCTCGAGGCCGCAGACGAGATCACCAGGCAGTTCAGGCTCAGGGACATCGGTGGGCTGATAGTTATAGACTTCATAGATATGGCCTCTTCTAAAAACAGGCGTGAGGTTGAAAACAGATTAAAAGATAACCTCGGGGCTGACAAGGCCCACACCGAGGTGACCACTATCTCGAAGTTCGGGCTTGTGGAGATGACCCGCGAGAGGATGAGGCCTGCCTATGCCGAGGCTGTGCATATGAGGTGCGAGGCCTGCGGCGGAGCAGGTACTGTTAAGTCGGACGAGATGGTGGCTGTCATTGCGCTGAGGACCATCCATTCGAGGGCAGTGAAGGGCGGGATCAAGGGCGTCACCTGCAAGCTGCCTGTCGGAAGCCTGAACTACCTTTTCAATTCCAAAAGGGATGAGATCGCAATGATCGAGAAGGAATACGGCATCAGGCTCACCTTTATAGCGGATGCGAAACTGACAGGTCAGTCTGTGATCGATGCAGAGAAGACCGAGGCTGAGAAGAAGGCGGAAGAAGCCCAGGCAAAGGTGCATGAGAAGCCTCATGAGAGGCCCCGTGAAAGGCGGCATGAGAGGCGTCACGAAAAACCGCAGGAGGCCGCTGAAGAAATCAGCAGGCAGGAGGAGTTTGAGGAGGCAGCCGCCGAATTGACTGCGGAAGCGCCGCAGGAAACTCAGGAGAAGCCGGAGGAGCCTAAGCTGGAGGACGACAGGCAGCAGAAACGCAGGCCGAGGCGCAGGCGCTACTCAAGATATAAAAAGGCCGCACCCCGCGAGACGGCTGAGCCTTCAGAGGCGAGGGAAGAGACCGGTATGGCGGCGGCAGAACCTGCAGGCCGCGAAGATATCGGCGGCTGAGTGTCTCTTTGGGCCCCTTTTCATAATATTTTTACGTTAAAGGAGGGCCTGCTTTGCTAAGGATTCTTTCATTATTCCCAGCCCTCATAGCAGCAGTCCTGCTTCTTGCCTCAGGATGCTCTCCAAAGTATAATCAATCCCTTTTAAACAGGGATCTGTCTTCACTCGGACCGATAAAGGTTGTCCGGCACGAAACGCCCGGCATTATAAAGGCGTCAGGGGCCGAGACAGGTCTGCTTGCATTGGCAACTCTTGCTGTACCTGGCGGCTCAGCTCTCTTGTTCGTCGGCGATGAATACGGCAAGGCGCGTGGCGCCGGGACCCATAACGCCGTCCCTGATTTCGGGTCCGTGGTCATGGAGAAGTTTCTTGAGACTGTCAGGCAGGCTGTGCCCCATTGTCCTGAATTAAGCCCTCTTAAGGACCCGCTCAGAGAGGACTTCAGCGAGAGTGCTCCGGTCATAGAGTTCGACGTCAAAAGGCTCGCATACGGAAGCATCGACCTCACACGGGGAGGCATCGTCATAGAGCGTGGGATGGACAAAGGAGTCATCGTCGATGGGTTTCTGTCCAAGACGGTGGTGACTATGAAAGATATGCAGGGCGAGGTGTTATGGCAGAAGTCATATGTCTATCTGTCGAAGGACCACGACAGGGGAATGTCGCTCGAGGAGCTCGAAGCCGACAACTACTGCCTGCTGAAAGAGGAGATGGTTTTTGCGGCCGAGCAGACTGTTGCCGACTTCATCAGCCACATGCGCGGAGCGCCCTGAGTTATCTTAATCGTCTCTTTTATCCTTCTATCCTTAATCTCTGCAAGACCTTCCCCTACTTCCCCTGTACTTTGGCTGTCCATCCGGACTAAAAAGAATGAAATGCTATAATAACGCCGTAAGCATGACGAAAAAAGAAGAAGTCGACGAAGATATTCATTATATGCGGATTGCGCTTGACGAGGCGGAACGCGCCGGCCGGGAAGGCGAGGTGCCTGTCGGAGCTGTGCTTGTGAGGGACGGCATACTTATCTGCAGCTCCCACAACCTCAGGGAACAGCAGAGAGACCCGTCGGCACATGCCGAGATCCTCTGTCTCAGGGCTGCTGCAGCCACGTCTGACAGCTGGAGGCTGATCGGCGCAACACTTTATGTAACCAAGGAACCCTGCATTATGTGCTCCGGAGCGCTGGTAAATTCAAGGGTATCAAGGCTTGTTTACGGCTGTAAAGATGCCAAGGCCGGAGGTGTGGACAGCCTGTATAATCTTCTGACCGACAAGAGGCTTAATCATCAGGTCGAGGTTGTCTCAGGAGTGCTGGAGGATGAGTGTGCAACTCTGCTGAAGAACTTTTTCAGAGAGCGCAGATAGAGGGCAGGCAAATATTGTATACTGACGGCGGTTGCTCGTTCGCGTATATGGTAAAGAGAATAAGGGTGGAAGCTGCCTGAGATATGAGGGAGGCATTGATGGGGAAGTATGACGAAGTATTTCAGCGGAGCATCTCGGACCCGGAAGGTTTTTGGGGAGAGGCTGCTGAGGCGATCTCATGGTATAAAAAATGGGATAAGGTCCTTGATGACAGCCGCAAGCCTTTTTACCGATGGTTTGCCGGCGGTGAACTCAACACCTGCTATAACTGTCTTGACAGGCATGTTGAGGAAGGAAGGGCTGATCAGACCGCGCTGATCTATGACAGCCCGGTGACCAGGACCATTCAACGGTTTACCTACAGAGAACTGCTCGATCAGGTCTCGATGTTTGCCGGGGTGCTCTCCGGCCTCGGAGTGGCCAAGGGCGATACCGTAATCATCTATATGCCCATGATCCCCCAGGCCGTTATAGCGATGCTCGCCTGCTCACGCCTCGGCGCGATACATTCTGTTGTCTTCGGAGGATTTGCTCCCTATGAGCTTGCGATCCGTATAGACGATGCAAAACCTAAAGTGGTTGTCTCTGCATCAGGGGCGATAGAGGTTACGAGGCTAATAGAGTATAAGCCTATGCTGAACAGGGCTATTGAGCTTGCAGATCACAAACCGGAAAGGTGCATCATCTTCCAGAGACCGCAGGTGAAGGCTGAGATGACGCCGGGCCGTGACCTTGACTGGGAAGGACAGATGGCTGCTGCAAGGCCTGCAGATTGCATTGCTGTCGAGGCTTCTGACCCCCTTTATATACTTTATACCTCAGGCACAACAGGCAAGCCGAAAGGCATAGTGCGCGACACGGGCGGCCATGCTGTTGCCCTGCGCTGGAGTATGGAGCATATATATGACGCAAGACCTGGTGATATTTACTGGGCCGCCTCTGATGTGGGATGGGTAGTGGGCCATTCTTATATTGTCTACGGCCCCCTCCTTGCAGGCTGCACAACTGTTATCTATGAGGGAAAATCAGTCGGCACACCTGATCCCGGCGCCTTCTGGCGGGTCATCTCACAGCATAAGGTGAAGGTCCTTTTCACGGCTCCCACAGCCTTCAGGGCCATAAAAAAAGAAGATCCCGACGGAGAATATCTCTTGAAGTATGACCTCTCTGATTTCAGGTATCTCTTCCTCGCCGGAGAGAGGCTCGACCCTGATACCTATCACTGGGCTCATAAACTTCTCAATAAGCCGGTGATCGACCACTGGTGGCAGACAGAGACAGGGTGGCCGATTACAGCGAACTGCATGGGTATCGAGCCTTTTCCGGTCAAGCCGGGGTCTTCGACAAAGCCTGTCCCTGGTTTTGATGTCCGGGTACTCGACAGCACAGGAAAGGTTCTTGGGCACAGGAAGGAGGGCCTGGTTGTGATCAGGCTTCCCCTGCCTCCCGGGACACTGCCGACTCTCTGGCAGGCTGATGACAGGTTTCTGGAGTCTTATGTTAAACCCTTCCCAGGATATTATTTCACCAGTGACGGCGGGTATATCGATGAAGACGGCTATGTATATATTATGGGCCGTGTCGATGACGTTATTAATGTTGCCGGCCACCGCCTCTCCACAGGCGAGATGGAGGAGATCGTTGCACAGCATCCTGATGTCGCCGAGTGTGCGGTATTCGGAGTGCACGATTCCCTCAAGGGACAGCTTCCCCTGGGGCTCGTTGTGCTTAAGGCAGGCAAGAACAGGGATGCCGGCGATATCAGGAAAGAGCTTGTGAAGATGATCCGTGATGAAATCGGACCTATCGCATGCTTTAAAGAGGCCGCGATTGTCGCGAGGCTTCCGAAGACCCGTTCCGGAAAGATACTGCGCGGCACGATGCGGAAGATAGCTGACGGAGAACCCTATACCGCTCCCTCCACAATTGACGACCCTGCCATACTCGGCGAGATCCAAGAGGCCCTCAGAAAACTGGGATATGCAAAGAAGCCATGATACGTAAGGCGCTTCTTCTCAAGATATTCGACGCAGCCTATATGCAGCGCTGGAATGATAAGGTGAGGCCTGTCGAACTCGTCGAACTCGACAAACAGGCGCATAAGATGGTCATCGCCTTTTTCCTCGGAAAGTTCCAAGAGCAGGAGCCCGGCTTCAGCTGGCTTCAGGTGATTGAAGGCGGGCTGTTCGAACTCCTGCAGCGCCTGGTCATAACTGACCTGAAACCGCCGATCTTTTACAAGATCAAGGCTGATAAGGAAAAATACCGGCGGCTGAACGAATGGGTATATAACGAGATAGAGCCTATCATATCGCCCCTCGGAAGGGACTTCTGCAAGAGATTCAGGCATTATTTCTCGGAGTCCGGCGACAATATCAATAAAAAGGTATTGGGCGCGGCCCATTTCTATGCGACAAAATGGGAGTTCAATATCATAGACCGCGCAAACCCGGAGGGTTATGAGATCGCTGCGATACGGCAGGAGCTCGAGAAAAAGCAGGCATACTATGCAGACCTGAAGGGAATGGTGCAGCTTATTGACCACATAAGGTACAGGAATTTCATCGATCTATGCGGGCAGCTGAGGTTTCAGGCGAGGTGGGCTAACCTCCACAGGGTACCCAAGACGTCGGTCATGGGACATTCATTGTTCGTTGCTGTCCTCTCCTATCTTTTCTCTATCGAGATAGATGCCTGTGAGAAGAGGTGCGTAAACAACTATTTTACCGGACTCTTCCACGACCTGCCGGAGGTGCTTACGCGCGACATCATCTCACCCGTGAAGAGGTCGGTTGAGGGACTCAGCGACCTCATCAAGGAGTATGAAAAGGAGCAGATGGAGACAGAGGTCTACAACCTTATCCCCCGGGAATGGCATCCGGATGTAAGGATGTTTACTGAGAGGGAGTTTGACAGCCTCGTGACGGTGAACAGGAGGCGGAAGAGGGTCGGCAGCCGGGAGATAAATGAAAAATATAACAAGGACGTATTCAATCCCAGGGACGGTGAGCTTATAAAGGCAGCAGACAGCCTTGCCGCATTTATAGAGGCCTATGTTGCCGTCCGGAACGGAAGTTACAGCCGCGAGTTTCAGGAGGCTAAACTTTCTTTCAGGGAGACCTACGGCAGGTCCGATATCGCCGGCATCAACTTCGGGGAGATATACGCGGATTTTGACTGAAAAAAGGCCTGAGTAGACAACTTCAGAATCTGCTGTATACTGGGATTATGACACGTTGCTTTCCGGAGACGAGGCTGTGCCGGTTGTAAAGGCATGCTATATTTCTGCTACCGGCAGAGTACGCACGCAAAATGAAGACAGCATGCTGCTCAACGATATACTGGTTTCCGGGGAAAATATGCAAGTCGTTTCATGCATGCGTTCTGCCGAAAAAAAACTCCTCTATGCGGTTGCGGACGGAATGGGAGGACATGCCCGGGGTGAGGTTGCGAGCAGGCGCGTGCTTGAGATCTTCATGGAATACTATCCTGAGGCAAAGGGTGTTGATGACATCGGAAAAATCATTTCAGCTGCAAAGAAAGGCCTCAACAAAATAGCAGAGACCGGAAGCGGGTATATCGGTCTCGGTTCCACTATCTCTGGTATGCTGGTCCTTGACTCAGGCGCGATAGTCTTCAATTGCGGTGACAGCAGGAGTTACAGGATGACCGGAGGAGAGCTTCGGAGGATGACCAGAGACAATTCGTTTGTGCAGGAGCTTGTGGATGGAGGGATCATTACCGAGGATGAGATGAGAAGACATCCTCATAAAAATATCATCACCTCGGCAATTATCGGAGACCTCAGAGACGAGGTCCCGGAATTTTCGGCAAGCCTGATCGAGATCAGTCAAAAAGAGCGTTTCCTTATATGCAGCGACGGAGTATGGGAAGGCATGGAAAACCATGAGATGTGGGAGTGCTTCAGCACTCAGGACCTGCAGGAGGCTGTGAACTGCCTGTACCTGAAGATCATGGAGCACGGCGGACGCGATAACCTCAGTGTCATAGGCATCGAGCTGCTGACCTAGGACGCCAGTTTTGAGAAGTCCGAGATCGATGCAGCAGTCTCCCAAAGCGCCTTCAGAAGAGAAAGCCTGTTCAGCTTCACCTCTTCCTGCTTGTCCATAACAAGGACCTTGTCAAAAAAGGCATTGATCGGACCTGTCATCCCGGCAAAAACGCTGAGGGCTGCTGGAAAATCGCCTTCGGAGATCAGCTTAGCCATCCGGTCCTGCGTTTCTGAAAACGAGCTGTAAAGATTTTTCTCTTCTTCCTGCTGAAGCAGGTCCGGCCTGATCTCAGGAAGCGGCGACTTTGGAACTATATTGTTCACCCTCTTTATGGCCATAAGGAAATCAGGGAAGACAGCCTCTGCCCTGAACTTTGTGAGCGCGTCGAGCCTCTCCCTGACAGATGCCATTGGCGATATATGCGCGAGGCTCAGAACAGACCTGATCAGGTCCTGCGCGTATCCCATGGAGGAAAGGATAAACTCTATCCTCTGTTCCATAAAGGCCAGGATGCTCTCCAGAGCGTTTTCTTTCACCTTAATTCCCGAGAGGTTCTGAATCGCCTTTTCGCAAAGCTCTTTCAGAGTTATGGCGAGCTTCCTGTCTATCATGACAGCAATGACTCCCATCGCCTGTCGCCTGAGGGCAAAGGGGTCCTCAGACCCGGTAGGTACAAGCCCTATGGAAAAGAATGCAGCTATATTATCTATCCTGTCTGCAAGGCTCAGTAAGGCGCCCATCTCAGTCTCAGGCAGTTTTGCCCCGAAGGATTTCGGGAGATATTGCTCTTCGAGCGCCTGAGGTATCAACCTGTCCTCTCCGTCCAGGACTGCATAATATCTGCCCATGATCCCCTGAAGCTCCGGAAATTCCCTGACTACACCCGTGATGAGATCGGTCTTTGCAAGCCACGCTGCCCTGACAAGCTTCTCACTGATCCCGGGATTAAGCCTCTCAGCAAGGAAGGCTGCGTTGGATGCGAGGCGCTCTGCCTTGGCAAAAAGGGACCCGAGTTCGTCATGGAAAGTCACCTGTTTTAGCTCTTCGACCCTGTCGTTGAGGGTCTTTTTCCGGTCATCATGAAAATAAAAGTTCGCGTCGTCAAAGCGCGCCCTGATGACCCGCTCAGCTCCTGTCCTGACAGTTTCACTGTTTTCATCAAGTGTGTTGCTTATTACGATAAAGTTGTTCATAAGATCGCCTTTGCCGTCCTGGACAGCGAAATATTTCTGGTGATCCTTCATGACGGTTATCAGCAGCTCCTTCGGGAGCTTCAGATATTCCGCGCTGAAGCCGCAAAGCACCGGCGAGGGGTATTCTATCAGGTAGTTCACGATATCGAGCAGGTCCTCATCGTGTACCGCCTGTCCCCTGGCCTGCGAGGCAAGGTCATCGAGCCCCCTGAGAATAAGCGTCCGCCTCTTTTCCTGATCCAGGATTACGAAGTTGTTTTCAAGGAGGCTCATATAAGAGGATATCTCCCTGATCTGGAATGCTGCGGGAGAGAGAAACCTGTGGCCCCGCGTTGTATTGCCGCTCTTTATCCCGTCTATCTCTATCGGTATGACCTCTGCTCCAAACAGGGTTACAAACCAATGGATTGGGCGGACGAAGGTGAAGCTTCCATGACCCCACCTCATCGCCTTGGGAAAGCGCAGGGAGTTTATTATCTTCTCAAGCAGCTCGGGCAGGATGGTCTTCGTCTCGAGCCCCTTTTCCTCTATGACGGCAGCAACGTAATCACCTTTGCCTTTCTTTTTTATGACGAGGTCTGAGGGCCTTATATTGAGCGAGGCGGCAAAGCCGATGGCAGCCTTTGTCGGGTTGCCCTGTTCGTCAAAGGCAACACTCTTTGAAGGGCCGAAGACCTCTTTGACGATATCTCCCTGCACTGACGGCACGCCGGCAACGAGGAGGCTGAGCCGCCGGGGTGTGGCGTATGTCGATATCTCCCTGCAGGATATCCTGTATTCAGCAAAGAGGGTCGATGCAATATTGTTCAGTTCTGAAATAGCCCACGGGAGAAACCTTGAGGGTATCTCTTCAGTCCCGATCTCCAGAAGGAGCGGCAGTGTCTGTTCAGGGTCTGTATTATTCATCTGGTATTCCTCAATAGCGGGAACCCCATATCTTCCCTCTGTTTGTAAAAGGCTTCGGCACAGAGCTTTGCGAGGTATCTTACCCTCGCGATGTACTTTGTCCTCTCCGTAACCGAGATGGCGCCGCGCGCGTCGAGGAGATTGAAGAGATGGGAGCATTTGAGACAGAACTCATAAGAGGGGGTGACAAGGCCGAGCCTGCTCATCCTGACCGACTCTTTTTCGCATTCTTCGAAATGTCTGGCGAGAAGTTCTGCATTGGAGAAATCGAAATTATATTTGGAACCCTCCACCTCGGTCATGTGGTGAATGTCACCGTACATGAGGTCTTTATTCCACCTGAGGTTGTAGACATTGTCCACGCCCTGCAGGTACATGGCTATTCTTTCAAGGCCGTAGGTGATCTCAAGGGAGACGGGTTTCAGGTCAATGCCTCCTATCTGCTGGAAATAGGTGAACTGGGTAACTTCCATTCCATCAAGCCATACCTCCCAGCCGAGTCCCCAGGCGCCAAGGGTTGGGGACTCCCAATCGTCTTCCACAAAACGGATATCATGTTTTGTCGGATCAATGCCGAGTTCAGAGAGGCTCTCGATATACAGCTCCTGGCTGTCCGAAGGTGAGGGCTTGAAAATAACCTGATATTGATAATAATGCTGCAGCCTGTTTGGATTCTCGCCGTACCTGCCGTCAGTAGGTCTCCTCGAAGGCTCTACATAAGCCGTCTTCCAGGGCTCAGGCCCCAGCACCCTAAAAAAGGTGGCTGGATGAAAAGTACCTGCACCAACCTCAATATCATAGGGCTGCAGGAGCACGCATCCCTTTTTCGACCAGAAATTATGGAGCGATAAAATCAGTTCCTGAAAGTGCATCATACCTCCGTGTATCAGGGAAAAATCTTAAATAATGATGAAGGGTTTTGTCAATCTTGAAGGGGTTGACTGTGGTATAATTAGCTCTGGAATGGGCCTGCATTACCCACTCTTTTATAAGGTAGCTCGAAGAAATACGACTATGAAAAAGAAACTCCTGCTGATGAAAGGTAATGAAGCTATAGCCGAGGCTGCTATAAAGGCGGGCTGCCGCTTTTATGCCGGCTACCCGATAACGCCGCAGAACGAGATCCCTGAGTATTTTGCCGGAAGGATGCCGGAGGTCAACGGTGTCTTCATACAGGCCGAGAGCGAGCTTTCTGCCGTGAACATGGTTTACGGCGCGTCTGCTG
>JACRHE010000121.1 GCA_016217695.1 Nitrospirota bacterium | reverse complement strand
GGCCGAAGATGGAGGACTATTCCGACTATCTCTATATCGTCCTTAAGATGCTCTACTACGATGACAAAGTAAAACGGATAATAACCGAGCAGATCAGCCTGATCTGCGGCCCCAATTTTGTGATCTCCTTCCAGGAGGGACTGGAGGGCGACGTCTTCAGCGCTGTAAGGGACAGAATAAGGAACAACAAGGGCCGCATCAGGAAAATGGGCGCTGATTATCTTGTCTATTCCCTGCTTGACGCGGTCGTCGACAATTACTTCATGATCCTTGAGAAACTCGGCGAGGATATAGAGGACCTTGAAGAAAAACTGATTACCAAGCCTACCTCTGAAACGCTTCATGAAATCCATTATCTAAAAAGAGAGATGATATTTCTGAGAAAGGCTGTATGGCCTCTGCGTGAGGTTATAAGCGGCCTGGAAAGAGGGGAGTCTGCACTGATCCATGAATCAACGAGGGTCTACCTGCGCGATGTCTACGACCATACCATACAGGTGATAGATACAATCGAGACCTTCCGCGATATGGTCTCCGGAATGCTCGATATCTACCTTTCAAGCATCAGCAACCGCCTTAATGCTGTGATGAAGGTCCTGACGATCATCGCCACCATATTCATGCCCCTTACATTCATTGCCGGGGTCTACGGCATGAATTTCAGGCACATGCCGGAACTCGACTGGCAATACGGCTATCCCTTGATCTGGCTTGTCATGATCACAATCGGCATCTCGATGCTGATCTTTTTCAGGAAGAAAGACTGGCTATAATATCTCAGCCCGAAGTTTTCATCTTTTCTTGTGCAGATGGTATACTAACCGAACGAAAATGAACCGGAGAGAACATGGAACTCATCAAGACTTTTTTTGACATATTTATGCACCTCGACAGGCATCTCGGCACCGTGATACAGAATTACGGTCTTTGGACCTACCTGATTCTTTTTCTTATCATCTTTTGCGAGACCGGCCTTGTCGTGACTCCGATATTGCCGGGTGATTCCCTCCTGTTTGCAGTCGGGGCGTTTTCCGCAATAGGCGTCCTGAAAGTTGAGATGCTCTTTCTTCTCCTGAGCGTAGCTGCTGTCCTGGGTGACACGGTCAATTACTGGATTGGTCATTATATAGGTCCCAGGATCTTCCATAAGGAAAACGTGCGGTTTCTGAACAGGGAGTATCTTGACCGAACACACCGGTTCTACGAAAGATATGGCGGCAAGACCATTATCCTGGCCAGGTTCGTTCCGATCATACGCACCTTCGCACCCTTTGTCGCAGGCGTCGGCAGCATGACTTACGCCCGTTTCATCCTTTACAACATTTCCGGTGGCATCATCTGGATATCCGTATTTGTCTTCGGAGGATACTACTTCGGCAATATCCCGATAGTAAAGAGAAACTTCACCCTGGTAATTATGGCTATTATTTTCATCTCTATACTGCCGGGCATCATAGAGTTTATCCGTCACCGCTACCGATCCTCTTCACCTGCCTGATGGTTCGCCTCTCATATGATTGACTGCGCCGCCTGTTGACGATACTGATATAAGAAGGCTACAGGTCATAAATGCAGAAAAACGTGATATGATTTTATCAACCTATATTGAGGCGGGGGAAACGGCGTTCCTGTGAAAGAATTCACGAAAAAGATCTTGCTCACCCTGGGGTTGATCGGGCTGATCATCTCCTTCGGAACTGCCGGATACATGATCCTGGAGGGGTGGGACTTCTTCGATTCCCTCTATATGACGATCATCACCCTCACTACCGTGGGATACAGAGAGGTCCATGACCTCACGTTTACGGGCAAACTATTTACTGTTATTCTAATAATAGGTGGAGTCGGCACCGTCTTCTATGCGCTTAGCACCGGGGCCAAGATTATGCTGGAGGGCGAGCTCCAGGAAATATTCGGGAGGCAGAGATTGGAAAAAAAGATCAAGGAGCTGAAGGACCATTACATCGTCTGCGGATACGGGAGGATGGGAAAGATCATCTGTAAAGAGCTGAAAGAGAAGAACCTCAAGTTCGCGATCATCGAAAAGTCGCCTGATATATTGCTGGAGAAAAAGGATGTCCTCATCTTTGAAGGAGATGCCACAAAGGATGAAGTCCTGAAGGAACTCGGCATTGAAAAGGCAAAGGGGCTGGTATCCGTGCTTCCCACAGATGCCGAGAACCTGTACGTGGTTCTGAGTGCGAGGGGACTGAATCCCAACCTCCAGATCGTCGCAAGGGCAGGAGAAGAAGGCTCTGAGCAGAAGCTCCTGAGGGCCGGTGCCGACAGGGTCGTGTCGCCCTATCATATCGGGGGCCTCAGGATGGCCCATACCATTTTGAAACCTGCAGTCGTAGATTTCATAGAATTCGCAACTATGAGCGGAAATATAGACCTTCAGATGGAAGAGATAACCATCAGGGAGGACTCGGGCCTTGTGGGTCTCACACTGGATGAATGCGGTATCGGCAGAGACCTTGGCGTCATTGTCGTGGCCATAAAGACGCCTTCGGGCGATATGAGATTCAATCCCACCTTTCGCAGCACCATAAACATCGGCGACACTCTCATTGCCCTCGGCGAGATTTCAAAGCTGAAGGTCCTCGAGGACATGGCAATGGCCAAAAGGGGACGTGATTGAGAGCTTTGAGACCACTTATTATGGCTTAGTAAGTACCGACATCAATGACGGAGAAGCGCGCGGCCGGAAGAAATTTAAGATCAGCCCAGTAACGCCCTTCCCTGTATTGTATTGAGGGAAGATGCAGTATAAGGTCGGATGAGAGCACAGACGGGCTGCAGCCGTCAAAGAGCCCGGGGTCGGCAACCTCCTCAACGTGCGTTACAGTTAAATCCCCTGAGCTCGGCTCAAAGACAAGTTCTGCGGAATAGAGCAGCTCCTGAAAAATAATGACCGGGATCTGCAGGCCTGCTGCTTCTGATACCCTGGCAGCGCAGATATCCGAAATAATCAACGGGTCTGACTGAATGATCATTCCGTACTCCCCTGCCACAAAAAATGCACCCTGAAAATAGGCAGCATGATAAAGACGGCTGCCGGTTACAGTTGACCTCTTTGACCACTCGATACCGTTCTCTGATGTCAGGATAGTACCTGAGTGACCAGCGGAGATGAAGGTCCCGTTACCGTAAAGCACGGATTCAAGCTGCTTATAGGTAAGAGAAGGGCCAAGGGTCCAGAGGATCCCGTCTTCCGAGGTCATTATAACGCCGTGAGCACCGACTGCTACAAATATCCCCCTGCCGAAGGCCACGTCCAGAAGAAAGATGTCAAGGACCGACTGTTGAGCAATCCAGACCTTGCCGTCTTCAGATGACAGGATCAAGCCATTATCTCCGACAGCTATGAATGTCCCATTGCCGTATGCCACGCCCTTTAGGCCCTTGGCAGTCCCCGACATCTCGGAGCTCCAGGAGAGACCGTCGGAAGAAGAGAGGATTATTCCTCCATCCCCTACAGCAATAAAAAAGTCTTTCCCGCAAGTTATTCTCCTGAGCGGACGGTCTGCTCCCGAATTTCCCCGGACCCAGGCAAAGCCGTCAACTGAAGTCAATACTTCTCCGGCATCTCCGACAGCGACAAATCTTCCGTTGCCGTAGCTCGCGCCGTTGAGCGCCAGATCTGTCCCTGAGTCTGCCTGAACCCAATCTATCCCGTCATCCGACACGGATATAATGCCTGCCTCACCGGCTGCAATCAGCAGTCCGCTACCTGCAGCCATTGCCCTGAATGTTCCGCCAGCACGAACGCTCCCGGACCACGTAATACCGTCAGTAGATGAGAGGACGGTTCCTCCTGCACCAACAGCAATAAAGGTTCCGTTACCGAATGTCACTCCGCCGAGATATCCATATTCTGCAGAGACTGTCTCTGGCCATGTCAGAACGTCTGAAGAAGACATAATGACGTTGTCACCAACCGCAATGAAAATGCCGTTTCCAAACGTCAGACCGCTTAGAGAATGTGAGGTTTCAATGCTCTCTGTCCAGGTCAGCCCGTCTATCGATCTAAGGATGGTTCCACCTGCTCCTGCCGCCGCAAAGATACCGTTTCCATAGGCAATTGCGTTAAGCGAATGGGATGCATGACCCCTCAGGGTCCAGGTCATGGCGTCAGAGGAGGTCATAACAGATGAGCCGCATACAGCGACGAACATGTTGTTGCCATAGGCCACACCGCTGAAGGATAGCGAGTCACCAATGCTGCGCACAGACCACCGTACCCCGTCCGCAGAAACCATCATGTTGCCGCTGAATCCGCCTCCAGAGGCAACATACATGCCGTTGCCGAATGCGACACCCTTGAGATTGATCGCCGTGCCCGAGGCCTGAAGGGTCCAGTCCGTTCCGTTTGTGGAGGTTGATATCGTGCTGTTTTCCCCGACAGCCACGAAGAGCCCGTTTCCGTAAGTTATTGCATTGAGTCTGCTGCCGTTAATCCTGCGAATCGCCCAGGACTCTCCGTCAGAAGAGGTGAGTATTGTGCCGTGATCACCGGCAGCAGCAAAGATGCCGTTTCCATATGCGACGGCATTAAGCGAATTGCCCTGGGGAAGCGGCTGCCGCCATGTCCAGGAATCAAGACGTTCTGCAGAGGCATTAGCCGTCAGGAGGAGTGCAAGAAAAAAAGAAAGGAGATACCTTCTCATTGCCGCAGGCTCAAAAAAAAGCAGCTGATACAGAGCGGTCAGTGAGAACAGGGCCTAAGCCCTGCTCAACCGGTGGACCGCCTCAACCATCGCAATAGCATTTTCAACCGGCGTTTCAGGCAGAATGCCGTGGCCCAGATTAAAGATATGCCCCTTGGCGGATTCGGCCTTGTTCAGGATGTCCTGGACCCTCTCCTCTATATGCTCTTTTGGAGCGAAAAGCACACACGGATCGAGGTTGCCCTGGATGGCCACCCTCTTGCCGAGCTTCTTTGCAGCCTTCGCCATATCCACCCTCCAGTCGACGCCGACAACGTCAGCTCCGCATTTCTTGACTATCTTAAGAAGGCCTGCACAATCATTCACGAAATATATGACCGGAACATCGAATTTCTTAAGGGCCTTTATAGCGGTCCTGACATGCGGAAATATTATATGTTCATAATCGTAGGGAGCGAGTATCCCTGCCCATGAGTCAAATAGCTGTACTGCCTGAGCGCCTGCCTTTATCTGGGCAGAGAGATACTCGATCACAGTTGCCGTGATCTTTTCGAGCAGGCCCTCAAAAAGGCCGGGATTCTGGTACATCATCTTTTTTGTATGAAGGAAGTTCTTCGAGCTTCCGCCTTCTATGATATAGGTCGCAAGCGTCCACGGCGCGCCTGAAAAACCGATGAGCGGAACCTTGAGCTCGCGCCTCAGGATTCTGATAGTATCGAGCACAAAGGGCATGCTGTCCTCGGTATCGGGGATGATAAGTCTGTCCACGCCGGCCTTTGTGCGGACAGGGTCTCCGAGGATCGGCCCTTTCTTGTCATGGAATTCAAGGGGCATGCCCATCGCCTCAACCGCGATAAGGATGTCGGAAAAAAGGATCGCCGCATCAACACCCAGGATGTCGATAGGCTGCAGCGTCACCTTTGCAGCAAGCTCCGGAGTCTTGCAAAGAGTCAGAAAATCCACTTTTGAACGGACCTCCTGATACTCCTTCATGTACCGTCCTGCCTGCCTCATCAGCCAGACAGGGGTGTAGTCAGTCTTTTCTCCACGGCATGCCTTCAAAAAAGTATCGTTCATTTTTCCACCTTTCTTAATTTCATAGGAGTATAGCTGCAAAAAGGTTCCTCTTCCATATAGTCTCCGTATACTGAATATGCCCTTGCACGGCAGCCTCCGCATACATTGACGTATTCACAGGAGCCGCATCTTCCCTTGTATCTTTTGAAATCCCGCAGGTCTTTAAAGAGCTCGGAGTTCTCCCATATATCCTTAAAAGACTGCTGCCTGATATTACCGGCCGGTTTCGGGAAATAGCTGCAGGGAAGCACGTTGCCGTCCACGTCGATAAGACATATAAGCTGTCCTGCAAGGCATCCCTTTGATCCGCCGGTGGAGAACTTGAGGGTGCGCCTCTTTACCTGCTGCCCCTCCTGCTTTGCCCTCTGCAGAACCACCCGGTAGTAATGGGGGGCGCAGGTCGGTCTTACGAGCATGACGTCCTCTTCCTTCTCCATGTCATAGTGCCAGTCGAGGATCCTGTCATATTCTTCCTTTGATATGAGTTCCTGCATGATCTCCTCGCCCCTGCCGGTTGGAACGATCATGAACATATACCAGGCTGTAGCACCCAGCTCTTTGGCAAGATTACAGACCTTCGGAATCTGTTCCTGATTCCTCTTTGTGAAAGAGGAATTGATGATGAACTCTATCCCGTGTTTTTTGAAAAGTCTCGCAGCATTGATTGTTCCGGCAAAGGCCCCTTTCTGGTTCCTGAAGTCATCATGCACAAGATCGTCAGAGCCGTCGAGGCTGAGGGATACGATCCGTATTCCGGAAGACTTTATGCTCTCGCATATCTCTTCATTGACAAGCGTGCCGTTCGTAGCCAGACACATCCTGAGGCCTTTTTCCGTACCGTATTTCGCTATATCGAAGACATCCTTCCTGACAAGAGGCTCGCCGCCTGAAAGCACAACTACAGGCTGGGCATAGCTCACTATATCATCTATGACCCTGAAGGCCTCTGAGGTAGGAAAGTCCGGATGACCCTTGGCCTCCATCTCAGACGATGAACGGCAGTGCACGCAGCGCAGGTTGCAGCGCCTCGTTATCTCCCATGCTATCCATTTAGGGGCAAATTCCATTTCTGTCGGTTCTCCTTAGCAGATTAATGCAGTGAACTGTGTTCAGCTGTCCTGAAGTCGTCAGACCACAATGTGTATTATACCCTTGAGCCGGTCATTTTTTCATCAAAGATATTCCCTTCGATCGCGGAAAGCAGGGGTTCGAAGGTAGCCCTGTCGAGCGCAGAGACCAGGAGGGCACCGAATCGCACGGAAATATTGGCGGCCTCCTCTTTTGTAATCCGGTCTATCTTGTTAAAGACAAGGAGCCTTTTTTTGTCAGTGAGACTGAGCTCGGAAAGTATATTCTCGACAGAAGAGATATGCTGCTGGAATCGCGGGTTTGAGGCATCCACAATATGAAGAAGCAGGTCGGCATCCTCCAGCTCTTCGAGTGTAGACTTAAAGGCTGCTACGAGGTCCCGGGGAAGGTCCCTGATAAAACCGACGGTATCTGTGATGATGACCTCCCGCTCCCGCGGAAACCTGAGCCTCCGGCTGGCAGTATCAAGGGTAGCGAACAATTTATCCTCAACAAAGGTTTCGCTCTTTGTCAGGGCGTTCAGCAGCGTGGATTTTCCTGCATTCGTATAACCTATAATCGAAACTATCGGAATCTTCTTCTCCACCCGCCTGGACTTCCTCTGCCTCCTGGCCTCGCTTAAGACCTTCAATTCCCTTTCAAGAAGGCCTATCCTCTCCCTCACCCTCCTCCTGTCTATCTCAAGCTTCATCTCACCCGGCCCTCTTCCGCCTATGCCGCCCATCAATCTTGACATCGCGGTCCCTTTACCTGTCAGCTTGGGCAGGCGGTACTTGAGCTGAGCCAGCTCGACCTGAACCTTTCCATCCCTGCTGTGGGCGCGCCTGGCAAATATATCGAGGATTAGCTGGGACCGGTCGATGACCTTCAGTTCTGTCAGCTCATTGATGGATTTGATCTGGGAGGGATTCAGGTCCTGATCAAATATCAGAAGCGTCGCCCCCCTGTTCATCGCCGTTATGACCAGCTCCTTTATCTTACCTTCACCCATGAGGTACCTAGGATTTATCTCCTTAGGCCTCTGTATCACCGCCTCCAGAACAATCACGTCGCTTGAGCTGGCGAGTTCCCTCAGCTCCTCGATGGAATCCTCCTGTTCGTACCTGGGCTTGAGCGAGACGCTGACGAGGATCGCCCGTTCCTTTTGCGAAAGCCCGGCCCCGGCAGCTTCAGAAGCCCCGACCTCAACGCCTCTTGCCCTTTCCAGCTCCTGTTCGAGAGCTTCGACAAACGGCTTGAAGTCAAGCCGTAATGCATGAAAATCCTCAGACGGCAGCACCTCGAACTGTTTTCCCTTTCCCCCCGGCAACAGATGGGCGATATGGATCCTGCCGGGCTCACCGTATTTTACGCCGATAGCTGCAATGATATCGAACCTCAGAAGTGCAAGGTCAGTGAGGTCGTCCTGGTTCAAAGGCTCGTCACTGAGATGGGTATGGATGAATCTCAGGCCTCTCAGGGCCTTTCTTCCGACCGGAAAGTCTTCAAGGCCCGGCAGAAATATGCCCCTGGCGTCACCGATGATTACATGGGTGACAACACCCTTTCTTGAAACAAGGATGCCTATCTGCCGGTTAAGCTCGGAAGAGAGCTGAGTAAGATATCTGGCGAGTTCGGCGCTGACCAGCTCATTATGCACCCGCCTGCGGTAAATCCTCTCAAGCGCATACACCTGACTGCCTTTAAGACCTGTAAGTTTTCCGTAAAGAGCCGGGATGTAATCCTCCAGAAAGAAAATTTGATAAGTTTTGCGATCTACGCTTTATTTTAGCACAGAAATGCATAGGTTACAGGTTAAGCGAGCCTCGTTATCCAACCCCCCGAAGAGCTCTATAGTTTCACCGTAGACCGGCCGAAAAGAATATATGCCGGCAGAAGATCATGCTAACAGAGAAACCATTAAGATGTGTCCTATCGGCAAAATCCCATGCCCCGGAGAGTGCATATACTCTAATATCATAGAAAACATCAGGGTCGGAATAATAATTTTTGACGTTGAAAATAAGAGCATAGTGTTTCAGAACAAAATCATTAATGAGCTCTTTCAGGATGGCATAAAACCGAAGGATTATAAGGCGCTGAGTTCGCTGCTGCTGCCTGACATCGGGACATGTCAATCCCCGGATTACGAGTGCAAGGCCCATTCCCTGTCATATAAGGGGAAGATACTTGGATATACTGTTTACCACATAGCAGGCGGATATATCTGGGTTTTTTTACTCGACATTACTGAAAAGGCCCGGCTGGAATCTATTGCCGAGGCTGCCAATACTTCAAACAGCATCGGATATATTTTTACCGGAATCAGGCACGAAATCGGCAATCCCCTGAACTCATTGAAGACTACCCTGAGCGTCCTCAGAAATAATCTGGACAAATACCCGCATGAAACAGTCAAAGAATACATAGACCGTTCTTTAGGAGAAATAGCACGGCTTGAGTACCTGCTCAGATCGCTTAAAAGCTACAATATGCATGAGAGCCAGGAGATTCAGAATATCAGCACAACCGCCTTCATAGACAGACTGTTGCCTCTTGTGGAAAAGGACTTCGAGGCCAGAGGCATAAGAATAAAAACCATCATTCATCCCGCGCCCGAATGGATTTGCGCAGATCTGAGAGCGCTTCACCAGGTGGTTCTGAACATACTGACCAATGCGGCAGATGCCCTTGAGGGGCGAGAAGACCCCAGTATCGTAATCAGCGTTTTTAAGATGTCGAAGTACGCCACAATAAGGGTGGTGGATAGCGGATGCGGCATACCTGAAGAGGAGAAGGGCAACCTCTTTAAACCTTTCTATACTTCTAAAAATAAGGGCACCGGCCTTGGCCTTTCGATAGTAAGAAAGATGCTGGCACAGATGAACGGAGCAATAGAGATAACAAGCCTGAAAGATGCCGGAACCATAGTTGACATATTCGTTCCTGCAGGCAGGGCAGAAAGTGCCTGACCCATTGAGAGTTCATTGATTACTTTGAGGAAAAACAATTTCATTAGCCGTGGCCGGACCCGGGGACTAAAGTAATTCATGAATTCTGCCGATAGATATTCAAGATAGCCTGAGTTAACTAACTTTGGGAAAAGGGGAAAAGCTCGGAATGAAGAATTTGCTGTTTGTAGACGACGAAAAGACCTTTCTTCTGAGTCTCTCGGAGGGCCTCAGCACATACAGGGAAGATTTTAACATTCTCACGGCTGAGGACGGCAAAAAGGCAATGACGGCCCTGGAATCCTTACCGATTGACCTGGTAGTGACCGATCTGAAAATGCCTGTTGCGGACGGCTTCGAACTACTTGCGTATATGAGCAAAAAACATTCACACATTCCCGTAATGGTCATGACCGCTTACGCCACACCGGAAATAGAGAAAAGGCTGCATTCCTACGGCATCGTTAATTATATCGAAAAACCGCTTAATCTTCTGGAATTGGCGGACAGGATCTCGGAAGAGCTTGCAGCCAGTTCCGACGGACATATCAATGGCATCACCCTTGCCGCCTTCCTGCAATTAATGGAAATGGAGAAAAAAACAGCCACACTCAAAATCGCTTCCTGCGGCAAGAAAGGATGTCTATACTTCACTAAAGGTGAGTTGACGGATGCCGAAACCGGCCATTTATCCGGAGAGGAAGCAGCCTGCGATATCATCTGCTGGGACAATCCTGAGATAGAGATAGAACGCGCCGGCAAGAAGAGAAATAGAAGCATCACCAGCACGCTTCAATATATCCTGATGGAAGCCTTTAGGCTTAAAGACGAAAAAGCAAGGAGGTTAAAAGGCTACGAGGCAGAAGAGTTTAATGAGGACAGCGAGTTGATTATCGACTCGCCAGGGCAAACAGAAGAAATACATCCGCAGAAGGAGAAAATCATGGCATTAGAACATCATCTTCAGGGATTAAAGGAAATCAAGGGGTACAAGGCATCCGGCGTAATGAATTACACAGGCGAAATGCTGGCATCCGACTCGATCGATCCCAACATCGATCTCACCCTCGTCGGAGCAACTTTTAACGATATTTTCCGCTCGGCGCATGAGGCATCAAAAAAGATCGGTCTCGAGGCCTGCAAAGAGACGGTTATTTCAACGCCCAAAGGAATAGTTGTATTGCGCTGCTCAGGTGTGGATGCAAAATCACACTTTCACCTGATCGGAATAATGGCTTCGGATGGCAACCAGGCATTGATGAAAATGCAGGTTGAAAAAATGGTATCGCCGATTATGGATGAACTTGCCTGAGTCCTTCAGGGAGGCTCGGGGCTAGCCCAGTGCCTCCCTGGGCCATGCAGGAATGCTACCCGATTAGGTGAATATCGCAGGTGAAATAAAATATTTTCTTGGAGACAATAACTTTGCCCAGCTGAAATTCACGGAGAGTAAAACCTCTTTTTCGATTGATATTGTCAGTGTCCCTTCCCCCTATCGCAACCAGGGCATCGGCGGGATGTTAATCGATCACATACTTTTGTGGGCCGATACAATGAACAAAGACGTGTATGTCTCAGCACGTCCGCTTGGCTCTTCCAGCGAAGCCAGGCTTCAACAGCTGACCGCCTATTACCGGAGATTCGGTTTCGAAATCATAGATACGGGCCTCACAGTCGCATATATGTGCCGTAAAGCAAGACACACCAACAGCAAATAGCACGTGCAGTGCAAAAGTTGGCATCGTCTTTCCGTTTATTTCAAAATATACGATAATACGGAGCAATACGCCGAAGGGGGAACACAATGGAGCATAAAGTAAATGACAGGACACTCCGCCTTGTACGGGGGGATATTACGGAAAGGGATGTAGATGCTGTCGTGAACGCTGCCAACTCACATCTTCAGCATGGCGGCGGGGTGGCCGGAGCTATTGTCAGAAAAGGCGGTGATATTATCCAGGAGGAGAGCGACAGGATAGGGTTTACTCCTGTCGGAACAGCGGTGATAACAGGCGCGGGAAGACTCCCCAGCCGGTTTGTGATACATGCGGTCGGGCCGAGGATGGGGGAAGGAAATGAAGACATCAAGCTCAAAAGCGCTGTGCAGGCCAGCCTCATCCTCGCATCTCAAAAAAATCTCAAAAGCATATCCCTGCCGGCGATAAGTTCAGGGATATTCGGCTTTCCAAAGGACCGCTGCGCAAAGATACTGGTAAGTGAGGCAGCTGATTTTCTCAGGAAAAACAGCACAACAAGCCTTGAGGTGATAGAGTTCTGTATCTACGACGATCTTACACTGGGATATTTCAGGAAAGAGTTTGAGAGACTGGGGTCTCTTAACTCATAATCTGCTACTTCTTCGAATATACCGTTTTTATCTTCTTATACAGCTCTTCAGGATTGAAGACCGCGCCTCCGGGCCTGCCGTAAAACAGGACCTCTGACTTCCCGTTTATTGCCAGCCTCACGTCATCTACCATCTGGCCCGCGTTCATCTCCAATACAAGAAAACGCCTCTTATTTCCTGCCAGGCGGGCAAGCTGTTTTCCAGGGAAAGGGAAGAGCGTGACCGGCCGGAAGAGCCCGACCTTTTTTCCCTCCGACCTTAATTCCTGCACAGCAGAGAGGGCAATCCTGGCAGCAATGCCGAAGGCGACCACAATAAGTCCCGCGTCCTTTGTGTCGTAGGAATCGAACATAACCTCTTTCCTCTGAATGAGGGCATATTTCTTCTGCCGTCCGATGTTCCTCTGCTCCAGTTCACCCTGTCCCATACATAGTGTGCGTATAACCCTCGGCCTGCGGCCTTTGCAGCCGTCGACTATCCAGTCTTTGGGAGGAAGCTTTGGCCTGACATATTCTGTGGGATGAAAAGGCTCCATCATCTGGCCGACCACGCCGTCACCGAGGATGATGACAGGGGTCCTGTATTCATCAGCCTTGTCGAACGCGCGCATGGTCAGGTCCCACATCTCCTGGACATTGAAGGGCGCATAGACTATGCACCTGTAATCTCCATGGCCTCCGCCTCTGACAGCCTGGAAATAATCTCCCTGGCTTGCAGTGATATTGCCGAGTCCGGGACCTCCCCTCTGTATATTTACGATTACCGACGGAAGCTCGGCCGAGGCAAGAAAGGATATCGCCTCCTGCATAAGGCTTATGCCGGGCCCGCTT
>JACRHE010000120.1 GCA_016217695.1 Nitrospirota bacterium | reverse complement strand
TTATATCTCCACTGCGCAAGGCGGCTGCTGTTCGTTATGCTCCCCTCCTTTTCGACTGAAGAGGCACAGGGCAGCATGAAGACCTCTGTCTTGATGTCTGCGGAATTCACGCCTGGTCCCTTCCAGAACGAGCCCGTCTCATTGTCGAAGAGGTTGACGTTCACCATCCATTTCAGTTTTGCCAGCGCCTTTCTGACCTTTCCGGCGTTCGTGCCTGAACAGGCGGGGTTCTGCCCCCAGGCGAAGAAACCTTCGAATCTGCCCTTGAACATCTGGTCGAAGAGCATTATCCAGGAACAGTTCATGCCCTCGTCTATCTTCGGGAGCCAGGCGTAGCCGAAATCATTCTCCTTTGTGGCGCTGCTTCCGTATATCGCTTTGAGATAGCTCGTGATATATTTCGGCCTGTTCCCCCACCAGTTGACGCTCTTTGGGTCCTTGGTCTTAGGGGTCAGCTTTTCGATATAGGTCTTCAGGTCTGCGACAGACGCCGTCGGCACAGGAATGTATCCGGGGAGAATATGGAAGAGGAGCCCGAAGTCCGTCGAGCCCTGTACATTGCTCTCTCCCCTGAGTGCATTGATTCCGCCCCCTGCAATACCAATGTTGCCCAACAGAAGCTGTATGATTGCCATGGTCCTGATGTTCTGAGTCCCGACTGTATGCTGGGTCCAGCCCATTGCGTACAGCTCTGTACCGGCCCGGTTGGGTTTTCCTGTAGAGGCATAGGTCTTATAAACCTCCAGCAGTATTTCCTTTGGCGTGCCTGTAATGTCCGAGACCTTCTCGACTGTATAACGGGAATAGTGCTTCCTCATGAGCTGGAATACGCAGTTGGTGTCTTTCAGAGTGGGGTCTTTTTTCGGAATGCCCTTGTCATCCAGCTGATAGGACCATGTCTTTTTATCGTATTTTCTCGTCTTGGGATCGTATCCAGAGAAAAGGCCGTTCAGTTCACCGGTCCCCTTGAAGTCCGGGTTCACCAGGAAAGAGGCGTTTGTGTAGTTAACTACATAGTCTTTGAAGTAAAGGCCCTTGTCGACTATGTGCCTGATCATGCCACCTAGAAAGGCTATGTCAGTGCCTGAACGCATGGGAGCATATATATCGGCCTTTGCCGCAGTCCTGGTAAAACGGGGATCTACGACGATAAGCTTCGCCCCCCGCTCCTTGGCCTTCAGCACCCATTTCATGGAGATCGGGTGATTCTCCGCAGGGTTCGCCCCCATGACCAGTATAACTTCAGCGTTCTTAACGTCGATCCTGTGATTCGTCATTGCACCGCGTCCAAACGACTCTGCCAGAGCCGCTACAGTTGCGGAGTGTCATATTCGGGCCTGATGTTCAATATAGACCAGCCCCCAGGAACGGAGGAGCTTCTGAAGCATATAGCATTCTTCGTTATCGAGGGCAGCAGACCCCACATGGGCGATGCCGTCTGTCCTGTTGACAACGAATTCCTTCTCGATCTCTTTTTCAGTGCCGTCCGGCTGCTTTTCCTTTATCTTCGACTTTGAATTAATCCTGAACGTCCTGTCCCTCGTCTCCTTTATCCTGCCGGCTATCTCGTCAAGGGCCCAGTCCCATTCTACCTCTTTCCAGTCGCTTGCTCCGGGGGCCCTGTATTTCGGCTTTGACAGCCTAAGGGGATTGTTGATTATCTGGTAGAGGGACGCGCCTTTGGAGCAAAGGGTTCCTTCATTTATCGGATGTTCCGTATCACCTTCAGTATTGATGACCTTGCCCTCTTTAGTGTGGACAAGTATGCCGCACCCGACAGAGCAGTAGGGGCAGATAGTCTTCGTTTCCTTTGCCCCGGCTATGCGGACTTCGGGGACTTCAGCAGATGCAACTTCAGTGACAATGCCTGTGCCGGCCACCCCGGCGACAGCAGTTCCGCCAGAGAGTTTTAAGAAATCTCTTCTCGATAAGGCCATAGATTACCTCCCACATTTATTTATTATACGCAGGTCCAGCCTGTCAATCGTTTACCATTACAGTCATATCTTAAGTGACAATAATCCGGCTTCAGTTCAGGAGGGGTAAGATTCATTTTAAAGTTGCGGAGTTGCATGATTTATTATTATTATTTATCAGCTTATTAAATAATATAATTATCTCACCTAAGCATAATTAATGACGTCAGCAGTGTCAAGACTTTTCTATTAACAGGCCGCAAAAAGCGGCCAGTGAACCGTCCTTGTGATTTATGGTAAGATTGAGCATATTTTGAACCTGTATAAAACACATGCATGATTAAGCAAATCATCAAACGGCTTCTCTCGATAAACATCTGGCATCTAGTCCTTATAACAGTTGCGGCAGAGATCATCACTGCCATAATGAACACGATCATGGGCATTGTCTGGTGGGGAAGTATTTCCTATGACCTCATCCAGATAGGCATCGTGGATGCCCTTGTTGCATCCCTGATTATCGGGTCCATAATTCTCTATGTTTTTCAGCTGCTGAGGGAGTCAGAAGAAAAACTCAGACAATACAAAGACGATCTTGAAAAGCTGGCAGACAAGCGTACGCTTGAGTTGTCCGGGGCTGTCGGAAATCTTCAACAGGAGATTGCAGAGAGAAGGCTTGCTGAAAAGGCACTGAAACTCTCGAACGAAAAATTATCAAAGGCCTTCAGGTCCAGCCCTGACTGGATTACTATAAGCACCCTTAAAGACGGACGGTACATCGATGTAAATGACGCTTTTCTCCGCATCAGCGGGTACAACATGGAAGATGTAATCGGCAGGACTTCTCTTGAGCTGGGCATCTGGGCCTTTCCTGAAGAACGGAGACGCATGGTTGAAATAGTTAGTGACTGCGGATTTGTCAGCAACCAGGAGGTGAGGCTCAGGATCAAGAGCGGGGAGGTGCTCACCTTTACTAGGTCGTCCGAGATGATCGATATAGGAGAGGAAAAATGCATCATCTCAGTAAGTCATGAGATTACGCACAGAAAAATGGCGGAGGAAGAGCTGCGGCGCTCCCACGAGTTCTCGCGAGTCATTCTCAACAGCCTGAACGATGCTGTTTCTATCGTTGATGTTAAGGATTTCAGTATCGTCAGCGTGAACCGCACATTTCTCGATGAAGTCGGGATGGACAAGGAAGACGTCATAGGCAGAACCTGCTACGCAGTCACCCATCACCTCCCTTCGCCATGTTCATCAGAGGATCATTTCTGCCCCCTCATAGAAACCAGAACAACAGGCATGCACACGGTTGCAGAACATCAGCACTTTCATAAAGACGGCAAACGCGTCTATGTAGAGGTCTCAGCATCGCCAATACGGGACAAAGACGGTGAGATCATCCAGATCGTCCATGCATCAAGGAACATAACCGAGCGCAAGCTGGCTGAGAAGGCTATCCGCGAAAGTGAGGAGAGGTTCCGGCAGATATTCGAACAGGGTGAAGACGCCCTTTTTCTGTTTCAGCCCGACAACTGCCGGATCATCGATGTAAACCCGGCAGCGGTCAAACTATACGGATATACCAGGGAAGAGTTGATCGGCAGCGACCCTTCTCTTTTCCTTGCGGAAGATGAATACAAAAGATGCAGCCAGACCGTCTGCGATGTAGATACATCAAAAAGCGTCCGAATTGACCAGATCACAAACATAAAGAAGGACGGGACGAGGATCATCGTATCTGTCTGGGGCAAAATCATAAGGCTGAGGGAGATGGACGTCCTTTACTGCTCATTCCGCGATATGACCGAGAAAGTGCGCCTCAACGAGGAATCGAGGCTGATCCAGGCCAAGCTGATCCAGGCCAACAAGATGACCTCTCTTGGTACCCTTGTCTCAGGGGTTGCTCACGAGATCAATAACCCTAATAACTTTATCCTCTTTAACACCCAGCTCCTCGCTGAAGCGTGGCAGGATGTCATGCGGGTGCTTTCAGAATATCATCAGGATAATGACGATTTCCTGCTGGCAGGACTTCCCTTTTCAGAGATGAGAGAGATCGTTCCGAGATTGCTCTCAGGGATATCAGACGGGTCCCAGCGGATCAGCAATATAGTCGAAAATCTCAAGGACTTCTCACGGCAGGATCGGGCTGATATGAACGGAAGGGTCGACATCAACGAGGTGATTACCACTTCAACCTCCATACTAAGCAACCAGATAAGAAAGCATACTGAAAATTTCCTCCTCGATTTTGATACCAGTCTGCCGCCGGCCAGGGGAAGTGCCCAGCAGCTCGAACAGGTTATTATAAACCTGATCATGAATGCCCTTCAGGCGCTTCCTGACAAGACGCGGGCGGTAAGAATATCAACGGCCCGCGACCGTGATACGCCCGGCATCATAATACGGATAAAAGATGAGGGGATCGGCATGTCGGCCAATGTTATGGAAAGAATCATGGAGCCCTTCTTTACCACTCGCCTTGATCAGGGAGGCACCGGACTTGGGCTGTCCATATCATATTCAATTGTCAAGGACCATAAAGGATCCCTCAAATTCGAATCCGAGGAGGGCAGTGGAACGACCGCCAGCCTTATACTGCAGGCATGGTAGCTTATCCTTCAGGAGGACGATTACAATGACGCAAGCTCCCTATCCTTCTTTACCGCTGCTCCTCGTCGATGACGAACCGCAGATTCTTCTCAGCTTCAGCGTAATGCTGCGCACTGCAGGGATCAACAATCTCAAAACGATAGAAGACAGCAGAGAGGTGATGCCTCAGCTGTCGCGGGGAAATGCATCTGTGATTCTGCTTGATCTGTCCATGCCGCACATGCCGGGTATCCGGCTTCTGACAGAGGTCAGCCAGAGCTATCCTCAGATACCGGTTATAGTGGTGACAGCGACCGACAATATTGAAACGGCAGTAGAGTGTATGAAGTCAGGCGCATTCGATTACCTGGTAAAGCCGGTCGAGACAAGCCGGTTCCTCTCCAGCGTCAGAAGGGCGCTGGAGATGGCAGAGCTGAGAAATGAAGTCTCATCTCTCAAGCAATACCTCCTCAATGACCGGCTCGAGCATAAATCGGCCTTTTCTTCACTCGTCACGGGAAACAAAAAGATGAGGGCTCTCTTCCTTTATGTGGAGGCGATCGCAACATCCCATCAGCCTGTTTTGATAACCGGAGAGACCGGGGTTGGAAAAGAACTCTTTGCAAAGGCCGTTCACAACCTCAGCGGAAGAAAGGGAGATTTCGTAGCTGTTAACATCGCAGGGCTTGATGATGTGGTGTTCTCTGATACCCTCTTCGGCCATAAGAAAGGGGCCTTTACAGGCGCCGACCAGACAAGGGAAGGACTTATTGCACAGGCATTCGGCGGCACACTTTTCCTTGATGAGATCGGAGACCTGAATGAGGCGTCTCAGGTTAAGCTGCTCCGTCTCATCCAGGAACAGAAATATTTCCCCTTGGGCTCAGATATCCCGAGACAGACTAATACCCGTATCGTGGTCGCAACCAACCATGATATCCAGGACCTTTTACGATCCGGAAGGTTTCGCAGGGATCTTTATTATCGTCTCCGGGCCCATCATATCAACATACCTGCACTGCGGGAACGGCGCGAGGATATCCCTCTTCTTCTAGACTATTTTCTCGATGAGGCTGCAGGTACCCTGCAAAAGAAAAGTCCTTCATATCCTCCTGAGCTTGTCACACTCCTGTCAAATTACCACTTTCCAGGAAACGTGCGCGAACTGCAGGCCATGGTCTTCGACGCAGTTGCCCGGCACCGCTCCGGAATGATTTCGATGGAAAGCTTCAGGGAGGTCATAAAACAGGACCTTGCATCGGAGCAAATATCTCCCAAACAGGGGGTTGAGTTCGCGGATTTCTTGTCAGGGATCACCGGCCGTTTCCCTACACTTAAGGAGGCTGAGGATTACCTCATATCAGAGGCCTTGAGGCTCTCTAATAATAATCAGGGGATAGCAGCGTCCCTGCTTGGTCTGACCAGACAGGCTCTGAATAAAAGACTCGTCAGGCAAAACAGATCAGAGTAGTCGCCCGCAATTAAGTTTTCAGCTTTATCGGTCAAAGGATGAGACATTTTTTGCAGGGCACAGAAGAGTGTTTGTCATTTTAACCCGTTGCTCTGCTTCTTTTTTCCTTTTTCAGGTCATTCTTGCTCTCCTGACTTGTCGCACCCCCAGGCAAGCTCCCCCGCGAGAGAAAAAAGGCTTATCTCATTGAAATCAAAGTATTTTCAGTACTATTTGTCTTTCTGGTATTGTTCATGCAATGCTGCTTTATAGCAGCACCCTTTTGGAAAGAGGGCGCTATGTCAAATCGGGTTACGAATGGATGGGGTATGCCGAAACATATTTTGATAGCTGATGACGAGGCTCACTTCAGGTACAGCGCCGGCATCGCGCTCAGAAAGGCCGGTTACCGGACGAGTGAAGCGCGAAGCGGTGACGAAGCGCTTTCGCTGGTCCTAAATGACAATTCCTTCGACCTGCTCATAATAGACATCGTCATGCCGAGGATGTCGGGCATGGAACTGATTGAGGCATTACAGCAGAGGGGAATCCCCGTACCTTTCATTGCCATCTCAGGTTTTGTTGATGATTCAGTCCTGGAAGATCTTTTCAGAAAAGGGTGTGCCGATTTCGTAGATAAGCCGATCGAACCAGGGAAATTTGTCAACATAATCGGCAGGATCCTCAGACGGTGCGAAGGAAAAGGCGCTGCTGCCACCAACCGGTCCGACTCACAAATGGCACCTCACCATATGGTAGGGGGTCGGAGATGAAAGATCTGGATCAGAATGAAACTGAGAAGACAGCAAAGTGTCCTCATTCCCTGAAGCTCATCGTATCATTCTGCAGGGTAGAAGAAAAAATCCATGTTCCGACTTCTCTGGAGGTCACGGAATATTGCGAAAGCCGGGAGCATACAAAATGCCCTTTGTACATAAAAAAGAAAAGCGGAGGGAAAGAAATCAGAGAGGAGTGGAATGAGGGACGAGGATAGGCATACGGGCGAAAGATTAATCTGCCCGCTCTTCAGGGAGTATTATATGGGAGTCTGTTGCGGCAGGGATCTGCCCTATACACCCACCTCCGTAGAGAAAAAGCAATACTGCTTCAGCGTTGATTTCAAGGCATGTTCTGCATATGAAAAATACCTTTACAAAAGCAGCCAAGACAAATTTTCTGATTAGCATTTTCGCAAATGGGGGAATGATGCAGTTTCACAAGAGAAAAATACTGATAGCAGACAACAGTCATACCTTTCTGATGTATATGGGGCTGATTCTGAAACGAATGGGGTTTGCAGTGATAAGAGCCACCAGCGGCCTGGAAGTCCTCAAACTCCTTAAATTAACAGAACCCGATGTCATAACTCTCGATCCTGGAATAGAGGGGAAGGACAGCTACGCGCTATTAAATTATATAAAAGAGGATAAACAGACATCCGGCATTCCCGTCATTATGATATCCACGGATTCCAGCAAAGAAACCATGGAAAAATGCATGCAGCTCGGATGTTCGGGCTATCTGCTGAAACCTATCAAGATCTATAAACTTCACGAGGCTCTGCAGGAACATATTTTCTTTCCACTCGGTACCAGAAGGAGGCATGTGAGAGTTCCCTTTTGCGAGAAGATCCGGATCATCTGTAACGGAGCATCTTACGAACTGTTCGGTGAGACCCTCTGTGAGGGCGGCATTTATGTCATGAAAAAAGACCCTTTGCCTGTTGGATCGGAGGTGGAAGTAACTCTGCCTCTGGAAGGGGGCAAGCCGATTCGGCTGATGGGTACCGTCATTTACAGAGTGGAACCCGTCAGCGGAGTTTTCAAGCATCCTCCCGGCATGGCAATAGAATTCAGATCATCACAGGATGATCAGACAATAAGGGTGAGGACCTATGTGGAGAAAGAACTGGCACGGGACATCTTTGAAAGCCAGGAAGAAATTATTATTGAGCCCCAGAATAAACAGGCCTTAGAAAGCTTGCCGGGACAAGAAAGACAATTTCTGAGCCTTCCGAATCAATAAAAACGCCGGCGTATATCTTTATTAAACACTTACCGCTTCTTATATCCGAAATATTTTCGGTTTTCTGGTAAAATAACGTGGTTGCCGAGATAGCTCAGTTGGTAGAGCAGCTGATTCGTAATCAGCAGGTCGGCGGTTCGAATCCGCTTCTCGGCTCCAGCTATTTCATCCCTTCCCCAACACCCTCTCCCCCTCAGAAGAAATTGAAGATAAGACATTATTCAACACTTTTTCAAGTGTCTCTTTTTAGTACAAGGTATTCAACAAACTGTCGCTGGTAGTTCGTTCCACTTGACACAATTACGGCTGGCGGGTTTTCAAAGGGGAAAAGATATTAAGGCCTCTATTCTGACTTCTAAACGCTATCTCCTGGTTTCTGTTGTTCATTACTTTTTCTGTTTTCGATTGACACAACCCGTGATGGTCACTTAAAATGACCAATAAGGAGACATGATATGAAACAATACAATATTGCTGAAGCAAAATCCCATTTTTCTGAACTCGTAAAACTGGCCCTGCTCGGGGAAGAGATAGTCATAGCCCGGGACAACAAACCGCTCCTCAGGCTGGCGCCAATGGCTGAAATAAAAAAAAGACGGAAGCCCGGTTCAGCCAAAGGGCAGATACTATCAATTGCTCCTGATTTTGATGATCTGCCGGCGGATTTCAAGGACTACGTCTGATGCCGCGCCTTCTCCTGGACACACATGTATTCCTGCAGTGGGTCAATGACGATCCACAACTCACTGCTGCAGCTCGCAGGGCGATTGCTGATGCTAATAATGAATGCTTCCTGAGCATGGCGAGTTGCTGGGAAATGGCTATAAAATCGAGTCTCGGCAAGCTGAAGCTTACCAAGACTATTGAGCAGTTCGTGTCGGAGCAATTGGCGGCCAACGGGTTTACTCTGTTGAACCTCGAATTGCGCCATGCTGCAAAGGTCGAGAAACTGCCGTTTCACCATCGAGATCCCTTTGACCGCCTGCTGATCGCACAGGTAATTACAGAGAAGATTGCTATCGTATCAGCGGATAGGGTTTTCTCCGACTATGGGGTAAAACGCCTCTGGTGACAGCCATCAAGTCTTTCCTGGGGATAGCTTTAAGCATACTTACGACTGCGTCTTCCGGCATGGTCAGAGTTTTCACAGCCATTCATCACCTCCTGATAAATGACAATTATATCTCTTTACCGCACGACCTGCAGCGATAGGGTCTTCTGCTACTGCTTGACTGATAGTTCACAGACGGCATCTTTTCCTCCTTCTGAAATGCTGAGTGGCCCCTGATTCACTTCAAAGACCACTGGTTTCACTATCAACTTCCCATTGACCTTCCACCCGCTTCTGAGAACCTCTACCTCGAACCTGTCACGATTTGGATCATCAAACGATGCTGGATGGACCTCAAAGGTATAATCCAAAGTTGCCTCCTTTTTGTATCAGCCTGTCTGGGCTTTCGCCGAATATCTTTTTATTGTGGCTATCCTCGATCCTTTTCTGTATGTCGTCCGCTGCCTCATACTCTCCCAGTGCCACTGCAATGCCGCGCCGGAATCCCATATGATCATGAGCTCCGTGAATCCCTCCATTTCTGTCGTTGCTGTCACCTTCTTTGACTTTATCTGCCGCGACTTCTCCTGCGCAGGAATCATAAAAGGATCTATAGTCCATTGCTGCCGGACCTCTTTTTTCCCCCAGCCTGCGCTAGCTGCCTGCATATCTCTTCCTTGATCTCGGC
>JACRHE010000118.1 GCA_016217695.1 Nitrospirota bacterium | reverse complement strand
TGCAGCCGGAAGGTTTGCGGCTGTCTGGTCTCCTGTGACGGCTGATGAAGGCGAACATGTCATAAGCTTAAGGGCGGGCGACTATGCAGGCAACATAAGCCGCTCTTTTTCGACAGCCATCACCGTGGACCTGACACGGCCTGAGCCGCCTGTCATATTATCACCTATGGATAATACGGGTCTGGTATCCGGCACGCCTACCATAAGGGGGATCTCCGAGTCCGGAGCACGGGTCACAATGAACTCTATGAGTTCGATAACTCTGACAGAGGCCTCTCTGAGCGGGGAGTTCAGCTTCGACAGCGTTAAGCTTGCTCCGGGGAAGAATACATTGACCTTTATAGCTGCTGATCGCGCAGGCAATGTCAGCGGACCAAGGTCACATACGCTGTATTTCACGCCGGTATCTGCAGTGGTCAGCACTGACAGGCAGATATATAACACAGACGAGGCAGTGACGATCAGGTCTTATATAAAGAATGTCTCTTCTGATTACCCGTATCCCCACCTCACTGCCAGGATCTCGCTTGCCAACAGCAGAGGGGAGAAGCTCTTCACAGAGCAGAAAACGGTTTCGATGGTTGCACCCGGAGAGACGATCGAATTCAGAACAGCCTGGAATACAGGCAAAAGAGAAAAAGGGATATATACGATTAAGTTTGAAGTTATTGATGAAAGCACAGTCCAGAGCTCCGCGACAACGAGTTTTGAAATAAAACCTGAAGCGTCAAGGCCTTCTGTTGAGGCCACGCAATCGGTGTCCGACGTGACCAATGTCCTTGTATGGATAAATGAAGGATGTCATAAGGAGGAGCGGGGCGGAGAAAGCGGGAGATCCGAATCCAGATGCGATAAGGAGCATGATAAGGAAAGGGGCGATGAACGGTGCCTCAGGTCCGATCTGCTGGAGGCTTTGCTCAATGATGCAGCCACGAGCTATTACATAGTCAGGGACGCGGATGGCTTTTCCGGGGAGATGAGGAATCCCTATTATACGGATATGCTCATCATCGGAGATCACCATGGCCTTGAAGGTCATATTAAGGATGAATTGAGGGAAAAGGTCTATTCAGGGACAGGGATTATATCCTCCCTCTGGTCAGGACGCGGGGACGACAGCGACGATGGAGATGACGCCGCAGATCCGGTATTCGGAATAAAATACAGAGGCAGGTTTCCGGGCGCAGAGCATGTCGTACATACTGCTGAAAGTCTGATATCTGCTGAAGGCGCTTTTGATGTATATGGAAGCATGAAGAAGATAGAGGCAGGAGAAGATGTGATCATAGCCGGCTGGACAGAGGCGAGGAAAGGCAGGGAAGGTGACAGGGACAGGGAAGACAATGATGACGAAGAGGAGTACTCGGAATATCCTGCTATGACTATCAAGCAGTACGGAAAGGGCAGGGCTATATACCTTGCCTTTGATCTCGGGTCAACCCTGAATGATGAAACCTATGCTCATCTGTCGGAGATTATCAAAAAGTCTATTGCCTATGTCCATAAGTCTCACGACACTAAGGCCTTCAGCCCTTATGCCCTTGTCCCTCTGGAGCTAAAGTTGACGGGGCTTGAAAGGGCCTCTGAACTGAGAATATACGAAACTTATCCTGTTGAGTTTAAACTCTACGACCCGCTGGAAGGGAAATGGCTCACGGGGAATACCCGCATTATGAATCTTCATATAGCACCTGATGAGACAAAAAATATCCTCTCCTATGCCCTTATGCCTGACAGGCCAGGCACGTATACCTTGCAGACAGATATCGGATATATCGAAGATTCAGCATATGTCTCTTTAAGGAAACTCACCACACAGCTGAGCGTCAAACAGGACTGCAAAACCATGGTCTCTGAGGTGATCGGCATGCTTAAGGCCCTGAAGGTTTCAGGCAGGGACAAGGCAAAGGTCAGGGCTATCATCAGACAGGTTGAGGCGATCAGCAGGGGGACTGCGGTAACCAGAAACGACATCGGACGCAACATCACCGAGATGGTGAATGCTGTGAACTCCCTTCTGGCCCTGGACAATGCAGGTATAGATGAAATACGGCTTATAATGGACAGCCTGATTAAGGCCTGGGCCGGACAGTACAGCAATATGTAAGAGGAATGCGGGAGAGTTTGGGAGGGCGCATCGGGTTTTTGGGGATGAGTTGAATAAGATTATTGAAGAGTTAAATGGAGTGCTTGCGGCGTGAAGAAGAATCAAAATATGCAAGGGTATATTCTGGGTTTCTTGATAACAGGTCTGCTGAATGATATACTATAAGCACTTAATCAAGTACTGAAAGGAGTGCTCATATGAATGCCATAGCAGCTCAAGAGATCAAAAGAAAAGGAATTTCTGCTGTTGATGAGGCGTTGAAGGAAGGGCCGGTCCACATCATCAAGAACAATCAGCCCCAGTATGTCGTAATTTCCGAGACAAGATACCGCGAGCTAATCGAGGCAGAAGATGAGGCATATACGGCCCGCATACGTGCATCCCTCGAAGATGTGAAGGCAGGCAGGGTAACTCGCGGGACTGCGGAAGACCTGATACGTGAACTGGAGCTGGAAGACTGAGGATGTATACACTTGTCTGGACTGCTCATTTCACCCGCGCCGCAAAGAAGTTTGCAAAGCGTCATCCGGACCTGAAGAAGAAGGTTGCTGGTATCCTTCGTGATCTCGAAAAAGACCCCTTTCAGCCCCAGCTCAAATATCATCACCTTGGAGGAAAGTTAAAAGGTAAGCAGGCCGTCAGCATCACCGACGACTATCGGATCACGCTGACTATTGTGATCACCGAGAAGGAGATTCAGCTTCTCGATATCGGTCCGCATGACGAGGTGTATAGGTGAAACCGCCTCGATGCCTCGCATGTGGTGGAGGATATGCGCTATCCCGGCTCAGACTTGCATCAGTTGAAAGGGCCGCTGAAGGGCCATTGGGCGGTAAAGGTTTCGGGCAACCGGCGGGTCGTCTTTACATTCAAAGAAGGCAACGCATACCTGGTTTTATCATTAGTCAATTATTGTTGACAGGGATGGCAGCCCAGGGCGGCAGTCTTCGTCCTTGTTCCTGCCTGTGAGTTTACAGCCGCCCTGATGCCGCATCTGAAGCAATTCCATGCCTGTCACGTCCGGCAGAAGATAGTCGATAAGGAGAACATTCGCTTGAAATCTATTTGATCGGCTTGAATGTCCAGGGGCCTGTTGTGCCAATCTGCACGACCGTCTCTTCGTCCACCCAGGCATTATGGACTGAATTGGGTGAAAATGAGAAATAGCCGCCTGCCGGCAGTACTTTAGGGTTTTCGGATTTATCTCCCTCTGCGAGATTGAATTTCCCGGAAATGATCGTCACCCGCTCCATATTATTATGTACATGAGCAGGTATTTTGGTCCCCGCGGGCAACTTCAGGCGCATCACAAAGAAACCCTTCTTTTTTGGATCACCCTCCAGCACGGCCAGCTTAACCCCTGGCAGGGCCTGAGGGCCTTCTTTCCACTGGATATCATCCGGCGCAAGAACTATTTTCTGCCCGGATCTGGCCATTTTCTTCCCCCCTTCAGCAAACCCGACAGATGAAACAGCCAACACGGCCAATAACGCAACTGTAAAAATTACCCATTTCTTTTTCATATATGTTCCTCCTGTAATATAAGTTTAGGTCGGATTTATGAAATGTCAAGAATTGCCTCACTCATGTCCTGGCTGAACATGATCACCGCCTTCAGTTTTTAGCCGTCTGCTTTCCGCCGGAGGTCGGTTCGACCTGCTGCACGATATTTTCTGATAATCTTGCCGGTTATGGGTGAGGTGATATATGTCTTGCTGACATTTCTTAACTCAGCAGTGCGCACCCCAGGAAAATAATGCCGCAGCCTGCAATGGGGAAGCTATCGTCTCTCTTGACATACGGCAAAATCCTGAGCTATAGTTTTTCCATGTTCGCAAAGCTCATAGAAATGGCGACTCTAAAAAAGTCCTGGCTTATTATTGCCGGGGCCGGGAGGGTTTCTATTAGCTGTTAGCGGAATTTCAATAGAATATCCAGAAGGCCGCGGTATAAACCCTGTGGCCTTTTTTTTCGGAGGTGCTATGACCGATTTTATTAAAACTAACTGGGCGAAGACCGAATTCAGCCAAAACTATCTGGAGAAGGCCGACATTTATATCGTCGAACGAAGGCGAATGTTCAGTATTCTGCGTTCCTTCGTGAGTCACTTTCTGTCTTCATCAGGAAATAAACGTCTGCTTGATCTTGGATGCGGAGACGGCATCCTCACTGAGGAGCTTTTGCAGGTTGACGGCTCGCTGTCCGCCACTCTGCTTGACGGCTCGGATGATATGTTGGCAAAGGCCAGGCGAAGGCTCGTAAAATTCGGAGAATTCCGCTATGTGAAGGCAAGCTTTCAGGAGTTGCTTGAAAAAGACTTTCTGGCAGAGAAATATGATCTCGCAGTCTCCTCAATGGCAATTCATCATCTGACGCTCAATGAAAAGGTAATGCTCTTTAATAAGATCCGCGCGCTCCTGAAGGACGGGGGATATTTTGTGAATATTGATGTGGTTCTCCCACCCACTGAAGCGCTTGACCAATGGTATATGAAATTATGGCAGGAATGGATGGACAACAAGAAGTCATCCCTAGGCTTGGAGGACGAGCCTTCTGAAAATATCATCAAAAGGTATAAAGATCTCGGGGAAAACAGGCCGGATACACTGGAGGACCAGTTGAGGGCGCTCAATGAGCTCGGGTTCAGCGAGGTCGACTGTTTTTATAAATATGGAATATTCACAATATTCGGAGGGAAGCGATGAACCTGAGGGACTATGCAGGAGGGACCCCATTGTGCCGTCAGGCACCACCTCTGCATCAACGCCGGCAGCAGAAAAGATCAGGAGCAGTGCTGAAAAACGGCACCGCATCAGTATGGACGATGCGGATGAATTTAGCGCCGAAAGAGCTTGTTGAACTATAACTTCTGCTATACTCCAGCAATCTATCGCTTAGACCTGGAGATGTTGGAGCATTTGACCCTCAATTTGATAAAATATCGCAATGAGCAAGGTCATCGCCTATAAAAACAACGAAAGGCTGAGTTTCTGCCAGATAAAGTTCGACAGCAGGGAAAAGGTGCTTGTATCCTACGCCAGCTCGCCTGCGCCGGGCATAAAGGTGATCAAGCTTCTTTTCGGCATAATCCCGCTTCAGACCATCTGGGAATTCGGTGTGGCGGCGGAAGACGGCAATGGGCACGACAGACTGGTAGCCATGCTCACGGATCAGGACAGGTCCAGGGCGAACCATCCACTCGATGCAGCGGTCTTGAAACTTCTCTCCTGCAGGTCCTGCCGGGAGGCTGTCAGCGCACTTCGGGAAGCGGAGCTGAGGCATAAATAACTGATGTCCCTTACCTTTTTTTATTAAGGATCTTTTGTCTTTTCCGCCCAAATCTAGATACAATAACGCATGGAAGAGGGGCAAGAGCGCTGCTTAAAAGGATGAGGAAGGGGATATAGTCACGCTTTTTCTTCCCTGCCCGGCCTGTCGAGAACTTCTCTCACTTTTTTCAGGAGATCGCGCGGTGTAACAGGCTTCAGGAGGAGCTCGAAACCCGGTTCGAGCATGCCTTCTAAATTAACCTTGTCAGCGGTGTAGCCGCTTGCAAATATCGCCTTTATATCAGGTCTGATATTCCTGATCTCCTCATAGGCCTCCCTTCCGTTTTTGCGCGGCATTATCACATCAAGGATCACGAGTCTGACCTCATCCATGTGTTCCTGAAATTTCCGGACCGCATCTTCGCCGTCTTCCGCAACGATCAGGGTATAGCCTGCATCTTCAAGTATTACGCGTGTAAGTTTCCTCAGTGCAGGGTCATCTTCGGCCATGAGTATGGTCTCTGTTCCCCCGGTGATCAGGGGGGATGGGGGCGATGCCTCTGGCCGGCGAAGATTCTCTTCACCTGGGCCTGCGACGAGCGGGAGATAGATCCGAAATGCGCTCCCTTTGCCGGGCTCGCTGTAGACATCTATATAACCGTCGTGCTGTTTTACTATGCCGTAGACGAGTGCCAGGCCGAGGCCGGTTCCCCTGCCCAGCTCCTTAGTTGTGAAGAAAGGCTCAAAGATCCTGCGCCTTGTCTCTTCATCCATGCCCACCCCTGAGTCTGTAACCGAGAAACGGGCGTAGGCGCCGGGTTTCCCGTAGCCGTGTCTTTCGACGAACGACTCATCCAGTTCAACGCAGCCGGTCTCAAGAGTGAATGTTCCGCCCCGCGGCATCGCATCCCTCGCATTTGTGGCCAGATTCATCAGCACCTGTTCGATCTGGCTGCTGTCGGCCATGACCGTCATCCGGGTCTCGCCCAGCACGGTCCTGACGCTTATGTCCTCGCCGATAATCCTTATAAGAAATTTCTCCACCCTCCTGAGAAGGTCGTTCACATCCACCGGCTTGACGCTGATGATCTGCTTTCTGCTGAAGGCAAGGAGGCTGTGTGTCAGGGTCGCGGCCCTGTCGGCGGCATCGAGTATCTGCTCCACATTGATTCTCAGGGGATCGTCCGCCTTCATCTTCATGTGAAGGAGCTGCCCGTATCCCACAATTGCGCTGAGTATATTGTTGAAGTCATGAGCGATACCTCCGGCGAGGGTGCCTATGGCCTCCATCTTCTGGGCCTGGCGCAGCTGGGCCTCGAGCCTCTTCTGCTCTGTTAAGTCCATCACCATCCCGGAAATGATTTCGCCTTCCAGCACCGCGCTGATAATGATGGTCTTTTCCTTCCCTGGCCCGGTCGTTATGCCGATTTCATAGGAGCTGATCATGCCTTTGTCCTTCAACCCTTCGATAAAGGTCAATCTTTCTCCGGGCCTTCTGTACCTGCTCAATACAGGCTGCGCCAGCATCTCGTCAGCAGAGGCGCATTCGAAGATCTTCGCCATAGCCTCATTGACGTAGAGAAAAGTGCCTTCGAGGCTGGAGCGGTATACGCCGACAAGGGCGTGATCCACAAGGCTGCGGTATTTCCGCTCGGATTCCACAAGCGCCTCCTCGGCTCGTTTCCGCTCCGTGATCACGTCAAAGACTGCCACAAAATGTTCCTTTTTTGGGCTGTATACAGAGATCGAGAACCACATATCCAGGGCAGCTACGTATGTCTCGAAGCGCTCCGGACGTGCGGTAAGGGCCACACGTCCGTATATCTCGAACAGCTCGGGGCTCGTCTGCCGTATACCCGGAATCACCTCTGTCACCTTTCTGCCAACGACTTCCTTCAGGCCTGTCAGGGTTACGAATGCATCATTTACGCTGAGATATATGAAGTCTGTCGGCCTGTCCTGGTCATAAAGCATTCGGCAATATGCGAAGCCGTTGAGCATATTATTAAAAAGTGAGCGGTAGAGCTGCTCGCTTGAGTGCATCTCTTCCTCGGCCTGAAATTTTGCAAGGGCAACTGCCAGATATCCTGCAAGCCTCTCCCATCTGGCAATCAGTTCAGGGGAGAAATGGCCCCTTCGCCGGTCGTTGAGCTGCAGCAGGCCGATACGCTTCCCTCCTGAGCCCAGGCCTATCAGGGCCACAGACTCGTAGCCCTCGCCGTTGCAGCGGTTGCGCGTTCGTGCCTGACGGTCTGTTTCGTCGGTGGTGGCCAAAAGCTCGGTAGTGCTGTTGGTCCAGAAGTTTCCTTGCGGGGTGAAGAAGGGCTTTGACGGATCGAACCTGCCGCAGATTACGTTGCCGCACATGCATTCGACCACAGGGTTGCCGATGCTGTCGAGTATCCTGTTGCCCTCATCGTCTTTGGAGCAGAGGCTGTTTTCTGCAAGGACGAACTCCGGTGTGAACCCGCGAGCCTCATAATAGGGATAGTCGCCGTCTTTCTTCATCCTGATACCGACGGCCTCGCAGCCGGACTGCTGCTGAAAGAAGGTCACAGCCGACCGGATCATCTCATCCCTGCTGCCGCTTTCGTTTACAAGGCGGAGAAAATCGACAGTTATCCTGCGTTCCTCCTCGATTATCCTTTTCTGCTCTGCGCTTGCAAGGGCTTCCTGCATGCGCTGCTGCCGCCATGCCTGTCCCAGAAGCACGCCGCTTATCAGGATGGCTGCCAATGTCAGAAGAGAGCTTGAGATCGCCAGATTCATGATCTCCTTATGAGCCTCTTCCTGATCGATCTTGGCTACAAGCAGCCATGGGGTGCCGCTGACCGGCCTGATGGATGTGAGCACAGGCACTCCCCTGTAGTCCCGGCCCTTGTACAGGCCCGGCCCATGCAGGATGGCCTGTACAGCAGGGACGTCCATGTTGCTCATGGGAATGCGAATGCTGACTGCAGTATTTTCCCTGTGGCGCAGTTCATTGAGGAACACCACCTCATCTCCTTCCCGCCGCACAATCAGTGTCTCGCCGCTTTCGCTGGCATTAGGCCATGACCGGATCAGTGGGAACAGGCGAATTGAAGGATCGATGGTGAAGACAGCCACGCCCGCAGCTGTCTTTTTCGCATCCTCAATGGCCATCATATAAACCAGATGAACTGCCCCATCAGAGCCTTTGTGGAGATCGATGAATATAGGCTCCCTCTCTTCCACTGTCCGGTGCAGGAGGTCCTGATGATGCATGTTGGGCCCAGAGTGGTGGTGAGGGCCGGAAAAAAGCAGGCCTCGGCCTTTCATGTCCAGCAGTTCAATGCTGACATAGCCGTATACCATGCGCAGGGAGTCCATACGGCTGCGAAGGCGCTCTGCCAAACCGGCATCCCCTCCGGATCTCCAGTTAATGAAGGCCTCGCTGAAGAAAGATTTTTCTATATGTCCCTGGACATCCAGGCGCCTTTCCTCCAGCCAGTCTTCTACCTGCTTTGCCTTGAGATCTGCCACGGCCGACAACTGCTCGTTTATCTGCCTATGGCGTATGCCTGAGAGGAAATGGAAGGCCGTTGCTCCGATAGCGGCCATGATCGCCGTCAGAAAAAGAAAGACCGCTATCACCCGCCAGGGATCGGACCAGTTTGCGTTCGTCTTTTGCTCTGCCTCATCGGGCTGAGATGCCCCCTGAGATGAGTGGCGCTTTTCCCTGAGGGTTGAGAAGCGACTCAGCAGCGCAAACAGTAAAAGAGAGGTTAAGACAACAAAGACCAGCCCCTTCAGGGTAGAGATAACGACTATATGGGTCGGATCGACGACAAAGAGGCTGACCAGCCTGTCTGAACCCAGTATCCAGAGGGCTGCAGCCAACGCATAGAGAAGTACTATCTTGACTATGCCGGAGACGCCGTTACCCGGCCTGCGGGAAGCAGCAGATGTATGGTCAGGGTCTGGTTGCATAAGATACTATATGCATCATACCTCTAATTTCTATTTTTTTATAGCCAGCGCCCTCTCAACATCTTGCCTGAGCGAAGCCTCATCATAGACCTTTCTGACCTTCCTGATGATCCTGCCGTCTTTTCCGACCAGGAACGATACAGGGACATCAGAGATATCCCCATAACTCTTTGTCACGCGGGGATTTGTCTTAACAACGGGAAATGTTATGCCCATATCCTGCAGAAGAGAAGGCTCTATGTCATCAAGGGCAATGGCGATGACCTCAAAACCTTTATCCTGATAGGAGGCATAGACCCTCTGAAACCCCGGTAACTCGTCCTTGCACGGAGGGCACCAGCCGGCCCAGAAATTAACGAGAACCACCTTCCCGTCAAAGGCTGCCAGACTCACCATCTTCCCGGTTAGGTCAGCCAGGGATATCTCGGGCGCTACATCATTTACCGCAGGTTTTTTCTCTGAAAAGGGCGTCCTGTTTTCGAGGTATAAGTACAGAGAAATAGCGGTCAAAAAAAGGATGGACAGGATTATGACCGTTGTCTTTGCTGATTTCACGAAAGACCCCCCGGATTTCGCGGGCTGACCGGCATTGCCATCGCTATCTCCTTCTCTCCCTCGGGTACTTTCCCTTATTCGTAACAGGACAGCAGGAAGGCGCCGGAAGTTCTTCCACATAATCCTTCTTGATCACCTTCAGAAGGTCGGGGATTATAGGGTCTTTCAGGAAGTAGCACCTCAGCCTTCCATCCATATAAAAATTGACGATCCCTTCCCTGCGCAGCAGGGAAAGGTGCTGGGACAGATTGGGCTGGCTTATATCGAGGAAGTCTTCGAAGTCGCTGACACACTTCACCCCTTTGAGGAGCTCCTCCAGGATCCTTATCCTGACAGGATGTGCGATGGCCCGCAATACCTCAACCCTGTGTAAAAGAGATCTCAAAGAGGGAATCCGCCTTTTTCTTTAATCAGCCGGAGCATGTGACAGGCATAAAAAATCAGTCGTTGGAAACGATATCAATGAGCCTTGATCTCTCCTGCATCTGCTCTGTAAGGACTTCTCGCATGAGCATGCATGCCTGAATCACCTTCGGGTTGGCGATGCGGTAATGGATATTGACCCCTTCCCTGCGTGACTTAAGTATGCCTTTGTGTCTCATGACAGCGAGGTGCTGCGAGACATTCGCCTTTGGCACTCCGAGTATCTCGACCAGCTCACCAACCGTCTTTTCGCCGTCTTTTAAGGCGTTGATGATCTCGAGTCTCTTTGCGCTTGCGAGGGTCTTGCAAACCTCTGACTGGAGTTCGAAGAGGGTTTTGTTCTGCATCATGATATGTATTCTATTTTTTACTGCGGAAAACGTCAAGACAAAGTTCAGAACCTCTGCATTTGCTTCCCGCTACAGCGAAATTTGCCATCGGTCTGCGGCAGAGTTAGAATAAAGGTATGGCGAAGGTGATAAAAACAGAGGAATTCATTATAAGGGAAGAGCCCTTTTATCTGGCAACAGACAGGGAGACGGAGATATTTGAAGCCGCATACCGAAACCGGATCCCTGTTCTTCTAAAGGGGCCGACCGGGTGCGGAAAGACCCGGTTCATGCAATATATGTCATGGAGACTGAAGAGGCCCCTGATTACTGTGTCATGCCATGATGATCTTACGGCATCCGACCTTGTGGGAAGATATCTCGTGCAGGGCGGCGAGACGGTCTGGATAGACGGTCCGCTTACAAAGGCTGTCAGGACAGGAGGCTTCTGCTACCTGGATGAGATAGTCGAGGCGCGAAAGGATACCACTGTCGTTATCCATCCCCTTGCCGATGACCGGAGGATCCTGCCGATAGAAAAGCGGGGAGAGGTGCTGGAGGCTCCCCCGGAATTTCTCCTCGGCATATCCTATAACCCAGGCTATCAGAGCGTTCTGAAGGATCTCAAACAGTCGACCCGCCAGCGGTTTCTTGCCCTTGAATTCACCTATCCGGACAGGAAGCTGGAGACGGCTATAGTGATGCATGAATCCGGCATGGATGAGGAAATCTGCGGGAGGCTGGTAATACTCGCAGAGAAGACCCGCAACCTCAAAGACAGGGGGCTTATCGAGGGCGCCAGCACCCGGCTTCTGATCCATGCGGCAAAACTGATTTCTGCAGGCATAGGAGCTGAAAAGGCCTGTTCCGTCTGTGTTGCTGAACCCCTTACCGATGACCACGAGATGCTGGAGGCGCTCGCTGAACTTATAAGATCCATATTCTGATGGCCGGGACAGGCGATAAATATTCAGATGAAAAATATGCCGGAGAGTTCAGGGAGGATTTTATCCGAAACCTCCGCATCGACTTCTTTGACGATGAGGAGATATCAGCTGTCCTCAGAGATCTCGACTCCCTTGACAGCAGGATAAGGCAGAAGGTATTCGCCCTCTGCCATACCCTTTCCCACGCCAGTTCTTCCCTTGTGCCTAATGCCCTGAAGCGTATCAAGACCGCCTCCGGCCTTCTCCCGGGCAGGGACCTGGAGAGGTGGATTACTCATGCCTACGATATCCTTGATCGTCAGGGTATCGGGGCCTTCGCAGATTACATCTCCGGCATTGATGATGAGGCGCTGCGCCGGTTCAGTACGCCGGAAGGTCTTCCCCTTCGTGAGATTATGGCTGTGCTTGAGACATATATTCGGGGAATTTCCGGCCGGGAGCTGAAGATCGCGGCAGCCAGGGAGACATATACCGATACCTCTGCCATATTTCTTCCTGCCTTTGTGAACCGGTACGAAGACCGCGACCGGAACTATCTCATCTATAAATATTGTGCGGCCCTTGCCTGGGCTCAGATATCCCAGGGTACTGTCACCACTGATGAAGACGTGCTGAATAGATTTCTGAAGGAGGTGCCAGCAGAGCCTGATATTTCAGCCTTTTTCAGAATGTTTCCTGACGAGCGGATGGCCATCGATATCTTCAGCATACTTGAGGCGGTCAGGCTTGAGACGTTTCTTGAAAAAGAGCTCCCCGGGCTTATGAGAGAGGTAAAGGCCGTTAAGCGGGATTTTCTCAATGACAGGCCCCTTTGTCCGGAGCAGGCCCGGAAGTCCGCGTTTGTGGAGGGACTGTACCGATTATATCTCGATGGAGAGCCTGCTGAAGAATTTCAGAATCTAACCGGGGACATCCCGGGTGATATCCTCATGCTGAAAAAAAATGCCGGGGTGGAGGAGAGCATGAAGCTGCTCGGCATTATGTATGATCTGGCCGCAGGGCTCGCAGGCGACTACCAGCCGGTAATCTTTGATCCGCTTTTATGCACGATCAGGCCTCAGGAGGTTTCCCTTGTTCTGAAGGCAGGTAGAAGGGCCCGGAGGCAGAGGCTTGAGGGAATGATAACGAAACTGTTGAATATGCCGGATTTCGAGCAGCAGAAGATCACATTACGCAGGGCAGGGCAGCAGAAACTGCCGGAATCCGGAAAGGAATATCTCCTGATAAAGGGCAGGCTTATAGAGCTCGACAGTGAGATGAGGGAGATACTTCAGGAGCGGGGCATGTCCGGAGGGATTATCGTGAAGGGGGCTGACATGGGAGGCGCAGGCAGTCCGATGACCCTTACTGATCTTATGGAAGAAGATGAGGTTATCGAAGAGTCCGCCGGAGGCGTTAAATATGATGAGTGGGACTACAAAAGGGGGGGGTACAAAAAAAAGTGGTGTACGCTCCGTGAGAAGAATGTCCATCCCGGGCATGATCCCTTTGTGGAACAGACCCGGAAGCGCTACAGCGGCTATATCCGGGTTCTGAGAAAGAGGTTCGAACTTCTCAGGAGGGAGCCTAGGCTTCTTAGAAGACAGAAGGACGGAGATGATTTTGACCTCGACGCTGTAATCGATGCCTATTCAGACTCACATGCAGGCCTTGCCCCGTCAGAAGACCTGTTCATGAAATATGACCGGCAGCAACGTAGTATCGCGGTTCTTTTTCTCCTTGATATGAGCGGTTCCACAAAGGGCTGGATTAATGAGGCTGAAAAGGAGTCCCTTGTGCTTATGGCAGAGGCCCTCGAAACGCTCGGCGACCGCTATGCCATCTTCGGGTTTTCCGGCATGAAAAGAAGTAACTGCGATTTTTACAGGATAAAGGGGTTTGAGGAACCCTATGACGGCAAGGTGAAGAGGCGTATCAGCGGCATCTCGCCGAAGGATTATACGAGGATGGGGCCGCCCATTCGCCATTCCGTAAAGATCCTGAAGGCGGTGGAGGAGAGGACCCGGCTGTTTATAACCCTCAGCGACGGCAGACCGGAGGATTATGATGCATACAAGGGGGATTATGCGATAGAAGATACCAGGAGAGCGCTTACAGAGGCGAGGGAGCAGGGGATACACCCCTTCTGCATTACCATAGACAGGGAGGCAGGCTCATATCTCAGGCATATGTACGGTGAGGTCAATTATATAGTGATAGACGACGTGAAAAAACTGCCCAACAGGATTACGGAGATTTACAGGCGGCTCACCACCTGATGAAAGGAAAAGGGCCTTTCCGGAATAGACCACCATTGCCAGAAAAAATGTGGGAATATGAGGCCGTTGTGAAATATTGGGAAAGTATAGGTGGGGCTTCTCCGATGTGCAAGGATGAGTCGTACTGATACCCACCATTGAAAAGAGGAATAAAATGCCTGGATAAGTATATTATCACCTTTTTTTGTTTGATTTAAGTTAGCGCTTTTGCTAACATTAAAGCGATGAATTATGCAGTTGAATATTTTCATCCGCGTGTAAAAACCGAGATTGAAAACTGGCCTGCCGGAATACTGGCTGCCTATGCGAGGATTGTGGAGCTTTTGATGGATTTTGGGCCTAATCTGAGAATGCCACACTCGCGAGCTTTGGGAAACGGGCTTTTTGAATTGCGACCAAAAGGACGTGAAGGCATAGGTCGAGCATTTTACTGTTAAATCAGTGGGCAACGCATTGTGATTCTTCACGCTTTCATAAAGAAAACACAGGATACCCCGGAGCAGGAATTAAGGATTGCACGAAAAAGAATGAAGGAGGTATAACATGGCTGAATTAAAATATAAACCTGTTTCCCATGACCATGGGGCTTTCCTCAAAAAGGCTCTGAAACGGAAAGAATTCAAGAAAGCATATGACGAATTGGGAGAAGAGTATACTTTTCTCCGTCAAATGCTTGCTGCCCGTTCACAGGCTGGACTTACTCAGGAAGCAGTTGCAGAACGGATGGGAACGACAAAAAGTGCCGTTTCGCGTCTTGAAGCAGCAGGCAAGCATGCACCATCTCTCACTACTCTGAAAAAATATGCCAAGGCAGTGGGCTGTGATTTAGAAATTAGACTTATTCCGACTGCACGCCTATCAAAACACTCTATCGGACGCGCGAGAAAACTGCGCTCCGGTTAGTTTCGTCGTGTGCGCCTGACATGCGCAGAACTTACGGGGTGGAAGTCGACGTGCCAGGCAGAAGCAGAGCCGAAGGCAAAGAGAAGGGCAAGGGCGTTGTCGGGGGTTATCTGTTAAAACACATGGTGTTCTAAACAGGATAACAAAAAATCCTTGGGGTCAGGCCTGCATTTTGACTTAGAACACTCAAGGATCATTGAAGGGCGGGCTGTCACGCTCTGAGAGGCCAAATTGCAATAGGCAAGTCTGCCCCCCTTTTTAAATTTAAAGGTATGATATAATGTAATACCAGGCAAGGAGGTGTTTATGGGTAAAGCAAAGATTGCAATAACATTGGATGAAGAATATATTGAGCAAATAGACAAACTTGTCGGCAAACATGTCTTTCAAAGCCGCAGTCAGGCAGTTCAGGAAGCGGTCGGGGACAAACTACAAAGGATAAAACGCGGCCGTTTATCAAGGGAATGTACAAAACTCGACCCTGTCTTCGAAAAGGCAATAGCTGAAGAAGGATTAAGTAAGGACATAACGGAATGGCCAGAATACTGAGGGGTGAAGTTCGCTGGGCTGATCTAAATCCTGTGCGCGGTCATGAACAGGCTGGTTTACGTCCAGTGTTAATTGTGAGCCATGATGTTTTCAATGAGCGTTCCGGGACAGTCATTGCAGTGGCAATTACAAGTCAACCTCAGCGGGCTGGATTTCCGCTGACTCTGGAATTGCGAACAGGTAATCTGCCAAAACAGTCATGGATTAAAATAAGTCAGATCAGGACACTCTCTACCGAAAGAATCGGAAAGTTATTAGGCAGAGTCTCGGAGGAGGATTTGAATCAAGTTATTGAAGGACTGAATGAAATAATTGCATAACAAATTACTCGGAAAAAGTCCATGGGGTCGGGCCTGCATTTTGACTTATAACACTCAAGGATCATCGAAGGGCGGGCTGTCACGTCTTGAGAGTCCAGATCGCAATAGGCAAGTCTGACCCCGCAGCCTCTCCTCCCTATATTTTCCATTTCGAAGGGCGCGGACAACTGGCATTCACATACCGTAAAGCGTCTGGCTGGTACCGTCGGTATCCTATCAACATTGATTGGCCGAGCGGACACTACGAATTCGATTTTTTATTTATCTGGAACGGTTCATTCCAAAACTTCTGCAAGAATACACATATCATGGATGATATGGTACGGACATTTGAGTATTCCTATAGACCATGAAGACTTGGAAGGTCGGTATTGAACTAGTTGACTTGTTTAACTTTCAACCAGCAGGTCAAGTCCGACAAGCGGCTTACCCGCGCGTTAGCCTGGACGAAGGGCATGCTAATTCCAATGACTGCAATAATCGTTTATTTGGTATAATTGCACTATATGAGTCCTTCAATTTTCAGGGAAAAGGGTTATCGATTTTACTTCCTCTCAAATGAGGAAGCTAGAATCCACATACACGTCACTTGTGAAGATGGAGAGGCTAAATTTTGGCTTGAGCCCATAATATCGCTGGCTGTCTCGCATGGGTTGACCCCGAGAAAGTTGAATGAGATTCAGAAAATTGTTGAGGAGCATAAAAATGAAATCATCAAGGCATGGCAAAAGCACCTCGGTAAGCGTTGAAAATATAACGCCTTTTGGAATTTGGCTTTATGTAAAAGAAAAAGAATACTTTCTGGGCTATAAGGATTATCCATATTTTAAAGACCAGACATTGGGCTCCATACAAAACGTTCAATTGCTCCATGGCTATCATTTATACTGGCCTGATTTAGATGTTGACCTCGAAATTGATAACCTTGAAAATCCTGAAAAATATCCCCTGAAGTTTGAATCAAAGAAGTCTCTAACGAGTCATTCAACAGGACGGCGAGCTGCCGCCCGTTAACGAGGAACCTTTAAGCAAGAGGATCGCAGTCAACGCTTACGAGAGAGGCGGTGCGGCCTTACCAGCAAAACAGATCGTCTTTATCCGAGTGAGGCGCCGGTTCTCCTCAATGGTAAAGAAAGCAAGGCCATGGCCGACCAGTTGGCAACGGTGAGCAAGCTGCGTTTGTTTAAACGCGCCGGTGTTCTCTCGGATAAAGATATGCTCAAGATCAACGAAACGATAAAAATTCAACTGGAAATTTACTGACATCGATTCCAATCAGCGGCTCGACACCACCCGGGCTTCGCCTGTGGGTCAGCCTGAAAAGCCTGCAGCAAGAGCCGAACAAAAAAGCCCAGGGGCTTGAGTCGTCCAATTATAAACATTATGTTTCCCCAAGGTTTACTCGTGAGCAGCGTTTGTGATAAACTTTTAAACTTCAGTTCTTGCAGGTATTCCTCAAATGAATATGTCAAAAAAATACGCTATTGGAATAGATCTCGGAGGTACCAACCTCAGGGTCGCCCTTGTGTCCGACGAGGGCGAGATAGTCAGGAAGATAAAGAAGCCTTCCACTGACCAGGTCATATCCGAGATGCTGGAAGCCATCCACGAGATCTCATGTAAGGATATTGCAGGCATAGGCCTCGGGGTGGCCGGTCTTATCGACCGCAAAAACCGCGGGGTGTTTGTATCCCCTAATCTCCGGGCTATTGAACGAATTGATATTGCTAATGAGATACAGGGCAGATTCAATGTCCCTGTGTTTATTGAAAACGATGCGAATGCCGCAGCCCTGGGTGAAAAAATAGGCGGGGCAGGCAGGGGTTTTGAGCACTTTGTGATGCTTACGCTCGGCACAGGCATCGGCGGAGGTATCGTTTACAAGGGAAAACTGCTTGAGGTTTCGGCTGAGATAGGGCATATGAGCATCAATGCAGAGGCTGAGAAATGTCCCTGCGGCAATATAGGGTGTCTGGAAAATTATGCTTCTGCGCGGGCCATGATAACAAGGGCGATCAACATGCTCGAAAAAGGGAGTGAGAGTCTTCTGAAGGACTGCTGCAAGGGCAATATTTATAAATTAACGCCTGAAGATATCTATAAGGCGGCGCTGGACGGGGATTCCCTTTCCCGCGATATACTCAAGGAAGCAGGAAAATATCTCGGAGTCGGTCTGGCCAATATCATCAATATAATGAGTCCTGAGGCTATCATCCTGACAGGGGGACTTATAGGTGCATGGAACATATATGTGCAGGAGGCGATAAAAGAGGCATCCAGGAGGGCCTTCAGGGATCTTTTCGATGCGGTCAAGATCATCCCGTCTTCTTTGGGTGACAACGCTGGGATAGTCGGCGCCGCAAGCCTTGTCTTTGCTGATGCCTCATCTTCTGTTTCGCAGTATTCCCAATGACAAAGAATATCCGCAACTTTTCGATCATAGCCCATATCGATCACGGGAAATCAACGCTCGCCGACAGATTGCTTGAATACACAGGGGCTCTCAGCGCCAGGGAGATGACGGCTCAGGTGCTCGACTCTATGGACCTGGAGAAGGAGAGGGGCATCACGATCAAGGCCCATGCGGTGAGACTTAATTACAGGGCCGACGACGGCAAAGACTATATCCTCAATCTGATAGACACACCCGGGCATGTTGATTTCTCCTATGAGGTATCAAGGAGTCTTGCCTCCTGCGAAGGCGCCCTCCTCGTTGTTGACGCAACGCAGGGTGTGGAGGCCCAGACCCTGGCCAACGCCTACCTGGCCATAGAGCACGATCTCGAGATCATCCCGGTAATAAACAAGATAGACCTTCCGAGCGCGGACCCTGCAAAGACAAAGGAACAGATTGAGGACGCCGTCGGCATAGACTCTTCCGGCGCTGTTTTAGCCAGTGCAAAGGAGGGGACAGGCACCAAGGAGATCCTTGAGGAGATTGTCAGGAAAATCCCTCCTGCCTCCGGAGATGACGACGGGCCATTGAAGGCCCTTATCTTTGACTCGTGGTTCGACAATTATCAGGGCGTGATCGTGCTCGTAAGGATCTTTGACGGCAGACTGAGGCCTGGCATGAAGATAAGGCTCATGGCGACAGACAGTGTCTATGAGGTATCCCAGATAGGGATCTTCAGCCCGAAGATGGAGCCTGTCGACGAGCTTACCTCCGGAGAGGTCGGCTACATTATATCCGGCATCAAGAGCGTAACGGACACAAAGATAGGCGATACCATCACCGACGCCAGCCGCCCTGTCACAGAGCCCTGCCCGGGATATAAGGATATAAAACCGCTGGTCTTCTGCGGCCTCTATCCCACTGCATCTCATCAATATGAGAATCTGAGGGACGCGCTTAACAAGCTGAGACTGAACGACGCCTCGTTTAATTATGAGCCTGAGACATCCCTGGCGCTCGGCTTCGGCTTCAGGTGCGGTTTTCTCGGACTGCTCCATATGGAGATTATCCAGGAAAGACTTGAGCGTGAATTCGATCTCTCTCTCCTGAGCACTGCTCCGACGGTCGTCTACAGGGTGACAAAGCCTGACGGAGAGGTCCTGTACATAGATAACCCGGCCATGCTGCCTGAAAAGTTCGAGAAGATAGAAGAGCCTTTTGTGCTGACGACCATCTTTGTGCCTAAAGATTTTATCGGCCCTATTTTGGACCTCTGCCAGGAAAAAAGAGGTGTCCAGAAGACCTTCTCCTATATAGGGAAGGACAGGATAAAGATCGAGTATGAGCTGCCCCTTAACGAGATATTATGGGACTTCTATGACAAGCTGAAATCCTTTTCCAAGGGATATGCCTCGATGGACTATGAGTTCATCGGCTACCGCGATTCCGACCTGATCAAGCTCAATATTCTGCTGAACGCAGAGCCTGTAGACGCCCTGTCCTTGATAGTTCACAGGGACAAGGCGTATTATAAAGGACGGCAGCTTACGGAAAAGCTCAGGGAGATTATTCCGCGCCAGATGTACGAGGTCGTGATACAGGCAGCGGTCGGCAATAAGATAATAGCCCGGGAAAGCGTGCGTGCCCTCAGAAAAGACGTTATTGCAAAGTGTTACGGAGGAGATATCACGCGTAAGAGAAAGCTGCTCGAAAAACAGAAGGAGGGGAAGAAAAGGATGAAGCAGGTGGGACGGGTCGAACTGCCGCAGGAGGCCTTCCTTGCTGTCCTGAAACTGAAATGACAAGAAAAAGAAGAAAATCCGCCGTAAGGGAGACTGTTGAGGCGGTCATATTTGCATTTCTGATCGCGATGGTTATACGGACCTTTGTGATACAGGCCTTTAAGATCCCTTCAGGGTCGATGATCCCGACTCTTCAGATAGGGGATCATATCCTCGTTAATAAATTCGCCCTCGGCACGCCGGTCGACATCCCGTTTACCAATATAAACCTGTTCAGGATGCCTGGACTCAGGGAGCCGAAAAAGGGAGATATTGTAGTCTTTAAATACCCCGAGGACCCCAAGAGGGACTTTATAAAGCGGGTTATTGGCGCTGCGGGGGATGTTATAGAATCACGGGACAAGAACGTCTATGTTAACGGCCGGCGGCTCATCGAACCCTATATCCAGCATGTGGATAAGGACGTAAAGACAAGGGATCTTGACCGGAGGGATAACTTCGGGCCGATTGCAGTTCCCCGGGGATCGGTCTTCGTTATGGGTGATAACAGGGACCAGAGCTATGACAGCAGGTTCTGGGGATTTGTTGATGTTACGCAGGTAAAGGGCAATGCTGTTATCATTTACTGGTCCTGGGACAGTGAGAATTCCTGGCCCCGTTTTAACCGTATAGGGAGGTTGGTAAGATGAACGACAGATTAGGAAAACAGGGATTTGTGAAAGGGTTTCTGAGTTTATCGGTTCTGATTGTGGTTGTATTCTTAGTGGTTTCTTTCGGCAAACCGTATTACCGTTACAATACCCTCAGGTCTCACACAAAGGATCTTTTGGCGACAGAGATCGGCAATCTCCAGATCATCAGGGAGAGGGTCCTTGCAGAGGCAGAGGAACTTCATGTCCCTCTTGATTCAGGTGACCTGAGCGTCACTATACAGGGAAAGATCATAAAGGTGAAGGCAACCTGGTCCGAGACAGTGGATTTCTGGGGGTATTATCAGAAACAGCTGGATTTTGCACTTGACGTGGAGTACTGATTGTTCACGGGCCTGATCACGGCGATGGGAGAGGTGACTGCCCTGACCAGGAAGGAAAAGGGCGCGCGTCTTTTCCTTCGGGCAGACGCCATCGCTGCTGATGCAGGGCTTGGTGACAGCATCTCGATTAACGGCACCTGTCTTACCGTAGTGGAGATCAGGGGAAATCTGCTGGCTTTCGATCTCTCTGATGAGACCCTGACCTCAACCAACCTGGGGCTGCTGAAGGTGAGGGACAGGGTGAATCTCGAGTCTTCCCTGAGACTGGACTCGAAGCTGGGAGGGCATTTTGTGACAGGCCATATCGACGGTGTCGGCAGGATACGGTCCAGGGCGCTTTCGGGCGATGTGTATAAGTTCGTCATAGACACTGAAGAGCGTCTCGCCGATCTTCTGGTGGAAAAAGGTTCTGTTGCTGTAGACGGCATAAGCCTTACAGTAGTTGAGGTGCTGCGCAACGGATTTTCCATTGTCATCATCCCGCACACGGCAAAGATGACAACGATTGGCTATAAAGACGCCGGCGATTCCGTGAATATAGAGGTTGATATCCTGGGAAAGTATGTCTCAAAATTTCTGAACAAAGGGAAGGACAGCCGGTTCATGCAGACCCTCAGGGAAGAGGGATTTGTCTGATCACCGGGGAAATTAAGTTTTGGCAAGGAGCGGAGAAGAGATGGAAAAAAGCAAGTTTCATACGATAGACGAAGCGATCGAGGACATGGCCAAAGGAAAGATGGTCATACTTGTCGATGACGAGGACAGGGAAAATGAGGGAGACCTCTGTATGGCAGCTGAGAAGGTCTCGCCTGAGGCGATAAATTTTATGGCAAAATACGGCCGCGGACTGATCTGCCTTTCGCTTACTCCGGAGCGGCTCAGCGAGTTAAACCTGCCGATGATGACCGACGACAATACTTCATCCTTCGGCACAGCGTTTACCGTGTCCATAGAGGCAAAAAAAGGCGTGACGACCGGCATCTCTGCTGCTGACAGGGCGACCACTATCCTGACCGCCATCAACCCTGCCTCAAAGCCTGAAGATCTTGCAAGGCCGGGCCATGTCTTCCCCCTGAGGGCAAAACGCGGGGGCGTGCTGCAGAGGGCCGGACAGACAGAGGGGTCTGTTGATCTTGCACGGATGGCAGGCCTGTATCCCGCAGGAGTTATCTGCGAGATCATGAACGATGACGGCACCATGGCGCGTGTCCCTGAGCTTCTGGAGTTTTCCAGAAAGCATAACCTGAAGATCGTAACGATCAAGGACCTCATAAAATACAGGACAAGGGCAGAGCATTTTGTGCACCGTGTTTCCACAACAAAGCTTCCCACTGAGTATGGCGGGGATTTTACGGCTATTGCCTATGCCAATGACGTTGACAGCAATATCCATATCGCCCTGGTAAAGGGTGATATAAAACATGATGACGATGTGCTGGTCAGGGTCCATTCAGAATGCCTCACCGGCGATGTATTCGGCTCACGGCGCTGCGATTGCGGCGAGCAGCTCCAGCGGGCCATGCAGATGATAGAAGAGGCAGGACAGGGAGTAATCCTTTATATGCGTCAGGAAGGCAGGGGAATCGGTCTGGTCAATAAACTTAAGGCCTATGAACTGCAGGATAAGGGACTTGATACGGTTGAGGCCAATATCAAACTCGGCTTTAAGCCTGATCTGAGGGACTACGGCATAGGCGCGCAGATTCTGGTGGATCTCGGCATAAGGAAGATGCGTCTGATGACCAACAACCCCAAGAAGATCGTGGGCCTTGAAGGCTATGGACTGAAGGTCGTTGAACGGGTGCCTATGGAGATAACGCCGCACGAGAGAAACCTGATTTATCTGAAGACGAAGAAGAAGAAGCTCGGACATATTCTGCATAATGTATAAACCATATTCTGAAAACTCGAAATTCGAAGCACGAAATCCTAGATGATCAGTGATTGGAATTTGAAATAAATCGCCGGCTTGCCGGTTAAGGAGGGAGACGATGAAGATTATTCAGGGTGAGTTACAGGCCAAGGGCCTGAAGTTCGGTATTGTTGTAAGCAGGTTCAATGATTTTATCACCGGCAGGCTCCTTGACGGAGCGGTTGACGCACTGGTGAGGCACGGGGCAAAAGACGAAGATATTGATGTGGTGAAGGTGCCCGGAGCCTTCGAGATACCGCTTGCGGCAAAGAAGATGGCTGAAAAGGGCTCATACCAGGCGGTCATCTGCCTCGGCACGGTCATCAGGGGAGCAACTCCCCATTTCGATTATGTGGCTGCCGAGGTTTCAAAGGGCGTAGCCTCTGTATCTGTCGAGACAGGCGTGCCTATCGCCTTTGGTGTCATAACCTCCGACACGATCGAGCAGGCGGTTGAGCGCGCAGGGACAAAGAGCGGGAACAAGGGATTCGATGCGGCCATGACAGCGATCGAGATGGCCCAGGTCATAAAGAAACTGTGAAGATTCTGTCTTCTGAGTTCTGTCTTCTGTCTTCTGCCGTATGAACCGGCGCAAGGCAAGAGAGTATGCATTGCAGATGCTCTTTCAGCATGAATATACTGTTGAGGGGCAGGATTTTATCCCGCCTGATGACGCCCTTCCTGATAAAAAGGACAAGGCGGTCACGAAGGAATTTGCTGAGGAGCTCGTAAAGGGGACAAGAAGGCATATTGAGGAGATCGACAGGGTGATTCACGAGGCGGCAGAGCACTGGGATATGAAGCGGATGGCGGTTGTTGACAGGAACATACTGAGGTTTGCGGTTTATGAAATCCTGTTCAGAAATGATATCCCTTCTGCAGTAACGATAAACGAGGCCCTGGAGATTGCAAAGAAATACTCCTCTGCCGAATCGGTTCCCTTTATCAACGGTCTCCTCGACAAGATAGCGCGTGACAGGGCGAAGGCCTAGAAAGTCGTTTTTAAAGCCGATAAGCTGTATGTGACACAGGAACCAGTTCGATCTAGATCAATGGGGATAGCAAATGGCTAAATCAGCGTCAGGGGGGCAACTGCACACAGGTCATCGCAAACGGCTGCGTATGCGTTTCCTCAAAGAAGGCCTGGATAGCTTTGAAGATCATCAGGTGCTCGAACTGCTCCTCTTCCAGGTCATTCCCCGTCTGGATACAAATCCTATTGCACATAAACTCATTCGGAGATTCGGCAGTCTTTCTTCAGTGCTTGAAGCCGAGCCAAAGGATTTGGCGGCTGTCGAAGGCGTCGGCGAAAATGCAGCCGCCTTTCTTTCGATGGTCCCTCATGTCACCCGCCGCTATCTTCATGACAGGATCAGACATACGCGCAGGCCTCTGAATACCTCTGAAGCGGCTGCTGAATATCTCATTCCTCTTATGGCAGGACGCTCTGAAGAAGTATTCTATGTAATCTGCCTCGATTCCCAGCTCAGAGTTCTCTATCCGGCCATGATTAGCGAGGGCACTGTGAAGGATGCACTTGTGCATCCGCGGCATGTTGCTGAGGCTGCAGTAAGACATAAGGCGGCTTCCGTGATTCTGGCGCACAATCACCCTGCCGGAAACGTCAAACCGTCAACCCACGACCATAAGCTTACCCGCAATCTTGTTCAGGCCCTTGGAGGAATCAACGTCCAGGTCGTCGATCATATTATTGTGGCAGGTGAGCTGATCTACAGCTTTCAGCGCGAGGGGACTCTGCCGGGGTATGAGGCGACACGCTGATGGGGCCCAGGGGTTTGATAAGCCCTGTGAGGGAAAATAGAGCGAGATGTTTTCATTTAATTCACGATATTGTTAAAATACAGACCTTCATAAACTGTGTTTGAAAAATACTAAATAACATCTAGACAAAATAACCGAAGAGGTAATGATTTATGATCGAACGTTACACACGAAAAGAGATGGGACGGCTCTGGGAGCCGCAAAACAGGTTCCGGAGGTGGCTCGATGTCGAGATAGCCGCCTGCGAGGCCTGGGCAGAGCTCGGCAAGATCCCTAAGGCTGCGCTTGCTGTCATAAAAGAGAAGGCCGACTTTGACGTAAAGCGGATAGACGAGATAGAGGAAGTTGTCAGGCATGATGTGATCGCCTTTCTCACCTCTGTTTCGGAGAAGGTGGGGCCCGAGTCGCGCTATATACATAAGGGACTCACGTCGTCCGATGTTGTGGATACGGCGCAGTCTCTTCTTATGAGAGAGGCTGCCGGGATCATAATAAAGGATATCAGGGCCTTGATGGCCGTCTTAAAGGAAAAGGCCTTTGCCTATAGGCAGACCACCTGCATCGGCAGGAGCCACGGAATCCATGCCGAGCCTATGACCTTCGGCCTGAAGTTCGCCCTCTGGTTCGAAGAGGCCAGGAGGAACCTTGAGCGCATGGAGAGGGCCAGGAAGACGATCAGCATAGGAAAGTTCTCCGGGGCCGTCGGCACTTTCTCCAACATCCCCGTTGATATTGAGGAGAAGGTCTGCAAAAAGCTCGGGCTCAGGCCTGAGCCCATAGCAACCCAGGTTGTGCAGCGCGACAGGCATGCCGAGTATCTTTCCGCTCTTGCCATTATCGCAGCATCTGTAGAGAAGATAGCGGTTGAGATACGGCATCTGCAGAGGACGGAGGTGCTCGAGGCAGAGGAGCCGTTTGCAAAAGGACAGAAGGGCTCATCTGCAATGCCGCACAAGCGGAATCCTGTCGGGAGCGAGAACCTCTCCGGTCTGGCAAGGGTTGTGAGGTCCAATGCCATGGCCGCCTTCGAAAATGTGGCGCTCTGGCACGAACGGGACATATCCCATTCATCCGTAGAGCGGGTTATCATCCCTGACAGCACTATACTCGTCGACTATATGCTCGGCAGATTGACCGGCATATTGTCGGGCCTTCAGGTATATCCTGAACGTATGAAGGAGAATATGGGCAGGAGCTACGGCCTCTATAATTCGCAGAATGTGCTGATCAGTCTTACTGAAAAAGGTATGACCCGGGAGGACGCATACAGCCTTGTCCAGAAGAACGCCATGTTGAGCTGGAAGAAGAAAGAGGATTTCAAAAGACTGCTTCTTGCCGACAGGGACGTTAAGAGATATATTTCGAAGAAAGAGATGGATGAGATCTTCGACCTCAGGCACTATTTCAAAAATATCGATTATATATTTAAAAGAGTGTTCGGCAAGGCCTGAGGACTGAAAAGTGCCTCTCATATACAGATATAAGACACCTGCTGTCTCAGACGCAAAGAAGAAGGAGCTTTTTGCCCTTCTCGGGAAAACAGCCTCTGCATCGGTAAAGGACATCGAGACAGAGTTCTGTTTCTACGTCGATGCTTCTGCGTCTCTCAGCCCGCATGAGGCAGAGCTGCTGAGATGGCTTCTCAGCGAAACCTTCGAGCCTGACCGGTTTTCTTCCGAAAGTTTTTTGACCAACCCCCAATCCCAAACCCCCCATTTCCATCTTCTCGAGGTCGGGCCCCGCATGAATTTTACGACAGCCTGGTCGACAAACGCCGTAGCCGTCTGCCATGCCTGCGGGCTCACGAAGATATCGAGGATCGAGAGATCGCGAAGGTATAGCCTTATCATGGGAGGAGGGGGAGCAACCATGGACCCCCGAACCCTCGGCCCTTTTCTTAATTCAATTCACGACCGCATGACTGAATGCATCTATACCTCTCAGCTGACGTCCTTCGATACCGGCATAAAGCCGGAGACATTCTTTTATGTGCCGTTGAAAGAAGAGGGCAGGCCGGCCCTTGAAAAGATCAACCGGGAGATGGGGCTCGGACTTGATGACTGGGATATCGGCTACTACTACAATCTTTTCGTCAACGATATAGGCCGCAACCCCACCAATGTCGAGTGCTTTGATCTGAGCCAGTCCAACAGCGAGCATTCGCGCCACTGGTTTTTCAGGGGGAGACTGGTTATCGACGGCAGGGAGATGCCTCACAATCTCATGCAGATCATAAGGGAGACACTGGAGAGAAATCCCAATAACAGCGTAATCGCATTCAGGGACAATTCGAGCGCGATAAAGGGGTATGCTGTCAGGACGATTATGCCTGAGAGACCCGGATCTCTGTCACGGTTCCGCAGTGCGGACCCGACCTATAACGTCATATTTACCGCAGAGACGCACAACTTCCCAAGCGGTGTTGCCCCGTTTCCGGGCGCTGAAACAGGCACTGGCGGACGGATCAGGGATGTGCAGGCAACAGGCAGAGGCGCCCTCGTCGTAGCCGGTACATCGGCGTACTGTGTGGGAAACCTGAGAATCCCGGGGTATTTATTGCCATGGGAGGACGCGTCCTTCAGCTACCCTGCAAATCTCGCAAGCCCTCTGACAATAGAGATAGAGGCCAGCGACGGCGCATCAGACTACGGCAATAAATTCGGCGAGCCGGTGATACAGGGGTATACCCGCTCCTTCGGCCTCAGGCTGCCTGACGGCGAGAGGCGGGAGTGGCTCAAGCCCATCATGTTTACCGGAGGCGTCGGCCAGATGGACGGGCGTCATACAGAGAAGCAGGCGCCGGCAAAGGGGATGCTCGTCACAAAGATAGGCGGGCCTGCATACAGGATAGGCATGGGGGGAGGCGCAGCCTCAAGCATGATTCAGGGACAGAACATTGCAGAACTGGACTTCAATGCGGTGCAGCGCGGCGATGCTGAGATGGAGCAGA
>JACRHE010000119.1 GCA_016217695.1 Nitrospirota bacterium | reverse complement strand
GGAGGGAATAGCATATCTCGGTGTAGCTACATATTATTTTTCGATGACCGGTTTTGTTTTATGCATTCTTTTTTTGGTATTTATAGCTGAGCTAAGGGGGAAACTGCGATCCGATCTCTGGAAGTATGCACTTTCGTATGCGGTTGCGCTGATAGTAACGTCATTAACAGTTACGAATTATGTGAAAATCCAGAATACACTGGCCCCGTTGTATCCGAAAAAGGAGATATATAAAAAAAGTATTGACGGTCTCGCAGAAAGCTTCGTGACGCACGAACAATATTGTCTTGGTGGATACTCAACTGGAGATATAGTCGAGGCCTATACGAAACACATGCAGCATTTTCTCCTGCAATGGGATCATATCTGCGCGCAGGGCGATAAGAGACTCCCTCTTTATGTAACTTCCGACAACAATGGGGAAATATGGCTCTCGGAGTTACAGATCACAGGAGTAAAGACTAAAGAACTTCATCCCGCACTAATGGGAAAGGTGGATTCAGCTTTCAGGGTGCAGAACGGCAAATATATATCCGTTCGTCCGGTCGATGGCCGCTCCATCGCCGGTGGCGAAGGGTTAATGATGAGCGGGGAGGTCTATGAAAATTGCGATTTCGAGATATCAATGGAAAACTTCTATCACGGCGGCGTCTTTTTTGGGTACGAAAACACAGAGAATTTCATGCTGATTGCAATAACGATTGATGGTTACGTGTGGGGGCAAATCATAAGCAATGGGCTTCCGTCCGGGCAAATTAACAGACTGCCCCTTCTCCTTAAGGATTTGAGATCCTTTCATTTGAGCGCACGTTACGTCGGCAAAGATCTTTATCTGTTTAAGGACACCTGTATGCTGACCATTATTCCCGACGCTGCTAACAGAAGAGGCAAGATCGGTTTCTTTTCAACGGCTAACTTGATAACGCCGCCGGTATTTTCAAACATAAAAGTTGCTTCTGTCTGTGAAGTCAATAACGGGAAAGCTGTCTTCATTCCAAGGGTCAAAAATGCCGTAGTTCAATGAGTCAAGTCATAAAGGGCAGCCCGAACTTCATTTCGTAAAATCAGGTTGTTTTAAGAAAGAATGGATCCATACTCATGTAAGCACATCGGCCACAGTTATTTCCAAAAGAAGACTTCACGAATAATCTGGAAATAATATGCAGCACCCCATCTAAAAATCTGCAGCTTGCGGTGCCCCTTGATACGAGCGGGTTCATCTCCTGGGATTTCGGTGACGTTCTTTTTCTTCTTTGCCGCCCGCACAGAAAGGAGCGGCTCCCAGCTTAGCTTCGTGTTGAAAAGTTTTTCAGCCAGAATGAAGCCGTCATCGGCAAGCAGGTCCAGAGAATAAACAAGTTCCTTTTTGTAAGCACGGTAGATTACCAGTGCATCTGTATATTTGCCTCCGTGTATAAGATTTATTGTGTTTGTGAACAGCCAGTTGCCCATCGCGGTAATTAATGTATCGTCTTCACTTTTTGCGTTTTCGAGGTAACGAGAGGCTATTACCATGTCAAATCCTTCTTGTATTTTTGAGAGCAGGGTTGGTAGCAATTCAGGGATGGAATTGCCATCGGGACTGAAGGTGATTATGATATCGCCATCGACATAAGGCATTACTTCCCTGTAGGCATGGCGTATGCCCGGTGTTTTCTGCACATATACAAAGAAGCCCTGCGCTTTAGCCCATTCTATAGTGCCATCTGTTGATCCGCCATCAAGGATAATAAGCTGGTTACACCATTCATGCTTTATTCGTGGCATTATGACCTTCATGCCTTCAATCTCGTTTAACGTCAGGATAATAAGTGTAGTTTTCAATCTTTGTATTATAAAGAAACAGGGCTAATTGGGAAAGGGCCGCTTCAAGTCAGATGATAAGGCTGACGCATTCAGGTATTATTGAACGTACTCCGCGCCGCAGGGTGTCTCAAAATAAGCTAAGAGACTTTATGCGCTCTTCCTCGACCCGTCTTCCCCAAATGTTTTATAATTACATATGGCTGTTCTGGACATTAATAAATACCCTGCCGAGGTGCTGAAGAAGAAGGCGTCACCGGTGACAAGGATCGATAAGGATCTGCTGATACTCATCGACGACATGATCGAGACGATGTACGCTGCGCCGGGTGTCGGGCTTGCTGCTCCCCAGATCGGCATATCAAAGAGGCTTGCTGTAATCGACATAAGTTCCAAGGAATCCGAGGTGCCGCTTATTGTGCTCATAAATCCCGAGTTTCTGAAGATGGAAGGTAGGATCGAGTTCGAGGAGGGCTGCCTGAGCGTCCCTGAATATACGGCGAAGGTGGACCGGGCTGAAAGAGTCGTGGTTCGCGCCACTGACAGGGAAGGCAGGGAAATGGAGATAGAGGGTGAGGGACTTCTTGCGATTGCGCTGCAGCACGAACTGGACCATCTCGACGGCATCCTTTTCATAGACAGGATAAGTCCCCTTAAGAGGGAGTTTTTCAAAAAGCGCTATCTGAAGGCCCATAAAGCAGGGAAATAAGAGATTGCGGGTAATCTTTTTCGGCACCCCTGATTTCGCAGTTCCCTCTCTCAGAGCCCTCCTTGATGCAGGAGAAGAAGTTCTGCTCGCGGTTACTCAGCCTGATAAGGTTAAAGGCAGGGGCCACGCGCTGTCCATGCCTCCGGTTAAGGAATTCGCAGCCTCAAAGGGGATTCCGGTAATACAGCCCCGGGGTGTCAGGTCTGCGGATTTTATTGAGCAACTTAAGGCCCTTGCCCCTGATGTGATCGCTGTTGTTGCCTTTGGCAAGATCATCCCTTCTCAGGTTCTCAATCTGCCCCCGCTCGGGTGTATCAATGTCCATGCCTCGCTCCTCCCGAAATACCGGGGTGCCGCGCCTATGCAATGGGCGGTTATAAACGGCGATAAGAAAACAGGCATAACCACAATGCTTATGGACGAAGGCCTTGATACAGGGGCGATGCTCCTTCAGGAAGAGACAGAGATAACGGAGGAGGACAATGCATATACCCTTGGCAGACGGCTTTCAGAAACCGGCGCAACCCTGCTTGTGAAGACCCTTCAGGGAGTGCGTGCTCATTCTATACAGCCGGTGCCGCAGTCAGGAGAGCCGACTTATGCGCCGCCTCTTAAAAAAGAGGACGGGAGGATAGACTGGTCTTTTCCGGCAGAGGGGATATCAAATCTCATCCGGGGGACCTTTCCATGGCCCGGCGCTTACTGCTTTTTGAATAGGGAGAAGATTTCGATCATCAGGGCAAGAGTCTTTGACCGGGAGTATGGCTGCCGGTCCGGCAGGATAGAGAAGATTATGAATGAAGAGATCCATGTCTGCACCGGAAGGGGCCTTCTGTCTGTTTCAGAGGTCAGGCCTGAAGGCAAAAAAACTATGTCTGCGGCAGCATTCCTGCGCGGAAGACGCCTGAAGGAGGGGGTATCCTTTGACCTTTAGAAAGATCATGCGTGGTATTGTCCTCAAGGTGCTTTACCCCTTTCTTATGCTTCTGGGAGCCTTTTTCAAGGGTAAGAAGGAGGTCTTTCAGAGGATAGTAATCGATCTGAACAACAGGCTGGTCAGGCAGGAGCACCCGAGGACCAGAAAGATACTTCTGCTTCTGCCGCACTGCCTGCAGATGAGTGAGTGCACCATACGTCTTACGCATAATATATATAACTGCAAGCGGTGCGGCAAATGCGAAATAAAAGACCTGATTGGCGTTGCAGAGGAGAACAGGCTGAACCTCTTTGTGGCGACTGGTGGTACGCTGGCGAGGAAGATTGTGACAGAGGCCGCGCCTGAGGCCATAGTTGCGGTTGCCTGCGAAAGGGATCTTTCCAGCGGACTGGTCGATACCTTTCCCCTGCCTATTCTCGGCATCCCAAATGAGCGTCCCTTTGGTCCCTGTTTCAATACTCGGGTGGACCTTGAGAAGGTTAAGGAGGCTATACGTTTTTTCAGCAGTGATTGAACTGAATAACCATAATCCGAACAGCCTGCGCGCTTTTTAGGATTTGAAAAGAGGAGTTACGATGGGTAAAAAAGTCTTATTCTGGACAGTGGTTGCGTGTGTAATGTTTCAGACTGCTGTGTGGGCCGGTACAGTCAGGCTGCCTGACACAGGCCAGACTGACTCGTTCACGAATACATTCGGTGAGGATTCGGATTATACAATTAATCCTCCGTCGCTCGTTCACAACACCAATAATACGGTAACGGACATCAACACAGGGCTTGTGTGGCAGGACGAAGATGACAGTAACGTATTGACGTGGGAAGAGGCGCTCGCCTATTGCGAAGAAGTGACGCTGGCAGGATATCTTGACTGGCGGTTGCCGACAAAAAAGGAGCTTGTGAGTATTATCGATTTCGGAAGGGCTTATCCCGCCGCAGATACGAACATTTTCCCCAATACAAAGTTTTATCAGCCTGTAAAGCCCTATGATTACTGGTCGTCGTCTGAAGGAAGCGACAATCTTTCCGGAGATGCATATTATGTGGGCTTCGGAGTCGGCACGTCCGGCATATACAGAAAATCTTTCCGAAATTATGCCCGTTGCGTCCGCGGAGGCGAATATCCGGGCTCAAGCTTTACCAATAACGGTAACGGCACGGTCACCGACGATCCGACGGGACTGATGTGGCAGCAGACGGAGGGCGGGAGCCTGAACTGGGAGTCAGCCCTTTCCTATTGCGAGGGACTTTCTCTGGGAGGATATAGCGACTGGCGGCTGCCCAATATAAAAGAACTGGATTTTATAGCCGAAACTACGAGATATAATCCCGCTGTAAATGCGGAATATTTTCCGTTTGCACTTAGTGCGATCTACTGGTCGGCTACTACCCGGCCGGATATTCCCTCTGAAGCGTCCTGCATTGATTTCAGTTATGGCACTATCGGTCATTACCCCAAGTCAGACAGCAGGGGTAACGTGCGGTGCGTTCGCGGCGGCCTGTCAGGATCGTTCGATACGAACTGCACTGCGGCCCTTACCTCCGGTCTTATTCTGCATGTCCCCGTGATTGACTATAGCAACGGCGTCTCATACGTATGGGCCGATCTTAAGTATGAATCCTCGGATAACAACGAAATCGTCTTCAGGGTGACAAGTGCCGGAGCCGCAAATCCTGCTGATTTTTATAATTGTCAAAGATCGACTCTGGCCAGTGACTTTAAGCTGCATATACCTGATATAAATTATATCAGTGGAACTGCATATCTCAGCGCTGATTTTGAACTGAAGTCTGCAGGTGAAGGAGGCATATTTTTTAAAGTGACGGGTTATGTCCTGCTTCAGTGACGCAACGATTATTGACAAGGCTCTTTCGGCGTGGTATATAATGTAAACCCGTTCAGCGGGTACAATGTCTTACCCTGTCAGGGGAAAAGGAGGAACTGAGCAGCATGTCAGTAGAAGGTACAATCAAGTGGTTTAATGAGAAGAAGGGTTTTGGCTTTATCCAGCAGGACAACGGTCCGGATATCTTCGTGCATTACTCGTCAATCGCATCAGAGGGTTTCAAGACCCTTGCCGAGGGGCAGAGGGTGAAATTCGATATCGAAGAGGGGGATAAAGGCCCGAAGGCTGTGAATGTGGTGAAGATCTGATCCTTCAGATACCCTCCATATAGCGTGATCTGCCGAAAGCCCATCCTGAAACGATGGGCTTTTTATTGCGCAAAACAGAGCCTTTTCTGTATTTGACAAAGTTCCGTATTTCATTTATGGTTAATAACCATGCGACTGCCGGACTGGATACGGACACAAAACCGCCCTGAACGCCATGATACCAAGCGCCTCTTGAGGAGACACAGGCTTTCGACTGTTTGCGAGGAGGCGAGGTGCCCCAACCAGGCAGGATGTTTTTCAAAGCCTACAGCCGCGTTCATGATTCTCGGCCCCAACTGCACCAGAAACTGCGGCTTCTGTTCTGTGAGTTTTTCGCCCCCTAAGCCTGTTGATTCGGGCGAACCGCTGAACGTTGCCGAGGCTGCCCTGGAGATGGGCCTGAAATATGTAGTGATAACATCGGTAACAAGGGATGATCTTGAAGACGGCGGCGCAGGCCAGTTTGCGGGAACTATTTCGGCGGTCCGGGACCGGCTGCCGTCAGCAAGGGTAGAAGTCCTTACCCCGGACTTCAGGGGAGATGGCGCTGCGCTGAAAAAGGTCCTTGACGCCGGGCCTGATGTATATAACCATAATGTGGAGACCGTCCCGCGGCTTTATCACGCTGTCAGGCCTCAGGCTGATTATGCGCGTTCTCTCGGCGTTCTCAGTATGGCAAAAGATATGGCCCCCGACATCCATATAAAGTCCGGCTTTATGCTGGGCCTTGGCGAGACATACGAGGAGATTATCGGACTTCTGAAGGACCTCAGGGAGTCCGGGTGCGATCTTATTACGATAGGACAGTATCTCAGACCTACGCGAAATAACCTCCCTGTGGTAAAATATGTGGACCCCGCGGTCTTTGAAGGGTTGAGAATAACCGCCCTTGATATGGGGTTTAAATACGCAGCTTCTGGCCCGCTGGTAAGAAGCTCCATGAATGCGGAGGAGATGTACGAACATGTTTGAATTCAACAGGATCAAGAGGCTGCCTCCCTATGTCTTTGCTATCGTCAATAATCTGAAGATGGAGGCGAGGCGAAGAGGTGAAGACATCATAGACCTCGGCATGGGAAACCCTGACGGCGCGACCCCTAAACATATCGTCGACAAATTAATAGATGCGGCGAAGAAGTCGAAAAACCACCGGTACTCTGCCTCAAAAGGGATCACCCAGCTGCGGATGGCCATATGCGAGTGGTACAAGAGACGGTATGATGTTGACCTTGATCCTGAATCGGAGACCTGTGTAACGATCGGATCAAAGGAAGGCCTGTCGCATCTCGTTCTTGCGACTGTGGTCCCGGGAGATGTTGTTATGACGCCGACGCCTGCATATCCTATCCATCCATACAGCGTTATCATCGCAGGCGGAGAGGTGAGGACTCTTCCTGTCGGTCCGGGCATCGATTTCTTTGAGGAGATGGAAAAGGCCTACAAGACATCCTGGCCGAGACCCAAGATGCTTATAATGAATTTCCCGCATAATCCGACAACCGAGGTTGTGCACGGGCTCGATTTTTTCAGGAAGGTCGTGGATTTTGCAAAAGAGAATAATATAATAGTGCTGCATGACCTGGCATATGCGGACCTTGTTTATGACGATTACAGGGCCCCAAGCTTCCTGCAGGTGCCGGGAGCAAAGGATGTCGGAGTGGAGTTTTACTCACTTACGAAGAGTTACTCTATGGCCGGATGGCGGGTCGGTTTCTGCGTGGGCAACAGGGAGATTGTGGGTGCCCTTATCAAGATAAAGAGTTATCTGGACTATGGTATGTTTCAGCCGATACAGATAGCGAGCGTAATAGCCCTGCGCGGACCGCAGGATTGTGTCGAGGACATACGGAAGGTTTACGAGAGGAGAAGGAACATCCTTGTGAAGGGGTTGAAACAGGCCGGGTGGATCATTGAGCCGCCAAAGGCGACGATGTTCGCATGGGCAGAGATACCCGACCCCTTCAAGAAGCTGGGCTCCCTTGAGTTCTGCAAGCTGCTTATAAAAGAAGGGGGCGTAGCCGTATCTCCGGGTATAGGTTTTGGAGAAGGAGGAGACCAGTATGTGAGGTTTGCACTCGTCGAAAATGAGCACAGGATAAGGCAGGCGACATCAGGGATTAAGAGGGTACTGAACAGATGATAAACATAGGTATTATAGGTTTTGGAACCGTAGGGACCGGCACGGCAAAGATACTGGTCAATAACAGGAGACTTCTGAAGGACAGGACAGACATAGACATAAACCTCAGAAAGATTGCAGACCTTGACATCAAAAGGGACAGGGGACTCAGGCTGCCCAGGGGTGTTCTTACAACGAGAGCCGATGAACTCATAAACGACCCGGAAATACAGATCATAGTCGAACTGGTCGGAGGCACGACCTTTGCGAAAGATATCATCCTGAAGGCCGTGAGAAAAGGCAAGCACGTGGTCACCGCAAACAAGGCACTGCTCGCAACCCATGGGGCTGAGATCTTCAGCGCTGCACAGAAGGCTCAAGTGGAGGTGGGTTTCGAGGCCTCTGTTGCAGGAGGGATTCCGATCATAAAGATCATAAGGGAAGGTCTCGTAGCCAACAGGATTAAGGCGGTCTACGGTATCATCAACGGTACGACAAACTATATCCTCACCAAGATGACCGAAGAGAAGGCTGAATTTGCTGATGTTCTGAAAGAGGCGCAGAGGCTGGGGTATGCAGAGGCTGACCCGACCTATGATATTGAAGGTGTTGATTCAGCCCACAAACTGGCCATCCTTGCGTCTCTTTCCTACGGGTCTCTGTTTAGCCTGAAGGATGTATACCGGGAGGGTATTTCCTGGATATCCCCGATGGATATCGAATTCGCCCGCGAACTTGGTTACAAACTGAAACTTCTTGCTATAGCAAAGGAGACGAACGGCAAGGTCGAACTCAGGGTCCATCCAACAATGGTGCCGGAGGAATATCTGATCTCAAAGGTTGACGGGGTCTAT
>JACRHE010000116.1 GCA_016217695.1 Nitrospirota bacterium | reverse complement strand
CGACGCCCCTTTTCGGGTACCCAACAGTACAATGTTCCCCGCAGATGCGGGGATGAACCGAATCCGGCAGGGAGGTTGAGAGACCTGAAAAGATGTTCCCCGCAGATGCGGGGATGAACCGGTAAACCTGCCGACCCAACGATGGACTGACGTATGGGAGGGCATGCACTCAAGGGCCTTTGTTGTGGCAGGGGCGATGAAGCCTGAACTGCTTTCGGATCTCCGTGCCGCAGTAGATAAGGCGATCTCCGAGGGCACAACGATAACGGACTTCAGGAAGGACTTTGACAGCGCTGTGAAGAAATATGGCTGGAGCTATAAAGGTCAGAGGGGCTGGAGGACAGGGGTTATTTTCAACACAAACCTGAGCGTGGCCTACGCGGCAGGCAGATTCAGGCAGGACGATCCTTTCTGGCAGAGGAATTTCCCGCCCAACGGTTTTAACTGCCGCTGTACAGTGAGGTCGCTGTCCGAGCGGGAGATGACGCGGGACGGGCTGGAAGTGTCTGAAGACAGACGGAACATAGCGGATGAGGGGTTTGAGACGAATCCTGGCGAGTGGGGGCTGAGGGACAAAAAAGCCTTGCTGTCGGAGGAAGCCGGAGCCGGCGTTATAAGCGCAGTCCCTGGGCAGAGAACGTTTGAAGACTTCGGCCGCCCTGATTTAAGGCAGGTGCCGGAGGAGGCAAGGCTTCAGTCACCGGAGCTGTTACCGGCTGCGGCAAGCAGAGCTGAGGCTGTCGGCGTGGTAATGAACTCTCTGGGGCTGACGGAAAAAATGCCCATCAGGACCGTTGAAACGCCTGTAGAGACAGTGGCCCTGGACAGGACGCTCATCAGCCACATGGTGGCCAAAGAGCTTGAAGCCAGGGAGAGATTCGCTAATTTTATAATCCCTTCGCTGGAGACGCCCTTTGAAGTATATCTTACCCGATATGATGACGGCTTTCGCAGGCGCTACATAGGACTCTTTACAGGCAAATATAATTTTCTGTCGGTCGTCAGAATCAACAAGGACGGCAGCATACTCTGGAACGTGATGGAAGCGACAGACAAGAGGATGAACAAACTCAGGGTGGGAGAGTTGATATGGCCGAAATGAAAACCGGATCTGCAAAGGGACCCTCACTCATAGATTATGGACTCTATGGGCGACCTTCATGCAGTTACGTGTCCATACACACTGCAATCTCGCCTTTGCATTCCGGCTTCTGTTTTATTTTACCACAAACAGCGCAGGAGTCGATATGTCCGGCATAACGATAAACGTCAGGCTCGAAGACAAAGAGGTCAGGGCCATGCTGGCGAGGCTTCAGGCCCGCATGTCCAATCTGCGGCCGGTGATGGCGGAGATCGGGCAGATCGTCAGGTCCTCGGTTGTCGAGAACTTCCGGCAGGGCGGCAGGCCCAGGTGGACTCCCACGAAGATGCGCTCCAGGCTGATCGGCTATGCAAAGGGCTCGCATAAGATGGCCGGAGACGAAGGCAGGCGCGGCATTACCTATCGCAAGGGCAAAAAGGTCTGGGTGAGGGGCGGCAAGACATCGGTCGGGTTTCAGCGGTATGCCTCCGGCAAAAAGACGCTTATAGACACAGCCAGGCTTATGAATTCGATCAACTCCAGGGCCTATGCAGACCGCGTGGAGGTAGGCACAAATGTCGTCTATGCGGCCATACATCATTTCGGCGGACCGGCAGGCAGAGGCAAGAAGGTCAAGATCCCGGCGAGGCCGTACCTGATGGTCCAAAACGAGGACTGGCGCGAGATCAGGGCCGCGCTGGCAGATTATCTAATGAAAGGAGCGAGATGACCATACAAGATTCAAAATTCAAGAAGCAAGATTCAAAAGGCGCAAGCGACATGATAATGATCGTTTGCAAGGACATGGAGGGAGTCGTGCCTGAGGAGATACAGGTCATCCCTGCGGGCCTGCACTCGACGCCCAGGGGAGACTTTCTGTCTGACGAGGAATCCGCCCGGAGCGTGATCCTGGCCTTTAACTCGAGGTCAAACGACATGGTCGTCGACTACGAGCATCAGACGATTGCCGAGCCGCCTGTCGAGGCGCCGGCGGCAGGCTGGATCAAAAGGCTCATAAATAAAGGGGGCGACGGCATCTGGGATGTTCCCCGCAGATGCGGGGATGAACCTTGTGCTGATCCCCGAAGGGGTGAGGCTGAAGGACAAGAATGTCAATGAGCTGGCCGAGGAGATAAGGTTCGAGCTCGACATCGAGACAGCGCAGGGGATCATCGAGGATTTTTTCGACTGCAACCGCATACAGGCCGTCGTGGAGCAGATGAGCGGGGCCGTGGCGAGGATGCGGGGAGCAGAGACTATATCGGCGAGGCTGTCTGCCTCCTTGCCGGAGGAGACATCACAAAAAGAGACGACATCTACTGGGGATATGGGCCTGACGACGTCAGACCCTACCTTGAGTTCAGAAGCAGGGAGGCCCTCTTCGGAGAGTGCGTCATCGGCTTCTTTACAGGCGGAACAGGTTTAGGGAAGGGAAGGCCTGAGCCGGATGAGGAATACAGGAAGAGTATCGAGGGCCTGCAAAAGGAATATGCCGAGAAATAGAGTTCAGTTAAACAGGAAGCGCAGGACTGCGGCTATGGCGCGAATCCAGACTTTAAACAGCAGCAATATAAGGATCAGTCCGAGCATTGTCTTCATGATTTCAGAATACCATGACCGATAATAAGATTCAACTGATAATTGAGGCGATAAACAAGTCTCAAGCGGTGTTTAACGACCTGAAGAGGGACCTCACCGATTCGAACAAAAATACAACGCAGCTCGGTGAATCGTGTAAGACAGCAGGCGGCCATGTAGGGCGCATGGTCGCAGCCTTCTTGGGTCTCGGCGGCGATAAGGCCAAAGGGGATATCGATAGCGTCGGCGCGGCCTGCAAAACGATAGCCTCTGATGTAAAAAGCCTGGCCATGGAGTTATGTTCCCCGCAGATGCGGGGATGAACCGACTCTTGGTAGTACAGCTTGGGCATTAGTCTTGTTCCCCTCGGCATCTTTTTTGCTGTCAGGGTTGCGCCCTTCAGCTACAATTCCTTCACCCTGCAGGTGCCGCGTCCTTTGGCCTTCTGCACCAGCCTGCGATCAAGGGTGAGAAACATGCGGCACTCCTGACTTGCCAGGAGATGAAGGGCATCTGCGAAGTCCATGCCGTCCATATACCACTGCAGGGTGGTGAGCATACGGTGGGGATGCGGCAGAACAACATTAGGCAGTCCAAACAGTCGGGTGAGGGCCTCGTGAATCGCTTCCGGTCTGAACCCGTAAGCGTGGCGCAGTACCAATTCGGTTTCAAGTATGACGGTTTCAGGGATGAAGATATCGTCTTTGTTGAAAATAGAGTGCGCCTTTGCCGCCTGTAACGGGTCATCGCCCGTCGGCAGCCGTACAATGATGTTTGTGTCAACGCCGGTCATTACCGTCCTTGAGGGCGCCTTTTTTGATGGCTTCCTCAATTTCTTCAAGTGTTTTTGCCTTACCTGAGTATGGAAGGCAGGAGGCAACTTTTCTCAAAGAGGTTTCGGGAAAAGGCGATGCAGGCCGAAGCAGGACCCCTTCGTCAGTATCGACGGCGATAAGGTCCTGTCCCGGTTCCCAGTGATGCCGGGTTCGAAGCGGTTTGGGAATAATAACCTGTCCCTTACTGGAAAGCCTTGTGGTCAGCATAGAGCAGCTCCTCTGAAAAGTAAGATTGTTGTAAGAAAATAATAGCTTTGAAAGGCCTGCTCTGTCAAGACTCTACTGGCGTAACTAAAACGCATTTAAGAAACCACGCCCAGAATCTTTCAGTTAAGCGGCCATCTTATTTCTTTCTTACTCCCCCAGATTTAAGGATAAATTGGCTGCGCCCGTCAGCGATGGCGGGCGAGGACTGAGACGGGGCTGCATGGCGTCAGTAATGATACCTCACCTGTGCTACAAAGACGGCGTCCGAGGCGGGCCGGTAGACGAGCCTCTGCTCGTCGTTGATACGCCGGGACCAGTAGCCGGAGAGTCCGTGTTTGAGAGGTTCAGGCTTGCCGGAGCCGGTGAAGGGTGTGTGCATGATTTCATGGAGAAGGCGGTTTATGCGTTTGAGCATCTGCCTGTCGGTGGCCTGCCAGTAAAGGTAGTCTTCCCAGGCATGTTCAGAGAAGACTAGCTTCACTCGGCGAGTTTACGTGCCTTACCGCCGCCGCGTTCGAGCTGTTCGATGGATTCCAGAAGCCGTTTTGCATTCTTCGGAACGCGCAGGAGGTATGCGGTTTCCTCAAGCGCCCTGAAATCCTCCAGGGAAAGCATTACCACGGCTTCTTCCTTTTGTCTGGTGATGATGACCGGCTCGTGGCTGTCACAGACTTTTTTCATGGTTGATGCAAGCCGTGTGCGTGCAGCCGAATATGTGATCGTGTCCATTGGATACCTCCTTATATTGTACAAGTTATTGTACGTCAATAGATGGCAGCAGTCAAGGAACAGCGGACAACATAATTTCTTTTATCCCCCTGATTTAAAGATAAAAACCTCCTCCTTTTTGTATAATGAATATCAATGAAAAGACTGACTGTCCTCGGTTCCACCGGCTCTATCGGCCAAAGCACCCTCGATGTAGTTGCAGGTAACAGGGATCGTTTTAAGGTCGTGGCGCTTGCGGCAGGAAGAAATATAGATATCCTGGAAAAGCAGATACAGGCGTTCAGCCCTGAGCTTGTGGCTGTCGCAGACGAAGCGACCGCGGCGGCACTTCGTAGCAGGACAAAGGGGCCTGATATCCTCTCAGGTGCCGGGGGCATGGAACAGGTGGCTTCATACTCAGGCTCTGATTTTGTCATCTCCTCTATTGTCGGTTCAGCCGGGCTCATGCCTACCCTGGCGGCAATAAGGGCGGGCAAAACAGTTGGGCTTGCCAACAAGGAGGCCCTTGTTGTGGCAGGCGGGATTGTCAGGAGCGAGGCCAAAAAACACAATGTTAAGATTATCCCTGTGGACAGCGAGCATTCAGCGGTGTTTCAGTGTCTTGAGGGCCAGAACAGGGAAGATATCAGAAGAATTATCCTCACCGCATCCGGCGGCCCTTTTTTCAATAAAAAACGCGGGGACCTCAAGAACGTGACAGCAAAGGATGCCTTGAACCATCCTAACTGGTCCATGGGAAAGAAGATAACGATAGACTCGGCAACTCTTATGAATAAAGGTCTTGAGGTGATTGAGGCCTGCTGGCTCTTTGACATGGCGCCTGAAGGTGTTGATGTGCTCATCCATCCTCAGAGCATCGTGCATTCCATGGTGGAGTTCAGGGACAGGAGTCTTCTGGCCCAGATGTCCGTGCCTGACATGAGAGGGCCTATCTCATATGCGCTGTCGTATCCCGGGAGGATCAGCGATCCTATACCGGGTCTCGACCTCGACAGGATAGAGACGCTCACATTTACAAAGCCTGATCATGAGAGCTTTCCCTGTCTGTCCTATGCCTACGACGCGATCCGTGCCGGAGGGACCATGCCCTGCGTCCTGAACGCGTCAAATGAGATTGCAGTGCATGCTTTTTTAGACGGCAGGATCGGGTTTTCCGATATCCCCCTAATTATAAAAAAGACTATGGACCGGCACTCTGTCGGCAGTGCCTCCGAGCTCGGCGAGGTGCTTGAGGCTGACATATGGGCGCGCGAGACAGCGAAAAACTACATCAAGGAGCTTAAGGCATGACACTTTTTTATGCTATCGTTCTGCTGGGGATACTGATCTTCGTGCATGAACTCGGACATTTTCTCTTTGCGAAGCTGCTCGGGGTCAAGGTGCTGAAATTTTCCCTCGGGTTCGGTCCAAAGGTGGTGGGGATGACGAGGGGAGATACGGAATACTGCATTTCAGCGGTTCCCCTCGGCGGCTATGTGAAGATGCTGGGACAGTCAGATGCGCCTTCTGAAGAGGAGGAGATTCCGGAGGCCGAGAAGGACAGGGCCTACAGCTTTCAGCCTGTATGGAAAAGGTTTTTGATAGTTCTTTCCGGACCGGTTTTTAACCTGATCTTCGCTGCCATGGTCTTTTTCTTTGTCTTTGTCAACGGTGTTCCTTTTCTGCTTCCGGAGGTCGGTGAAGTGACTGCGGGCTCTCCTGCATTGAAGCAGGGACTGGTGAAAGGCGACAGCGTTATCGAAATCAACGGCGAAAAGATAAGCAGATGGGATGATATGACGTCTATTATCCATAGGAGCCCAGGCATAGAGGTGTCCCTCAGGATCAGGAGGGGCTCAGAGGTGATCGACATCCGTATAACACCTGAAAAGAAGGTCCTGAAAGACATCTTCGGCCAGGACAAGGAAGTCGGCCTGATCGGGATCACTCCCTCAGGCAAGACAGCGGTAAAACGTGAGGGTATTTCCGGCGCTTTGGTTATCTCCATTCAGCGGACATGGGATATATCCATTCTCACCCTTGTCTCGATCGCAAAGATGATCCAGCGCGTTATCCCTGCAGATTCCATCGGAGGTCCGATAATGATCGTCCAGATGGCCGGACAGCAGGCATCGCAGGGACCCATGAGCTTCTTCACATTCATGGCGGTCATCAGCATAAATCTCGGCGTTTTGAACCTCCTGCCTGTGCCTGTACTTGACGGCGGGCATCTGGTATTCCTTCTGATAGAGCGGATACGGAATAAACCGCTGGGTGAAAAGGTGATAATGATGGCGCAGCGCGTGGGCATAGCCCTGCTCGTTACTCTGATGGTCTTTGCTTTATATAATGACATCGGAAGGCTTATTTCAGGCAAGACCCTCCCCTGATGAGTCATTCGTTCAGATTAAGAATTTATTATGAGGATACGGACTGCGGCGGTGTGGTCTATTATGCAAACTATCTCAGATATTTCGAGCGGGCCAGGACCGAGTTTCTCGAATCAAGGGGTGTTGGGCTGAAGGGGCTTATGGAAGCGGGCATTTTTTTTGTCGTGACAGAGGTGTCTGTGAAGTATCTCGCTCCGGGAAGGTATGGAGATTTTTTGCTGATAGAGAGCGTTATCGATCATTGCGGCCCTGCCTCGATCACTTTCGGCCACAGGGTTCTCAGGGAAGGAACGGGCGAGACACTTGTTGAGGCCACAGTCAGGCTTGGTTGCGTGGGACAGGATATGAAGCCATTGCGACTCCGGCAGGATATAAGGGAAGCATTAAAGGAGGCAGCATGAAGAAGCCCGCATCGTTGAAGCAGCAGATCTCATCAGGAGGCGTCATATTCAGGCATGAGGGAGACCTCGTTGAGGTGGCGCTTGTCTCTGTAAAGGGCGGCCGCTTCTGGTGCCTTCCTAAGGGGCTTATCGACAAGGGAGAGACCCCTGAGATTACAGCCGTACGTGAGGTGCGCGAAGAGTCTGGCCTTTCAGGCAAGATCATCGACAAGCTCGGAGAGATAACCTACTGGTACTATATACAGTCTGATAATACGAAATGCAGGAAGACGGTTCATTTTTATCTGATGGAATATACAGGCGGAGATATCTCAGGGCATGACCTTGAGGTGGATGCTGCTGAGTGGTTTCCGCTTGAGACCGCGCTTCAGAAGATCAGCTTCAAAGGTGACAGGAAGATCCTTGAAAAGGCGAAAACAGCACTTACGGGAGAGGGCGGGTTGCATGAAAAAGCTGCTGGATAGGAAAGACCTTCAAAGACTCTGCAGGCGGCTCAGGGCTGAAGGGAAAAAGATAGTGTTTACTAACGGGTGCTTCGACATCATTCATAAAGGCCACGTGAGGTATCTCAGAGAGGCGAGGAAATTAGGTGACCTGCTCATCGTAGGCCTGAATTCCGACAGCTCCGTATCGGGGATAAAGCCGGGCCGGCCGGTCAATAGGGAAAGGGACAGGGCAGAGGTGCTGGCAGCCCTTTCAATGGTTGACTATATCACGATCTTCAGCGAGAAGACCCCGTATAGCCTCATAAAGGCCCTGAAACCTGATGTCCTCGTCAAGGGCGGGGACTGGAACAAAGAGGATATCGTAGGCTCTGATATCGCAAAAGAGACGCACAGCCTTCCGTTTGTCAGGGGCATCTCAACAACCCGCATCATCGAAAAGATTGCCGGATTATCGTTGTAAGGTGTGGAACTCCTTTCGGTCGTAAGAAATACCTTTCCTGAGCCGGTCGACGGACCCCGCAGTATCTATAACCTCACAGGATCATCTGCAGCCCTCTTTCTGGCGCTAAAGCGGAAACCCTTTGTAGCTATAGAAAAGGACGAGGCGCATGCCGAGACCCTCGCCAAGGACATCGCCTTCTTCAGAATGATATTTTCCGGCCCGAAGGTTTTATTCCTGCCTGACCCCGACGGCGCCGAGGCAGCGGGTGTAAGATCAGAGATACTTTTAAAACTGCAAAGCAGCGATTCGCTGGTCACTTCATCCAATAACCTTTTTTCGAACCTCTGGGACAGGGAACAGGTTTCAGCCCTTTCTCTTGAAATAAGGAAAGGCGGTCTTAAGAGCCGGGCCCTGTTCGAGGAGGACCTTATTATGCTGGGATATCACAAGGTCCCGATGGTCGTTGAGAGGGGTGAATACAGTCAGAGGGGCTGGATAATAGATGTCTTTCCCTCGACATCCGGGGACCCGCTGAGGGTCGAGTTCTTCGGTGATGAGATAGAGCAGGTCAGGACCTTTGATGTCGAGACTCAGAAGTCCAGGGAGGAAAAGGATGAATTTCTCCTGCTGCCTGCAATTGAGCTGGATGAGCGCAGGAGTCTCTCCGAGTTAGTTTCTGAAAAGGTCTTTTATTGCCTCGATTCTGTCCAGGAGAAAAATGGCCTGCCAGGGGACACAGTCTTTCTTTCAAGATATTCCTTCAAGACAGGCACTGCCGCTGATGGACAGGAAAGAGAGAAGGAAGAGATTCCCCAGACAGAGGCAGGCATGCTCTCATTCAGCGGCTGCGGCGTGCTTCCGGAGGAAAGAAAGGGCATCGGTGACCTGCCTGAAGTCCTGAAGATACTGGCCCAAAAGCACAGGATCATCCTCGTTGCCTCTTCCTCGGGACAGGCAGAGAGGCTCAGGGATGTATTCAGGGAAAGGGATGTCATTGCGCCGTTTGTGGATATCAACGAGCTGCATGACTATGCAGGTACCATTTCCATAACAATCGGAGGGTTGTCGGCAGGACTTTTCTTTGAAGGCCTCCTTGTTCTTACGGAGAAGGAGCTCTTTGGGGAGAGGCCTGCGTTCAGGCCGATCAAGAAGTCAAAACTGACAAATCTGCTT
>JACRHE010000115.1 GCA_016217695.1 Nitrospirota bacterium | reverse complement strand
TTACCGTATTGAGTGCAGAAACGGTACAAGATCCGGGTGCGTTGTGAGCATTTCGGCTTCGCCTCTTCTCGACATGCAGCAGATCTTCTCAGGGGCTGTTATGATCATCAGGGATGAGACGCGGCTGGCAGGTCTGGAGCGGGACCTCGGGGAAAGAAGGCATTTCCACGAGATAGTCGGCGGGAGCAAAAGGATGCAGGAGATCTATGCCCTCATCGAAGACCTTACAGATGTGCAGACAACGGTGCTTGTCACGGGCGAGAGCGGCACAGGAAAGGAGCTTGTAGCTGAAGCGCTGCATTATCGGGGGGGCCGCAGTCACAAACAGCTTGTGAAGGTCAACTGTTCCGCCCTTTCGGAGAACCTCCTTGAGAGCGAACTTTTTGGGCATGTAAAGGGAGCCTTTACCGGAGCAATGAAAGATAAGATAGGGCGCTTTCAGCGTGCAGACGGCGGGACGATATTTCTTGATGAAATAGGAGATATATCTCCGCGGATACAGCTCCGGCTTCTTAGGGTGCTTCAGGAGATGGAGTTTGAGCGGGTGGGTGAATCAACGCCTCTGAAGGTGGATGTGCGGGTACTTGCAGCAACAAACCAGGACCTTACAGAAAAGGTCAGGACTGGTGAATTCAGGGAAGACCTGTACTACAGGTTGAAGGTGATAGAAATTACCCTTCCGCCTCTCAGGGAACGCACAGAAGATATCCCCCTTCTTATCGGACACTTCCTTGAGAAATTCAATAAAAAGATGAACAAGGAGATCATAGCTGTATCATCGGATGTGCAGAAGATTTTTATGGACTATCCCTGGAAGGGCAATATCAGAGAACTTGAACATACCGTTGAGCACGCTTTTATATTATGCCGTCAAAATACAATCACTGTCGATCACCTGCCGAGGAATTTCAAGGAATCTGCAGGTGGCAGGAGTTCCCTGTCCAGGGCAGGCAATGCTGAGTCTGAACAGCGGGAAATTCTGCAGGCACTAGAAAAGACGGCGTGGAATAAGGCAATGGCTGCAAGGCTCCGGGGTATTGACCGGAAGACTCTTTACAGAAAGATGGAGAGATATAAGATAGAAGAGAACAGCTCTGAATAGTTATGAAATATGTGTCACGCCACATAAGTGTGACAGATCGTATTGAGTCATGCCACAGGAAGTGATTTTGTAAATATCCATTCTGACTTGCCCTGATTATCTAACCCGCTGTTTTTAAAGGCAATAATAAAATCCCGTTTTGATCTGTTTCAGGCATATTTATTGTTATATAAAATTCAGGACAGTTGAGGTAACAATTTTTTGATATTTAAACTCTGTAAGAGCAAAAAAGGATATCATCATGCAGATTGTGACGGAAAAACTGACAAAAAGGGAAAAAAAGGTGTCGGAAAAGGCTATAAATAGATCTCTATGTCCATTTATTATGAAGCCTTTTGACGGGTGTTACTGTACGAGCACAAGCAGCCTTTATACGGAGGCAACCATCTTTTATTGCGGCGGAAATTACAAGCAGTGTGAGATCTATGGGAAAAAATTGAAGGAAATGGGCGGCGGATAATGCGGTGTCCTCATCTTGTGAAATGGGTAATATCATCCTGCGGCGCCTGTGAGAAGCCTTATGTCCCCAGCATCTTCGAACTGGCCGAGTACTGCAGTTGCGGACAATACGCGCGCTGCCCGTTCTATCTCGGAACAAAGAACACCGTTGAGGTTTTTCAATGATTCAGAGTCCTGGAAAAGTCAGTGCTGCAGAAGAGAAGGGACCGACCCAGACAAAGAATATTCTGATCGTGGATGACGAAAATCATGTCAGGCAACTGCTGTCTCTTATCCTGAAGACCGAAGGATACACGGTGATTGAGGCGATCAACGGCAGGGATGCCCTCAACAAGATGAACGGCAATGACATCAGCATGGTAATAACCGACCTTCGCATGCCTCACATGGATGGAATTGAATTCGCAAAGCAGCTGAAGGGAAAACCCGATTATCGTTCCGTCCCTATCGTAATGCTGACGTCGGAATTTCAGGGCTATAAGAAGAGGGAAGGGGAGAATGCAGGAATAACCCACTGGATCGCAAAACCCTTTATACCTCAGCAGCTGGTGCGCATGGTGAAAAGGCTGGAGGCTTAAAGATGGTTCTTCTAAGACAGGGCGTCTGGTAATTCAGTGAAATTTGAATATCCTTATTTTTCAGGGAGGAAGAAATGGGCTTGAAAGGACTTGCAGAAGGCATCATACTTCAGTCTATCGAGGATTTATGGAATGAAAATCACAGGGATGATTGTGTTGCGTTCTTTAAGGGGGAAGATTTCCTCACCTGCTCGAAGATCGCCGGGATGAGCCTGCACGACCAGGTAAGGCTTCTCAACCTCGTCAGGGACGTTATCGAAAGGGAAAAGAAAGCGTCCGGCAAGGTGACCCGTCCTGTGAAACAGAGGATGAAGAGGCACCATAAACTGCAGGGAGAGGCAGCAGTCTCCTTTAGGTGACAGTTTTTTTCGCAGGGTTGTTTTACTGATACCGGAATATGCAAGGCGACTTTATTTCAGTTCCTGTAGTCAGACGCGTAAGCAGGCGCATATTTCGTCTGCCGTAAAATAACGTTTCCGCCTATGGTTCTCAGGTGTGGCTTTCGATGCCGTGAGGAAGCTTTGCGAAAGGCTTCTCGGACCACCCACCCGCCCACATGAAATCTTTCCGACTTTAAGGATAGGGGATGGCGGCCCAGGACAGGCGGAGGAAGATTTGTTATATATTTTTATTCCGCAATATGGTAATCTTTAACTGTAGCCGCTCTGGTCTTTTAGTACGCGGGATCGAAACATAAATCGAAACATAATAAGAGAGAGCATGAAAGAGATTAAGGAAATAATTGATATGGGAAGGCGTCTTGATGAGCTTTCATACGAGACCTACAGCCTTTTTTCGAAGAGGGAAGACTTCGACAGGGTTCTCGTCTTTTTCTGGTCGGACATGGCCGAGTGGAAAAAGAACCATCTAAAACACTGGAAAAAGATAACGAAGTCATTCGTTTACAGGAACCTGTTTAACCGCAAGCCGGACGATCTTAAGGTGATCATCAAACAGCTCAAGAATATCCAGGCGGAGCAGGTCGAGTTCATGCGGAGGCTCAGAAAGAAGAGGATCAGTCAGGATGAGGCGATATCCCAGACAGTCCTCAACGAGTTCTGTCTTGTTACGGATATCTTCCTCGAAATATTCTACACATATGACGAAATTGTGCAGGACCGCGCATCGAGCTGCGTTGAGGAGTGCGAGTCACATCTCGTCAAGATGGCAAACACACTGAAGCCGTATCTCCGGCTGAATCCGTTATATGCTGTGCTTCTGCGGTCGATTGTTGACCTGAAACACAAGTATGATTTTCTTTTGTCCACCTTCAGGAAGATGAAAAAAGCCGCTGTATAGATGTTTCTTTTTTGTTCACACCCTGTTTATCTGAAATGCCATGGAACTGCTTCTTAATATAAAGGGTTTATTCCGGGACCAGCAGGAACTGCGGGATATGGTCAGGAAAAGAAAGATTTGCTATGATCATGAGCCCTATTATATAACAACCAAAAAAGGCGAACTCATCCAGATAGGGTTTCAGATCAATCTCTATGCCACTTTGCCGGAAAATGTTGAAGACAGGACTGCAGACTCTGCCGAATATGGGGGAGTCGAGAGGGATGTTACACTGCTTGCAGAGGCTCTCTCGAATACCTGCGATCCGATTCATATGTGCGAGTCCACGACTATCGAGCCAGGCAGGATAACTTATTCCCCTGACAGAAAGATGAGGCCTGATGTAACGGTTCATATCCCGGTTTTCGACCAGAATAATTTCGGACATCCTGTGGACGACTCGGTAAGGAATGCTTTTCATATGGGGATAAAGCTGATCGAGTCAGCCGGGGTGCAGAAGATACGCTGGCAGGACTGAGCTGCGATTTTTCCAATCCCGTCTGTAAGGAGGCTGGGTGAAGGATGGAAGCAGATAAGGGGACATCTTGTATAGCATAAGGATTGGCCATCTCTCAACGTTTTATCATACGGCCATACTCCTGATGTCACGTCCCGATTTCCCCCTAAATCTTGGCTGCGGCGTATCATGGAGGCTCTTTGGCACAGGCCCGGCTATAGTGAACGCCTTTGAGAAAGATGAGCTTGACCTTGCATATATCGGACTTCCTCCCGCGATAATCGGCATAGACCGGGGTGTTGATATCCGGTGCATAGCAGGAGGGCATATTGAAGGCACAGTCATAAGCGCCAAGGCTCAATATCGGGGGTTTCCCGAGCTGAAAGACCTTCAGGCTATATTGAGACAGTTTGCGGGCCTCAGGATCGGAGTGCCTGGCAAGGGCTCTATACATGACGTGATCCTTAGGGAATATCTTTCCCGGTTGAACCTTGACAATGATGTCGAGCTGGTCAACTTCGCGTGGGCTGACCTGGTGACAGAGGCGATGGCCAGAGATGAGGTGGATGCTGCTGTCGGGACACCTGCCCTTGCAGTTGCAGTTCGGCGTTTTGCCGGGGGAAAGGTTCTTTATCCTCCATCTTTGCTCTGGCCCTGGAACCCAAGCTATGGAATCATTGCGCGTAAGGATCTTCTTGATGAGAAGCGGGCGGTGGTCGAGAAATTTCTGAGTGCCCACGAAGATGCTGCAGAGATGATACGGAAAAGGCCTGCTGAGGCCAGCCGGATAATAGCTTCGTTTGTAGGTTTCATAGATGAGGAATTCGTGATGGATACCTTGATGATATCTCCAAAATATTGCGCGCAGCTTCCTGAGGCATATATTTCATCGACCATGGATTTTGTGTCAACATTGAAGAGACTGGGTTATATCAGACGGTCTGTCAGGCGGGATGAGATATTCGACACCTCGCTGATCAGGACCCTGCATCCGGAAAAGGACCATTACCGGAACGGTATTGCCGCATGATGCGAACCAGTGCCGTCCGAAACTGCTAAACAGCAGGAGGATATTATATGCCAGATCAAAGAAAAACTCTGCCGAGGCCGCCTAAAACTCCTTTTGGCTCAGGGAAACGTCTTGACGACAAAGAGGTGACAGAGCTGAAGGCTGACAAGATAGCGCAGGCGATGGCTGAGGGGAGGCTTGATGAGTTTATGCAGAGCGAAATGCCTGATAATGAGCAGGCAAGAAAACTCGTTTCCCTGATGATGGGCATGACCGGGATGATGCCTTCAATGGACATTCCTCCTGCCGAGGAGAAAAAATATGCAGCAGATGAGGGTCGCGACAAGGCAGATAAATCTCAGGAGCCTTCTGATTCCAACGTCCTTCCTGCGGACCTGATGAGCGCCGCCGGCGCCGGAGATATGAACCGGCTGAAGGAAATACTTGCAAGGGAGCATAAGAGACGTTCTCCTGGGGCGGACGCCGGCGAACAGTCAGCTGCTCAGGAGCCTTCCGGCAATGCGCCTGTAATAGAAAAGGACGTTATTGACAGGCTGATCAGGATAGCGTCTGACAACAGCGTTACAGTGGACTGGCTGATACTCAGGGCGATCAAGGTCTATGTTCAGGAATATGACAAATCCGGCAGGCTTTAGCCGACATTATTTATAAATTTCAAGGGTATGCCGAAAAAGCTTTTCGTCAGTACAGACATGCTTTGAATGATTTTGCACTGTCTGCTCTGAGCAGAGAGGAGGATATTCCGATAACTGGCGCTTACGAAAAGTTTTTGAGACAGTGGACGTGAAATAATCGCTGTTTCATAATATCTGGCTTCAGCGTTCTTTATGACGCTTCTTTTTCTCGTATTTTTGCTCGTATTTCTTCTCAAACTTTTTCTCATATTTTGCCGGTTCGCCGGCCTTGGGTTTTGCCTTTGCCATGGCAACCTTTTTCCCTTTTATGACCGCGTTGTTCATCGCAGCGATCACCTTTTCGACAATGTCGGACGGCACCTCGACAAAGGTGAAGTTGTCCATAATATCTATCTTGCCGACACTGCGGCCCGGAATCCCGGCTTCTTCAGCTATTGTGCGCAGTATCTCGTTTGTCTGTATCTTGTCCTTGCGGCCCACGGTCAGAAAAAGCCTCGTCATTCCCTTTTCACGCGACTGGCCGGAAAAACCTCCCTGCTGTCGCTGCTGTTTCTGAATCTCCGGCACTTCCATCTCTCCGAAGGCGATGGAAAACGCAGCTGCCGCGATCTCTTCGATATCCATTACTTGAGAAAGCTCCCTCACGACCTTCAGATATGTCTTATGACCGCCTTCACCTATTATTTCAGAGAGGTCTTCCTTTATCAGCCTTTGCCTGGCCTCCTTCACCTCTTTCGCTGTAGGGATCTCTTTTCTGCTGAGCTTTGTCCTGGCGATCCTTTCGATAAGCTGGAGCTGCCGGTATTCCCTCGGCGTCACAAAGGTGACAGCTATTCCTGAGCGTCCCGCCCTTCCTGTACGTCCGATCCTGTGGATATAGCCTTCAGGGTTCTGGGGGATACTGTAGTTGATTACGTGGCTTATATTCTCGACATCTATACCCCGGCCAGCCACGTCAGTGGCAACGAGGATATCGATATCTCCCCCCTTGAACTTCCCCATCATCTCTTCCCTGTGTGACTGGGTGAAATCGCCATGAAGCGCACCAGCGTTATAGCCAAGTTGCTGAAGCCGCGCCGATACATCATCGACTTCGCGCTTGGTATGGCAGAAAATCAGCGTAAGCTCCGGCGACTCGACGTCAAGGAGCCGCGTGAGGACCTCTGTCTTGTCCTTCTGCAGCACTTCGTAGAAGACCTGCTTTATTTTCGGAGCAACGATATCCTTGACATTGATCGCTATCTTGACAGGGTCCTTCATATACTTTTTCGAGACCTTCATGATTGCGGGCGGCATGGTTGCGGAATAGAGCATCATCTGCCTGGACTCAGGCATCAGACTGAGTATCTTTTCGATGTCGTCGATGAATCCCATATCGAGCATCTCATCCGCCTCGTCAAGCACGACCATAGAGATCTCGCTCAGTGAAAGGGTCTTCCTGTAAATGTGGTCGATCACCCTGCCTGGCGTGCCGACAACGATATTCGTGCCTTTCTGGAGCGCCTTTATCTGGCGTTCCATCGAAGAACCTCCGTAGATGGTAAGCACAGAGGATTTTTTGTATTGTGAAAGCCTGCCGATCTCTTCTGATACCTGGATCGCGAGCTCCCTGGTCGGTTCGAGGATGAGCGCCACCGGCTTTTTCCCTGTAAAGGTCTTTTCTATGATGGGGATGCTGAAGGATGCGGTCTTGCCGGTGCCTGTCTGGGCCTGTCCGATTATGTCACGTCCCTCAAGCGCCGGAGGTATAGTTGCTGCCTGTATGGGAGTGGGCTCTTCAAAACCCATCTCCTGTATAGCCCTGACCACTTCGGGGCTTAGCTTGAGATCTTCAAAACGCTTCATCATTATCTGTACTTATTCTCCTCTTTTTTTGTGCAAAATAAAACCCCAGAGCTTTTGTCTCTGAGGTCAGTCATTCGTAAAGCATTGTATTACTATGGATGAGAGATGGATGATTTGTCAAGGAATGATGATATAATAAAAGGCCTTGCGGCCCCGGACCGCAGAAGAAGCGAGGAGGTGGTCGGCATTTCTTCTCTCATTATAGACGGGTATAACCTTATCGGTATTTCGCACAGAGACCTGCGCGCAGAGAGGGAAGGCCTGGTAAGTCGCCTCGCAGCATACAGGCAGGTGAAAGGCCATGATATCACTGTTGTCTTTGACGGCTGGAAATCAGGGGGAGCCAGGGAAGAATCCCTGATTGTTACAGGGGTGAAGATCATCTATACAAGGCTGGGGGATACTGCGGATTCAGTGATCAGGAGGATCATCAGCAGGGAGAAGAAGGAATGGATCGTCATAAGCTCCGACAGGGAGATCATCTCCTCTGCCTGGACGAACGGCTGCGTTCCTGTTCCTTCGGACGAGTTCAGGAAGATTATTGGAAATGCAGACCGGTCTCCCGGCGGTGGGTATGATCTGATCGAAGAAGACGAGCCTCATCAGAGAAAGGGTAATCCAAGAATGCCGTCTAAAAAAGAGAAGGCCATGTTGAGGGTATTGAAAAAATTGTGATCGCAAAGATCTTCTTAAGTCTCAGACCGGCTGATCTGCTTAACGTCGTCTTCCTGCTTTTTCTCACAGCGGTTACCACTGTCTTCCACGAAAAGGTAAAGAGTTCTGAGACGCTTATCCTGATCTATTCAGGACTGATCCTGATACAGGTGCTGCTGATCCTTTTCAGAGAGAGGGGTTCTGCTATCCGTCTTGTTTATGATCTTGTCTTTCCGACTGTCTGTATCCTCTTTATCTTTGACAGCCTCGAAGGCATAGTCCATTTCATAAATCCGAGGGACATAGACCCACTGCTGATTCGTCTTGATTATCTTCTTTTTAACGGGTATCCGACAATCATGATGGAGAAGATAATCTTCCCGGTTCTTACCGATATCCTGCAGATCGCCTATTCAAGTTATTATTTCCTCCCGGTGACGCTGGGGCTCGTGCTCAGGATGAAACGGGATGAGCCGGCCTTCGACCGCTCGCTGTTTCTCATCATGCTCTGCTTTTATCTTTCTTATCTCGGCTACATGCTGATGCCGGCCTTGGGCCCCCGGTACACCATGAACCACCTTCAGACCCGGGAGCTTGAAGGGTTTATTGCTGCCATGCCTATACAGGAGTTACTTAACAGACTGGAAGGTGTGAAGAGGGACGCCTTCCCAAGCGGCCATACAGGCATAGCGCTCACAGTGCTTTATCTTGCCTTCAGGTTTGAGAAGAGGCTGTATTGGATATTTCTGCCCTGTGTGGCAGCACTGATATTTTCGACGGTTTACTGCAGGTACCATTATGTGGTAGATGTAATAGCAGGCATTCTTCTTTTTTTTATAACCCTTTTACTGGGAGAGGCGCTTTATGGATACAGGGCAAAGAGAGTCGATCTTAGTCGTTGAGGACGAAAAAAAGATCTCCGGAATCGTTAGGGGATATCTTGAGCGTGAAGGTTACCGGGTAACAACTGCCGAAACCGGGGAACAGGCTCTCAGGCTTCTCTCCGAGGCCTTTGACCTCGTTATCCTGGACCTGATGCTCCCTGACATGGGGGGCGAGGAGATCTGCGGCAGGCTCCGCGAAAATTCCGATGTCCCTGTGATTATGCTTACAGCCAAGAGCGGGGAGGAAGACAGGATCAGGGGACTTGGAATCGGGGCCGATGACTATGTTGTAAAACCCTTCAGTCCTCGGGAGCTTGTCGCGCGTGTAAAGGCTCTTCTGAGAAGGGCCGGAAAAACGAAAAAGAAAAGCTTCAGCTACAACCGGGGCAGACTGCGGATGGACGTGGAACTTCATGAGGTTATGCTGGAAGGCAGTCAGGTTGTTCTTACACCAACTGAGTTCAAGATACTTCTTTCCCTGGCTGACAACTCCGGAAGGGTCCTTTCCCGAGAGCAGCTGGTCACAATCGTTCAGGGATATGATTTTGAGGGATATGACAGGACTATAGACGCCCATGTGAAGAATCTGAGGCACAAGATAGAGAAGGACTCCCGCGAGCCGGAGTTCATTAAAACGGTCTACGGCGTTGGATACAAGTTCATAGGTATCCCTGATGCGGACTAAGCTTTTCTTTGCATTTTTCGCGGTAATCATCATAGCCCTCGTCTCAAATCTTATCTTCGAGCGGTTCATGGTAAGGGACTTTGAAGGCTATGTGGCCGGAACAAGGGAGGACAAGCTGTACTGGATCCTTGCGTCCGTTGAAGGAAGTTATATCAAGGGACAGTGGGATACGAAATCCCTCCATGATACTGTGCATTGGGCCATGATGCTCGGGTTCGATCTCAAGATTGAAGACGGGGAGGGCAGGAATGTCATTACTTCCGTAGAGGTTCTGAAGATGCTCTCGCCTTCGATGTTGCGGAGAATGGAAGGGATGGCGGACATAAAAACAGCGCAGGGAGAGTATGAGCCTTATCCTCTCTTTCTCGGAGGCACGGAGATAGGTTCGATGCATATCAGGTCGATTAACAGGACAGGTGTGGGGTACGGGAAAGAGGCTGTTTTTAAGAGGCGGGGCAGGGAATTTCTCATCATTTCCTTTGTTATAGCCGGCGGAGGAGCTGCGTTTCTGGCAGTCTTCTTCAGCCTTTTCCTGTCGAGGCCGCTGAAGAGAATGAAAAATGCGGTTGAATCCCTTGCTCTCGGAGATTTCAGTGCCAGGGTACAGATTGGTTCAAAGAGGGACGAGATCGGCAGGCTTGCCGAGAGTTTCAATTTCATGGCTGAGGCGCTCCAGAGAGAAGAGGCCTTGAGAAGGCACCTTACCTCGAATATAGCACACGAGCTCAGGACTCCGCTGACGATCATGAAGGCCAATGTGGAGGGCATAATAGACGGCGTAGTCGGAAACCGCGATGAGGGGCTTGAGAGTATAAGGCTGGAGGTCGAAAAGCTCATCAGGCTTGTAGAGGGCATTGAAGACATAACAAAGGCGGAAGCCAGTTTTTTTTCACAAAGGGAAAATGCAGGGATAGAGCTCCGCGATTTTATTAGAGGACTTGTGGCAAAGCTGAGCCCTCTAGCAGCTGAAAAGGGGCTTGAGATTCGTATACTCAATGGGCTGCCTGTTACGGTCTTCACGGACCCTGAGAAATTGGAGCGGATTATTCAGAACATACTAACCAATGCCATCAAAAATACCGAGACAGGGGGCATCAGGATAGATTACAGCGCTGACAGGGACATCTTCTCAATAGAGGTAAGGGACACAGGCATCGGCATACCTGAGGATAAACTCTCTCTTGTCTTCAGGAGATTTTACCACGGCGATGAGTCAAAGGGGCTAGGCCTCGGGCTGGCGATCGTCAGGGAGTTGGTGGATGCAATGGGTGGCCGCATAGAACTGCAAAGCAGGGAGGGTGAGGGTTCAGTATTCAGGGTATGGCTGCCGAATGAAAAAATCACATGACATATGAAGATACCATTTAAGAAGACAAAAGACGGGATAGTTATCGAAGTCAAGGTTGAGCCGAGGTCCTCGAAAAAGGGAATATCCGGCGTTATGGAAAATGTCCTGAAGGTGAAGCTAACCGCCCCTCCTGTTGACAATGCCGCAAACGAGCAGTTGATCGAGGTGATTTCCGGGGTAACGGGTATTCGTAAATCCGACATCAGAATTGTCAGGGGTGTGTCATCGAAGAGAAAGGCTGTAGAGATAAAGGGTGTGAGTGAGGTCTGATTCCCGGCCTTCTTCATATTTTCTTCATGAATAAATTACTATAATGATGCAGCAAGATGCAGAACCTATTTGACATGAACAGAGTCATCGTTTTAGTCCTCTTATTCTCGTTTTCGGTTATTGCGGCCTCATACGCTGAAGGCGATAAGGTCACACCCTATGGTGATTACTGCAGGGACTGCGCGATTTACGGCAACTGCCCTGAGATTATCCCTCCCAGTGAGGCTGTCAGGGCAATAGACAGATACTACAGGCAAAGAGGCTACAGGGTGGAAGTGGTTAACCATAAGGGCAGGTTCATCGAGGCGGAGATATACAAGCACGGCAGGCAAGTCGACAAGGTAATCTTTGACAGGAAGACTGGAAGGCTAAGGTCCATTTATTAATTTATTACAGGAGGAGAATATGAAAAAGGTGTATGTTCTTTTGTTTGCGTCTGTTTTAATGTTGGGATGGATTGCCGCATCCGAGGCGAAGATGCACGGGAAAAAAATGGGTAAGGGTAGAGGCATGGGTATGGGTATGATGGCGATGCATGACGAAGGAGGTATGCATCAGATGATGGAGCATATTATGTCCCTCGGGCTTGATGGGAAGCAGAGGCAGGAAATAAGGACCATCCACCTCCAGTGCAAAAAAGAGACAATAAGGAAAAAGGCCGACATAGAGGTTGCCGAGATCGAATTAAGGGAGATCCTCGGAAAGGACGCAGTGGATATAAAGGCTGCTGAGGCCAAGGTCAAGCAGATCGAGGCGCTGAAGTCTGATATGAAAATGCTCCATATAAGGACTCACGAGGAGATCAAGGCAAGGCTGACTCCTGAGCAGAGGAAAAAGCTTGCAGAGATGATGGAGAAGATGCCGATGGCAGGCATGGGCATGATGCAGGGCAGAGGCATGATGGGCGGCGGTATGGGTATGATGGGTGGAAAGTGCGATAAATGCCGGATGATGCAGGGTATGGACGACGATGACAAAAAAGCTCCTCCAGCCAGCAGCGGTCACCAGCACTGATCTCACTGCTGTGCAGCAATTTTGTTCCGAAAAGGGGAGCGGAGTGATCCGCTCCCCTTTTCTATTTTAAGCTCCGCCGCCAGTACTTTTCTGAGCCGCTTTAAAGCGCTTCAATGACTTTTCTGATCTGGACACAGCCGAGGCTGTAAAAAAGAATCTCTTTAGTATAAAATTGGTTATTCATTGCGAGGTTATGGATAAACATTGTCAGCATAAAGGGGCTGTAAAAAGAGGGGCAATTTCCTATGGCCCTTGAACTCTCTTCTTCGATCCGTGATAACCAGGGGAGGGGAATAATCGGGGATTTTCTCAAGGATAAGATTCATGTTGGTTCTACGTTTCCCCTTGATAAAATCATCAAAGTAATTTATTTTAAGACATCGAATATTTGTATGTTATCTGCTCCCCGTCGGATCAGCCCTTGGGCCTCTGGCGGGGTTATTTTTTTGCAATGATTTAATAATATCTGACATCTTTTGCTTATGGACACTAAAGCGAAGAAAGCTTCCAAAGGAATTGTCACGTGGCCCGAAGATGAGCGGCCGCGCGAACGGCTGCTCAGCCGGGGGACAAATGCGCTTACGGATGCTGAGTTGCTTGCCATTTTGATCAGAGTAGGGTTTGAAGGTACAAACGCTGTAGAGTTGGGGCGCAACCTTTTGAAGCAGTTCGGGACGTTACGGGCAATAGGTTTTGAGCGCACCGGTCCTCGCATAAAGGAGACGCTGGGTGGGGATCTAATCGCTGCCGTGAGAAGAGGAATACTATAGAATGAAAATGGCATGCTGAAACTGGATTGCAGAACAATAAAGGACTACCCTCGCGACCTATTGAAAGATTATTTACTCACGACAATGGGTTCAGCCTGGTGGAATCAAGATGAAGCAATTAAGACTGTCGCGCGTCATCTTGGCATTCGCCGTACAGGTTCTGCAATTCAGGAGTCATTCAAGTCCGTTTTAAACGGGTTGCTTCGACAGGATATCTTGGAACGAAAATATAACTTTCTGAGGCGCAAATGAAATACTTTATCTATGAGGATTTTCGCGATGCTGTAGCTGTTCTATATCAAAAAAGTGGTATTTATCAAAAGGCGGCAGATAAGGTCTACGCCGTGTTGGGGAAAATAGACAAGAAATTAGTGGATTCAGACCCCATGCAGGGCCTTAGCCTGACTGATCATGGAGAATCTCGAATTAAGCACTGCTTGAAATATGAATTGGGTGGTGGTTGCAGGCTTGTAACTATTTGTGATAATGGTCTTCATGTGCTTTGCTTTGCCGGCATACATGCTGATACTGATTCATGGCTTGATAAAAATCGCGGACTAAGCCTAACTCTAAATGAAAAGAATCAACTTACTGAGGTTTTTTGTTCGGAAGATATCACTGTCGAAGATAGAAGAATCAATACCGATGTTGGACGATCAACCGAGTTATTAATAAAGAAGATATCTGAAAGACATCTTAATAAGATATCAACCGATGTTCCTTGGTCGCTACTTAATAAGTTTACTGCACTTAAATCTACTGCTACGGAAGATGAAATTGAACAAATTGCTGCTGAGATTCCCGATGAAGAAAAGAAAATATTGTTCTTTGATGTCTTTTGCAAATTGCGGAATGATGACATAGACGGAGCAAAGAGAAGTATAGAAATGTATCTTGAAAGTCTTGTTCCTGTATCTTCCGCGGCTCCTGACGTCATTAATCAGATCGAAGCTGGTGACAGCTTTATAAATATAGATGATTTGCCCCCTGACTTATTTGAACATTTTGTTAAAACTGCTCCCTTCCAGAGATGGATGCTCTTCATGCATCCTGATCAGCGTAAGATTGTTGAGCGAAACTTTAATGGTGCTGCCAAGCTTGTGGGGGTCAGCGGCTCGGGGAAAACCTGTATTATTGTTAAACGTGCTGTATATCTTGCTGAACAATATCCGGATCAAAAGATTCTCGTACTTACTCTCAATCCCTCACTGGCGAATCTAATCGAAACTCTAATGAACTATGTCTGTATGGATGGAATTCGTAGCCGCATTGAAGTCTATTCTTTCTGGAAGTTTTGTCAACAGCAACTTCTCAAATATGAGCCTGCTAATCAAAAGCTATACAACGATATAACTTGGAAGCTAAATGAGCATGTCGATGAGGTCTGGGATGAGTTTTTTGAAGGTCATAATAATAATCATGACGCTAGAGTTCTTGCTTCCGTCAATAGGTCGCTTCTGGTCAGAGGTATTTTTCCTAAGGACTATATAAGACAGGAGTTCGACTGGATAAGAAGTACTTTCTCTGAGAAGGAACGAAACGACTATTTAGACATAGATCGTGAAGGAAGATCAGAACCATTTACACAGGATTTTCGCAAACATATTCTTAAAGGACTAAAGGCCTGGGAGGATATGATGGAGTTCGTCGGCGTTACTGATTACATAGGGTTGTCGAACGCCTTGTATCACCATGTGCGGCAGCTAAAACCACTGTATAGATCTATTTTGGTTGATGAGGTTCAAGATTTTGGCACACTCGAATTAAAAATTATTAGACGTCTGGTATTGGATCAGGAAAATGACCTTTTCTTGTGCGGTGACGTTGCGCAACAGGTTTATTCGAAGCATCACAAATTGTCGCAGGCTGGGATTTCGGTCGCCGGCCGCTCATTATCTATACGCAAAAATTATCGAAATAGCCGCGAAATACTTGGCGCGGCACATGCTATTCTCCAGAAAAATGTTGACTTCGAAAAGCTTAAGAGCGAAGATTTTGAAATACTTGAACCTGAATATGCTAATTTCTCTTCACCCAAGCCCTTGATTCTGGAGGCTGATTCGCTGGATGCTGAATTTGGATCATGCTATAACTATTTAAAAAAGAATCTCAATCAGCATCAGAAGGCATGCATTGCCCTGTGCGGGTACTCTGTTAATGACCTTAAAGTTATAGGAGAGAGACTTGGCCTACCTGTGTTGGACGGCAATACAAGTATCGATAACAACAATATATTTCTCTCGGATCTCGAGCAGACCAAGGGTTTTGAATTCGATGTAATGGCAATTCTTAATTGTAACGATGATGTGATTCCGAATCCTGTGTCCCCTCCTGCGGAATGGTATCGTGAGATATGTAAGTTTTATGTTGCAATGACTCGAGCAAAATTGTCGCTTATTGTTTCATATTCCAGTATACAATCAAATTTATTGACTGACTGTGAGACTTTTTTTGTATTAGCAAGATGGTCTGAGCATGAAGAATTGAGCTTAATAGACGAGTTTTCAATGCCATACCCCATGAGGGTAACCCATGAAAAAGAAGCCACGGTCTTAACAATGACAGGTGAAGAATTTTTGTATACGAAAAAAGCCGTGGGAATTAGCCGAGAGCTTGCAGATAAAATGGCAGCGCTTATTACCGGACAGAGCGTTTCTAGGAATGGTAGACCAACGGAGTGGAAAAACATAGGTGCGGTATTGAATGAGAAGGGCGATAATGTTCAGGTCGTCCGTCAGCTTTTTGGTGCTCAAAAGACGTATAAGGAATTTGAGCATCTCATTAAAGGTGCTTAACGTAAGATTGTACAAGACGCATAATGCCAATACCTGAATTCACAGAAGATGGACTGCTGCCGAACAGTATTCATGACTGTACTTTTGAAGAAATGGAAGGCGTATTTGGCAGATTTCAGCGTACAGATTGTCGCATAAACTTAACAAGAAAATTGAAGGAATACATTCAAGAGTTGCAACGAACTGGTCTCGGCACTGAGTTGCTCATAGACGGAAGCTATGTTACCCAGAAGGATGATCCCGGCGATATCGATTTAATCTTGGCACTTGAGCAAGAGCTTGATTATTCAGCCCCTGTTAATCCGTATGAGTACACTCTGGCATCCAATAGGGCCGTGAAACGCAAATATGGCTTCGATGTGTTTGTTGAGAAAGTGGGATCAGAGCGATTTAATAATCGGCTTCGGTTCTTTCATTGTGTTAAGGAGAATCCTGAACTTACAAAGGGGCTGCTTAGGATAAAACTATGATTTTAAACGACAGGCAATTAACGCAGACTCGTGAAGCGCTTAATCGGCTTGAAGACGACTTAATATCACTGCAGCGAGAAGTCTATCCCATCAATCCCGAGCGTTTTCATTTAATGGCAGAGGCATATGTTGACCATATTATAGAATTGCGTTCTCAGATTGATGAATATATAGGAGTCAAGTCATATCAGGATAAACTTCAGGGTGTATGGCTGAGGCTGATAGGACCGTCACTTCATTTAGGTTCAGCATCTGCCTCTATACTCACAAGCACAATCGAAAATTTCCGGAAGAGCATTCGATCTATTACGTCCATAATGAAGGGTGAATTGCCTTATCGAAAAGGTGGAATTAGCAAAGATGTGGAGCGTTCCTCCGACTTGGTAATCATAGGGTTGAAGACTGGCAGTTTGCGCGTCGGATTGGGCCTTCCACCTGATCGTCAGATCAGCATGTTTGATTCACACGAAGATCCGGTCATGAAGGCTATCGATACCTTTATGGAAGTTGCCTCATGGGCTTCGGCATCTGAGAGGCCTTCTACACTGCCTGCTTCAATTTCAGATTCGCCATTCAGGGACTATATTCTCCGGCAGGTAATGAATATGGCACCTTCAAATAAGCTGCCGGTTGAAACTATTGAGTTTTCTGGTAATCTTGTTCACGCGGGGGAAGTCCCACTTCTTACGAAGGGCGCCCGCTTACGTTTGCGCAATGCAATAGCAAAGGAACCCGGAGCAGAATATATAGAAGCTGTCGGGACAATCAGAGAAATTGACCTTGACTCCAAAAAATTCTATCTCAGGGAACGCCCGAACAATGAACAGCCTCTTCACTGTTCTGTCAGTGACGAAATGCTTGAGGAAGCAAAGGCTGCGCTTGGCGATAGGGTGAGACTGGCTGGGTCGGCAAAGAGAGATAAGGCAGGGAAAATAACTTCACTGAAAGTAAAAACGTTAGAATTATCTGCTGACGAGGGCTATTCTGGCAGATGAAATACCCCACTTCACCTGATACCATGCGAAAGCAAAGCTTCTATGCCTGGCAGCCGAGCACATGGCCGGAACCGCCTGAATCATTTAATGAGGAATTCAGGGCCACACTTGGAACGATATTCAATGAGTCTCTGCTTGCCGAGATTGGGAATGTGATAGGCAATCCCCCTAATGTGATTCACAAGGGTCATGTTGTAGCACTCTCTATCTTATGTGCTATCGACGCCATAGCTGCTTATGCTTATAACTCCAGTACGGTTGGTGACCGATACAGGACTTATGTGCAGTCTTTTTTCCCTTCCGAGTATCAGCCTTTCGCAGAACGCATCTATAAGTTATATCGCAATTCTATTGCCCATAACTGGAATCTCTTTGAAGCAACTATGTGGGCTGACAATCGGACTATATCCGAAGCCAAGGGCACAATAAATCTTGGCCTCTTGAATTTATTTGATGCGCTCAGGAGTTCAGTCAATGCCTTTATTGAGAAGCTTTCAGCAGACAGCACACTACAAGCGGCTGCCTTGCACCGATATAGAGAGCTGAAGCGGACGGCACGACCATAGGATCAAGCACGATAATGCACTTAAACTTTTCGGACATATTCGAAGTTTCCACCAAAGCCCTCGACAGATACGGTGCGTTTAATATCTCACTTGTCGCTGACCTGCCTTGTTCAGAAGGATGCCGGACGAGCCGGAATGAGTGCGAACAGGAAACCGGCAAAGGAGGGGACGGCAATAAACCATGACTGAATATAATATCTACTGTGATGAGAACTGCCACCTTGAGCATGACAGACAGCCGATCATGGTCATCGGCTGCATATGGTGCCCTGAAGAGGCGGATAGGCAGGTTGTGGAGGAGTGAAACAAGATGAAGGTGCGTGATATTATAAAGCAGATTGAGGCTGACGGGTGGTATCAGGTGGACACAAAAGGCAGTCACCGGCAGTATAAACATTCGTCAAAACCGGGCAGGGTGACAATAGCAGGACATCCAAATGACGACTTGGCACCCGGCACGCTGAACAGTATTTTGAAGCAAGCGCGACTCAAGGAGGTGAAATAATGCATCGATTTCTGATCGTGATTGAAAAAGCAGAAGGTAACTACTCCGCTTACTCACCGGATTTGCCGGGGTGCGTTGCAACCGGTGCGACACGTGAAGCGGCGGAGAAGAACATGTACGAGGCAATTGAATTGCACGTGAAGGGCATGATAGAGGACAAACTGCCTATTCCAGAGTCTACCTCCTTTGCCGAATATGTGGCTGTTCCTTAACGCCTGTAAAGCATTATTCGCAGCGATCCTGAATTGAACAGGCGTCGGGAATACATCGTCAATAATCCTTTAAACCGGGAGACAGATGAAAATTATAAGGCATAACCCGTTGCCGAGCCCTACATACGACAAGCAGAGCCGCCTTCAGGTATAATAATCAATCAATAAAAATAAGGAGTATTGTATGACAATTGTTAAAAAAGGTGATACCGTAAGGATCCACTATACAGGGAAGCTCGAAGACGGCACGGTCTTTGACTCCTCCAGGGAAGGCGCTACCCTTGAATTCAAGGTAGGAGACGGAGAGTTCCTTGCCAGACTTGAAGAGGGGGTTGTCGGCATGGGCCTCGGCGAATCAAAGACTATTAACATGAAGGCGGAAGAGGCATATGGCCCTCACCACAAGGAAAGGGTATTCGAGTATGACAAAAGCAGGCTTCCTGAGGACCTTTCGGTCGAGACCGGCCGGCAGTTCCAGATGTACAGGGCAGACGGCCAGCCAGTCGTTGTCACGATTGTCGGAGTGGCTGATTCAACCGTAACCCTGGATTGCAATCATCCCCTTGCAGGAAAAGATCTGGTTTTCGATGTTACGCTTGAGGAGATAGTATAGAGAGAAGTTCTTCTGAATGCCGGGAAAGACAAATCTTAAATCGCTCTCCAAAGAAGGGACACATCTTTTTTTCAGGGACCTCGGGCTGCCCCGCTACAGGGCCGATCAGCTCCTCCACTGGATCTATCAGAAGTTTGCAGAGGACCTCGGTGATATTACGGAGTTTTCAAAGGACCTGAGGGAGACGCTCAGCAGAGTTGCCTATATAAGCAGCCTCAAGACAGCAAAAAGGCTGAGCTCGGCCGACGGCACCGGGAAGTTCCTCTTTTCACTTGAAGACGGCAATACCATAGAGAGCGTCCTGATACCTGACGAAGACCGCCTTACCCTCTGCATATCTTCCCAGGTGGGATGCGCAATGGGCTGCAGATTCTGCCTCACAGGAAGGCTCGGTCTTATCAGGAACCTCAGAGCCTTTGAGATCGTGGATCAGGTCATCTCCGTAAACAAAATGCTCCATCCTGCAAAGCGGGTAACCAATATAGTCTTCATGGGCATGGGAGAGCCTCTGGCAAATCTTGAGGAGGTTGTCGACGCGCTCTGGAGGATCACAGGGTTTATAGGCATCTCAAAGAGGAAGATAACCCTGTCAACTGCAGGACTTGTCCCTGCGATGCTCCTGCTGCCGCAGAAGGCGCCTGAGGTGAATCTGGCAGTCTCTCTGAACGCGACCACGGATGCAACACGGGATGAGCTTATGCCAGTCAACAGGACGTATAAGCTCCGCTCTCTGCTTGAGGCCTGCAGAAGATATCCGCTGAGTCCCAGGAGGATGATAACCTTTGAATATGTGCTCATCGACGGGAAAAACAGCTCTGCTGCTGATGCCCGCAGGCTTGTGCAACTGCTCAGGGGGCTCCGTTGCAAGGTTAATCTCATACCTCTGAACCCTCATGCCGGAAGTGACCTTAAACGGCCGTCAGACAGCGCTGTCCTTGAATTTCAGAAGATCCTGCTGCAGCATGACCTTACCGCACTGATACGTGAGAGCAAGGGCAGCGATATCCTGGCTGCCTGCGGACAGCTTAAGGCTGAATATTGACCATCCTGTATTTTGCAGTTGACGGATCTGCCTTTCGCTCCGGACGCCTTTTTTCTGCCGTTCTAAGCTCATTTCGCTGCACCCGTGAAACTCACCCTTCTGGTTCAGACAGTCACGGCTGCTTAACGCTGTATTTCGCTAAGCACGGCAACGAAAAAAAAGCGAAGTCGCTCAATTCAGCTCTGTCAACTGCGGTTATTAGTATTATATTGTGCGCCTCTGCCCCGTGTATATTTCTCTTTACTTGCAGCATCGCCTTTTGATAGCTTATGAATACGTTTATCCTGAGACTTCGAGATGATTAAGAGGAGGCTGACCGCATTGAAAGGAATCAACAGTATCGTTCTTTTTTTGGCTGTATGTCTTGTTCCTGCCTGTGCTTCGGTAGATTATGAAACGCGCGTCCAAAATGCCGGCGCCCATTTCAAGATAGGGCTTGCCTATCTCAATGACAATAAGGTTCAACAGGCCTATGTGGAGTTCCACAAGGCTAATGAGCTTGACCCGAAGAACAAGGAAGTCCTTAACGCCATAGGGATTATCTACCTTCTGAATTTCGACGAGACACAGAAGGCGATCACATATTTTCAGAAGGCGGTAGACGTGGATCATGATTATTCCGAGGCCTATAACAATCTGGGATATGCCTATGAAAAGATGGGCAGCTATGATACTGCGATATCCTTTTATAAAAAGGCCCTTGCCAATCCGATGTATGCCACTGCGGAGAAGGCATATATCAATATCGGAAACGCCAATTACCGCCTCGGAAAGTTCGATGTCGCGCTTCAGTCGTTCAAGGAGGCGATTAAGAGAGCTCCTGCCAACAGCCTTCCTTATCTGCGGCTGGCCCTCTGCTATAATGCCATGGGAAGATACGGAGAGGCCTCCACCGCGATGACACAGGCGATAGCCCTGGACCCTGAGTATAACGGCGACAAGGCGAAGGCGGCTGAAGACCTGACTCTCAGAGGCCTCAGGGCCACGGGAAATGACGAGAAGGATATAAAAGACTATATCGAGATACTGAAGTATTGATCACGCCGCCCTCGGCTCAGAACTTGCCTTTTCCCCTGATATGATTCCCCCGAGATAAGAGCGGTGTCGGTTGACAGGGGGGCTGTTTGGGGATATGATTATAAAAAATCTTAAGGAGGGCATATGAGAAAAACTTCATTGCTTATTGCAGTCTTTTTCATCTTTGTATTGTTTCCTGTCGTTTCATCTGCCGAAATAAGGCAAGGCAGCTTCGATATCAGCCCCTTTATAGGCTATTACTTCCCAGCACATGATATCGGCGACAGGGCCGTGTACGGTTTCCGGGCCGGCTATAACATCACCAACAGATGGGCCGTGGAGGGCGCGTTCAACTTCATCGATTCCCAGGGCGAGATATATCATGCCGATGTCCTGTATCATTTTATGCCTGAGAAGAACTACAATCCCTTTTTTGTCGCCGGCATCGGCGAGGCACATTTCAACAAGCGGGACGGACAGGAAGCCCGCAACAGGATGATGGGCAATCTCGGCCTCGGATTTAAATATTTCTTCTCGCCTAACATCGCGTTCAGGGCCGATCTCAGAGATGTCCTGACCAGCCATAACAGCATGATCGTTACTGCCGGTATGACATTCTCCATAGGCGGCAAGGCAGCTGCACCGGCGCCTGTACCCGAGCCGAAACCTGAGCCAAAGCCGGAGCCAAAACCTGAACCGAAGCCTGAACCGGTAAGTCCTCCTCCTCCTCCTCCTCCTGCGCCGACACCCGCGCCTGCACCTGCTCCGACGCCCGCGCCTGAGCCTGCAAAGATTTTACTGGAAGACATCCATTTTGATTTCGATAAGGCAACCCTTACTCCTGTTGCTAAAGAAATACTGAAGGAAAATATTCAGACATTGAAGGAGAACTCAGGCGTCAGGGTCCAGATTGAAGGCCATGCCTGCGCTCACGGAACAGAGGCTCATAATATGGCCTTAAGTGAGAGAAGGGCGACTGCAGTAAAAGAGTATCTCGTAAAAGAAGGGGTCTTAGCTGACAGGCTTACTACCATCAGCTACGGGGAAACAAGGCTTGCCATGCCCGAGATCCCTACTCCCAGTAACAAGGAGTCTAAAGAGGCAAAGACCAACAGAAGGGTCCATTTTGAGATTATCGTGAAATAATCATTCACAAGGACCTCCGGCTGCCGTCAGGCAGCCGGAGGTTATCCAGGAACATATACCCCTTGAAAAAATTAGTCCCAACGAAGTTTTCAGCCGTACTTCTTGCTTTCCTCTGTCTCTGTTCATGTGTGACGGAAAAGGAATCTGCCCGGCTATTGACTCCTGTTTCTCCTCCCCCGCAGGAAAAGCCGCTCCCCGAGATCAGGCCGCCTGCGGTCGGGGTTTCCCCCTTGCCGCATACAGTACCAACTCCTCAGCTGAAAACGGCGCTCAGGTGCGTGGATATTACGAAAAATATGTTCAACAGTTGTGGTATCGATGCCCTGCCGTTTGTGAGGCCGCTTTTTTTCGATATGGACAGAGATGGTCATCTGGAGATGATCGCAGGCAGCAGGGACGGGTCCCTCCGTCTGTATAAAAACGATGGAACTGCGGTTGCGCCTCAATGGAGGCTTGAGGGAAACTTCTTTAATGGAGTTGAGGCTGCAGCTTTTTCTTCCCCGGCAGCCGGCGACATAGATAACGACGGTTACCCTGAGATATTCGTCGGCACAGGAGGTTTTTCGTCCGGCTCCGGCAAGGTTATCCTTTACAAGAATTTCGGGATGCCGTCCAGGCCTATCTGGAGAAGGGTAGAAATGCCCGAAATAGATGTCGGTAACGATGCAACCCCTTCACTGGCCGATGTCGATAACGACGGCAGACCTGATCTCGTTGTCGGCAATTCAGAGGGAAGGCTTTTTCTCTTCAGAAATATCACGGTAAAGAAAGAGTTGGTCTTCAGGAAGGACGCCGAATATTTCAGCGGGGTAGAACTCGGAATGTATGCTGTTCCTGCTGTATCGGTAAGCGGGAAGCATGTCTCGATAATTGCGGGTAACAGCCTGGGTAAGCTTTATCTTCTCGAAAGGACAAACAACCGGAAATCCCAATGGAGGAAGGAACAGCTTGCTGTCTCGGTAGCCAGCTTTGCTGCTCCGACCTTCCTCGAAGGCGACGTAAAAGGGAGAATGGACATGATTGTCTCTGACGGCAACGGTCAGCTCTCCTACTTCAATAACAGGAAAGACAGATTCCGGGAATGGGAGGAACGGCCTGAATTTTTCAACGGAAGGATTCTCCCCGGACCTGCATGTGCGCCTGCAATGGCTGAAACTCGACAAGGGTCTTTCATGGTTGTGGGTAACATCATGGGTGAGATCAGGCTCTTTGAGTATACGCCATCAGTTAAAGGGTTGCCCTGGAAGGAAAGGACAGGTTTTTTCAGGGACATCAAGCTTCCGGGTTTTTCAAGGGGGGTACTGACAGAGTGGCAGGGCAGGCTGTTTCTCATCACAGGCGAGCAGGACGGTATAATTCGGGCTTTTTTGAACTCCGGGACGTTCCAGAGTCCCATATGGCGTGAGGAGAAGGACTTCTTCATGGATATACCGAAGATAGCCCATGCCGCTCCCTTTGTTTTTGATATCGATGGGGACGGCAGATGGGAACTGATTGTCGGAGGGGAAGACGGCTCAGTAAACGGATTTCGGTACGAGACGGTACGAGGCGGGCTGCCCCAATGGCAGATGATCCGGGAAAGCTTCAGTTCTGTCAGGGTCGATCGTTTTGCGGCTCCGACCCTCTTTAGGGATGCTGAGAGGCTTTATCTCCTTGCTGGCCAGCAGGACGGAAGGATATATGCCTTTACTTCTGATCCTGACGGTCACGGCCTTCCGGTTTTTTCCCGGGGTGATTATCTGTCAGGCATTAAGGTGAACAATCACAGCTCTCCTTCTGCGGTGGCGAAGAACGGGAATATAGAGATCTCCGTCGGAGATTACAACGGCAATCTAAGGCATTATGCATGCGAAAAGTCTACGGCAGATGCGGCGGAGAATTAATCCCCTCCTGTTTTGATTCAGGCATACCTTGCTGTAGTACAATATAATCGTGCGTTAGTAAGGGTGTAATGGCTGATTATCCTGTCTCAGGATGATATGGGAGAAGAGAGAGTGCCGAAGAAAGTTAAAAGAACCCACGGTATTACAGAAGAGAATGATTATCTGCGCAAGATCATCGACTCTGCGAATGAGGGGATCTATGTCACGGACAGAGAGAGGAATTTCCTGATCTGGAACCGGGCTGCAGAGAGGATAACCGGGTTTCTGCGGGATGAGGTTCTCGGTCGCAACTGCTGTGACAACATACTTGCCCATACGGACGGTGAAGGGACACTCCTCTGCCGGGAATTGTGTCCTCTTGAGAAGTCTATGGCCGGTTCCTGCCTGAGCGGTCCCCATGAAATCTTTCTCCGTCACAAAGACGGCTATAAAATACCGGTTGAGGTGATGACAGCCCCCCTGCTTGACCGGGAAGGAAGGGTCATCGGCGGGATCGAGACGTTCCGTGATATCTCCGAAAGGCGTAACAAGGATAATCTGCTGAAAGAGAAGAAAAAGAAGCTCGAGATTGTGCTGGATAACATCAGCGACGGGATAGTCTTCATCGATAACACAGGGACAATAAACATCTGTAACAGAACCATACTCGAAATGTTTCATATAAACGAAGATCTGACTAATGCAAGCATCTTTTCACTGCCCAGGGAAAGTCTTCTCAGGCAGGGGATCTTCAGGGAGGACTCCAGCTTCCGCGGCCCTTTTTGCTGGGAGAGGAATAACTGTCCCGAAGGCCTGGACTGCCCCCAGAAGACCCTGCGTTTCTGCCGCTGCTGGATCTTCGGACGGGAAGGCTCTGCCTGCCGTGACAGAGGTACAGCCTGCCCTGACTGCAGGCAGTACACGGAGGTGAGGTCATACCTGGAAAAACCGAGGGAGTTGGAGATCGGCAACAGGACAATCTCTGCAGTCTCTTCCTTTATCGAGTTCGGTGACAGGAGGGAGATATGGGAGGTGATCGTATTCAGGGATGTGACGTTCGAGAAGCTCGACGCAGCTGTAAAGCTCGCGACAGCCGCGGCTCACGAGTTAAGGCAGCCGCTGCAGATTATAATCGGCGCAATCTCGCTTCTGGCGGACGAACTCGGTTCTGATGAAAAGATGAAGGCCTATTGCGACATAGTTGAGGAAAGCTGCTACAGGATGGACGATATCATCAGGAAGATAAACAGACTGACGCAGTACAAGGTGATGCATTATGCCGACGATCTCCGGATACTGGACCTTCAGGAGTCTTCCGGAAATGAGGGATCAGACTCCTGATTGCGGACAGCATCTGAGGTGTCCTATGGTTAGCGGCATATTCTGCTGCCTGTTCAGAGCAAACAATGCAGATTCATGTAGGCATTTCTGTTACAGGCGAAAAGTTTTCTCTTCATGCCCGTGAAATCTATGAATGATGCAGGAGAGAGATATAATCCGGGCTTTAGTGATATAATCAATAAACTTCGAAACTATATGGGGGCATTTTTTGGAGCAGGATGTCGAAATAATAGTCTACTCTGCGCCCAACTGACACGACTGTCATGCACTGAAGGATTTTCTTTCAGCTAAAGGCTTACGATTTACTGACAGGGATATTTCGGTTAAAGAGGTGAGGGAGGAGCTTGTGAATAAACACGGCAGGATGGCTACGCCGACACTGGTTATAGGAGATAAGGTCTTTTTGGGCTTCCGGCAGAACAGGGAGGAGATAGAAAAGGCCCTCGCCGGTATTCGGGATGGCGGAAATGGCTGAGGGGTCGTCAGAATCGGAAAGCCGTATAGACCTGCCTGTAACAGGCATGTCCTGCGCCTCATGCGCCGCGCATATCCAGGAGTCCCTTGCCGGACTTAAGGGTGTGTCCGGAGCCTCGGTCAATTTTGCGGCTGAAAAGGCGACCGTTCTATATGACAGATCAGTTGTCACTGTATACGATTTCATAAAGGTCATAAAAGACCTCGGCTATAACGTGATGCTTGCGAAAGTAACCTTGCCTGTAACGGGCATGTCCTGCGCCTCATGTGTTGCGAATGTCCGGGATGCCCTGAATTTGCTTGATGGAGTGATAAGCGCCTCTGTTAATTTCGCAGCTGAAACTGCAACTATTGAGTATTTTCCTTCCCGGACAGGCATACGCGAATTCAGGAAGGCCATCAGGGATGCGGGTTATGATGTCCTTGAGATAGGAAAGGGAGAGGACATTGTCGAAAGGGAGCAGAAGGAGAGGGAGGCCGCGTACAGGAATCTTAAGGCAAGGGTGATAACCGGCGCTGTCTTTGCTCTGCCGCTGTTTTTGCTCATGCAGTGGGAGCATATCGGCCTGTCAGGGCTTATCGACCTTCCGAAGCAGGTCAATTTTTTTATACAGCTTCTGATCGCCACTCCGGTGCAGTTCTGGATCGGCCGGCAGTTCTATAGCGGCGCCTTAGCTGCAGCGCGCCACAGGACAACGAATATGAATACCCTTATCGCTGTGGGCACTTCTGCTGCCTATGTCTACAGCGTGGCAGCAACCTTTGTTCCCTCCTTCTTTGAGATCAAGGGGTACTCGGCTGAGGTTTACTTCGACACCTCGGTAACGATCATCGTCCTGATTTTGCTGGGCAGACTATTTGAGGCACGGGCAAAAGGCCAGACCTCCGAGGCGATAAAGAAACTGATCGGTCTGCAGGCCAGGACTGCAAGGGTTATCAGGGATGCAAGGGAAGCCGACATACCGGTGGAAGATGTGGTGATCGGCGATGTCATTGTAGTCAGGCCGGGTGAAAAGATCCCTGTCGACGGCATAGTCAGGGAGGGGTATTCTTCTGTGGATGAAGCAATGGTAACCGGCGAGTCGATCCCGGTTGAAAAGAATGCAGGCGACAGCGTCATCGGGGCTACTATCAATAAAACCGGCTCCTTTAAGTTCGAGGCCACAAAGATCGGGAAGGATACGATGCTCTCCCATATTATAGACATGGTGCAGTCAGCCCAGGGGTCAAAGCCTCCGATAGCGCGGCTTGCGGACCTTATCGCCTCGTATTTCGTTCCGGCCGTCATGCTTATCGCTGCGCTGACATTCACTGTATGGTACAGCTTCGGCCCCACGCCTGCATTAACATACGCGATACTGAATTTTATAGCGGTCCTGATCATAGCATGTCCCTGCTCCCTCGGTCTTGCGACCCCAACCTCGATCATGGTAGGTACAGGCAAGGGCGCCGAGAACGGGATTCTGATAAGAAGCGGCGGGGCACTTGAGACTGCGCACAGGGTCGATACGATTATCTTTGACAAGACAGGCACGCTGACAAAGGGCAGGCCAGAGGTGACTGACATCATCGCGCGCGGTCTGACTGAGGACGAGGTGTTGTTTTATGCTGCTTCAGCTGAAAAAGGCTCAGAGCATCCCCTTGGCGAGGCGATCCTGAAGAAGGCGAAGGAAAAGGGGATCACGGCCGAAGATGCTGAACAGTTCCGCTCTGTCCCAGGTCACGGCATCAAGGCAGAGATCAAAGGCAGGTCTGTTCTTCTCGGCAATGAAAGGCTTATGAGAGATGAAGGCCTGGACACGGCTGTGCTGAGGCAGGAGGCCGAAAGGCTCGCCGGGGATGGCAGGACGCCGATGTTCATAGGCGTCGACAATTCAGTATGCGGCATCATAGCAGTCGCCGATACCCTGAAGGAGGACTCGGTTGATGCGGTGAAGTCGCTTCACGGGCTTGGCATAGAGGTCGTGATGATCACCGGGGACAACAGGAGAACAGGGGAGGCCATAGCCAGGCTGGCAGGGATCGACGGGGTTCTTGCCGAGGTATTGCCTGTAGACAAGGCCAATGAGGTGAAAAAACTCCAGGCAGAAGGCAGGGTCGTTGCGATGGTGGGAGACGGGATAAACGATGCTCCTGCACTGGCGCAGGCGGATATAGGGATCGCTATAGGCACCGGCACTGATGTAGCAATAGAGGCCTCGGATATTACGCTTATAGGCGGGAATCTCAAGGCCGTGGTAACTGCGCTTGCGCTCTCAAAGGCGACCATGAGGAACATACGGCAGAACCTTTTCTGGGCCTTTGCATATAATGTCATCCTGATACCCGTTGCCGCGGGCGTTCTCTTTCCGTTTTTCGGCATACTCCTGAACCCCATGTTTGCAGCTGCTGCGATGGGGCTTTCGTCGGTTACTGTAGTGACCAATGCGCTTAGACTGAGAAGATTCAGACCCGCGGTCTAGATTCGCCATTTTGTTTGCGAATCAAATATTAGTTTACGGCCACTATCTCAAAAACTTTTCGTAAGCTCCAGTTATCGGATTATTCTCCTGTTTGATCGGAGCAGACTGTGCAAAGCCGTATAAACCTGAAAAGCAGTTGAGGATAGACACAATCGCTCAAAAGGCCCGATTTCTGCGGCTCTACGGCTCAGTCCGCTGCAGCCGTGAAACTCACCCTTTGGGTTCGGACAGTCACGGCTGCGGCCGCTTCATTTCGCCAAGACCCGCAACGATATACGGGCCAGGTCGCTCTTGCATCTGTCCCCAACTGCCGGATTTAGGATAAAGACATGCCCCATACTGACGAAAAGCTTTTTTCGGCATACCCGTGAAATTTATGAATAATGTGTGCTGAAATTCACAGTTCCTTCGAAATTTTGTGTTTGAATGAATGCGTGATACAATTTAATATCAAGCGTGAGGAGGATGCGGGTATGAAGATGCACAAGGTTTTTTTTGTGGCGTTGTTATTATGTTTGCTGCCTTCCTATTCCTTTGCTTCAGGCCTCGGTGAGTTGAGGGTTACCCTTGTCGAGGGAGATGTACAGATAAAGACGGATGAGACGTCGGACTGGGTTCCTGCCTCCATAAACATGCCTTTAAAGGAAGAAGACATGATATGGGTGCCTGAAGAGGGCAGGGTGGAGCTTCAGCTGCGCAACGGCACGTCCGTGAGGCTTGATGGGAATTCTTCTCTCGAAATACTGAGGCTGGAGAGTGATTCTTCCCAGCTCTATCTGAACAGCGGAAGGGCTTATGTATATTTCAGGGGCTCGAAAAAGGATGTTATCCAGCTGGATACCCCTGTTTCCTCTGTCAGGGGGTTTGAGAAATCGATCTTCAATGTGGACGTCGACAAAGACGGGGATACCGATGTCTCGGTTTTGAGAGGCTATGTATACGCCGAGAACAGAAACGGCAGGATAAAGGTGACCGAAAACTATACCCTGGCCCTGACAGGGGAGACGCGCGCGGAGCTGGGGGCTATAGGGCCGGCAGATGATTGGGAAGAGTGGAATAAGGAGCGAAATCGCAGGCTCTACGAGCGGAGATACAGCTCCAGGTACCTGCCGGACGAGCTTGAGACATATTCGAACGATTTTGACGATAACGGCAAATGGGTATATACAAGAGACTATGGATATGTCTGGACCCCGACTGTGATGGTGTCTGCCGGATGGGCGCCTTACCGCCACGGCAGATGGACATGGATAGGCGGGGACTACGTCTGGGTATCTTATGAACCCTGGGGATGGGCACCCTATCATTACGGCAGATGGTCGTTTGTCGCTTCCATCGGATGGTTCTGGGTGCCGCCTGTGAGGGGCTCTGTTTACTGGGGGCCGGGATTCGTAGGATGGGTTAACACGCCGAACTATGTTGCCTGGGTGCCTCTTGCTCCCGGCGAGATTTACTACGGCTACGGCAATTATGGGCCGCACAGCGTGAACCTGATAAACATCAATATAGCCAATATCAGCATAAACCAGATATACAGGCATGCCCGTATTCCCCATGCTGTCACGATTCTCCATCCTGATACGTTTCTCAGGGGCAGGCATGTGGATATCAGGATCAAGGATAATCCCTTTCTCAGGGATAGGCCGAGCATCGGCAGACCCCTGTTACGGCCTGAAAGAGCGACCTTTATGCCTGTGGTAAGAGATATCCCGCAGGCGAAGCTGCCTCCTGCACCCATAAGCAGGTTGAAGCCGAAAGAGCTGAGAGAAGCCAGGCCGTTTGTCAGGGAACAGAATCGCTCAGTGTTCAGGCCTGATGCGCCTCAAAAGACCATGCCCTTTAACAGGGTAAAAGAGAGGACCGGCGGGGATTTGCGAATGCCGGAGAAAGATACTGCTCCCCGCAGACAGGTGCAGCCGCTTGAGGGCCTGCCAGGGCGTGACGATGAGGCCACAACAACCCGAAAGGGCATAGGAAAGCCGCCTCAGGAGAGGCTTCCTGTAAAGCCGTCCGCTCCTTCAGACCTTCCTGTTGCTCCCTTGAAAAAGCAGGGAAGGGTCAAAGAGAGATCTTCAGGGGAAAAGGCCGGGAAGGGACTTTCGCTACCTGAGAAGCCGGCGAGGACAAAGGGTGAGGTAAAATCATCGTCATCTTCACAGAGAAGGAGCGTGACCAGGCAGACAAAGGAGGTTGAAGAGAAAAAGGAAAAGCGGACCGAAGGCGGAGCGATAGAGAAGCCGAAGTTATTCGACGTGGAGGGCAGGGGCAGGAAATAATGGCTGGGCTGTTTGCGATAGACTATTCCTTTGGCTTCAGGGACGGCGGGAACAAGACCTTCAGCATCACCCTTGACAGGGATACCCTCTCACTGAGTCCAGGGGCTTTTCTTCCTCCGCCATCCTGGGCAGAGCTCCAGAGGAACAGGTGCTCTAACTGCACGCTCGACGAGACTGTCAACAGCTACTGTCCGGTTGCGCAGAACCTCTCAGGGATCGTGGAGGAGTTTAAGGATTATTTTTCGTATGAAGGTGTGACTGTTATTGTATCCACCGAAGACAGGCAGTATACAAAGGATACCACGATACAGGCAGGTCTGAGTTCGCTCATAGGTATCATCATGGTCACCAGCGGATGCCCTGTATTGGAGCATCTCAAGCCCATGGTGAGGTTTCATCTGCCCTTTGCAACCATAGAGGAGACGATCTTCAGGATGACCTCGATGTATCTGATGTCCCAGTTCTTCCTGCTGCAGGACGGCAGGGCAGCGAACTGGAGCCTTGAGGGCCTGAGCGCGATCTACTCGGAGGTGAGCAAGGTGAACAGGGATTTTGCACAGAGGCTTGCCGAGGCCGCGAAAAAGGATGCCAACCTCAACGCGCTGGTCAACCTCGACTGCTTTGCCAGTATGATCCCCCTGACCGCTGAGACGACTCTGAAGGGAATGAGGCGTTACTTTTCGGCCTATCTAGGGTAGAGGTGACAGGATGCTTCTAACAGCAGAAGATGCAAAAGAGAGATGGTGCCACATGACGTTTGGCAACTCGAGGATGAAATGCATCGTATCCGACTGCATGGCCTGGAGATGGGCTGAGGACGTCCCCCAGGTATGTATCAGCTGCGGCGGTTATGAGACATCCTGGAAGGATGAGCCGGAACAGAGGAAGGGCTATTGCGGCCTGGCAGGGATTGCAAAGTTTTAGGCTGCCTGCGTATAAATTCATCTAAGTCTTCAAATACCATCTCCTCTTTTCCTCATCAAATCTCTCGATAGCATACCTCAGCATTGTCCTCGGCATCTTCTTATAGTGCCTCTTCAGGAAGGTCTCCAGCCTCTTTTGGTCCCTTTTGCCCACTTCCCTCAGCATCCAGCCGACTGCCTTGTGAATGAGGTCCTGCGTGTCGTTTAGGAGTATCTCCGATATCCCGAGGGTATCGTCGAACTGGTTCTGTCTTATGAAGGCAAAGGTTGAAAGTATCGCAATCCTCCGGTGCCAGAGGTTGTCTGATTTAGCGAGTACGTAAAGGATTTTCCTGTCCCTTTCAAGTAAATAGTCGCCCGGGATGTTCGGAGCCGAAAGATCAACCAGGTCCCAGTTGTCAACGGAAGCTGAATTCTCAAGATAAAAGCGGTATATCTCCTTTTTGACTTGCAGATCAGCTCTCTTGTATTTTTCGACAAGTATAAGAAGAGCCACCAGCCTGTGCTCGTGAACCCTGCTTAAGAGGAGTTCTTTCAGCTCAGGCAGGGTCAGATCCGGATGTCTTTTGGCCACGCGGCGCTGAAGGGGAACGTTAATGCCCAGAAAGATATCCCCTTCTCCGTACTGGCCTTTTCCGGTCTTGAAAAAACCGGCCAGAAACTTCGCCTTTTCAGGATCTGCAAGTTTTTGAAGCTCGTTCTTCAGACTGAAGGGCATTTTGACTGCGTTTACGTAATGTCCTGCTGATTTTTATCCGAAGCTCCATCCCCGGCTCCGGTTTCCTCTGCTTTATCCTCTATCTCTGTGAGTACCTTTTTGACCTCCTCTTCCGTATCCCTCAGTCTGGACTTGCAGAATTTAATCAGATAGGTGGCCCTCTTTACCTTTTCCGCGAGCACGTCAAGATCGACATTCTCAGACTCTATCTCGCTGATGATCTGCTGAAGTTCTCTAGAAGCCTGGGAGTAGGTAAGCTGTTTCTGTCTGCTCATGCCCTTTATCCTCCTCTGTTATTTTCGCGATGCTCGTGATTGCTCCGTTTGAGAGAGTTGTCCGGAGCGTGTCTCCCTTTCTGATTAATGAGGCATCCCTCAGGATCTTTCCCTTATGGCGGGTGATGCTGTAACCCCGCCTCAGGACCTGTGCCGGGTCCAGCAGCCTGATCGCCTGCTCCATGCCTCCCTGTCTGTTTCTCTCGTTCCGGAAACAGTCCCGTATCCTGCTCTCCAGGTCTTTCGAGAGCATTTCCAGCCTGTTTCCTGCTGATAGCGCCAGTTGGGAGGGGATGAAGGAAAGCCTTTGGCTGACCCGGTCCAGCCTGTATCCCTCATCTCTTAATATCCGGCCGGTGCATGAATGGATCCTCTGCTGAATCTCCAGGATCCCTTCTTCGAACTCTCTCATCCCTGATATGAGGAACTCTGCCACTGCCGTAGGCGTCTTCATTCTGGTATGGGCAACGATATCGGCCACTGTATCGTCTTTTTCATGGCCTATGCCTGTGATAACAGGAAGGGGTGACCTGGCGATATGGCATGCAAGTTCGTAGCTGTCAAAGCAGCTCAGATCCGTCACTGATCCGCCGCCTCTGATGATAACAGCGATGTCAAAGAGACGCCTCTTTTTGCTGATCTGCAGGAGACTGGAGATGATCGAGGCCTCTGCCTCGCGACCCTGCATCAGGGCAGGGAATAGGATATGGACGAACCTGTAACCATAGGGGTTTGTATCGAGTTGATGGAAGAAATCGCCATATCCCGCTGCTGTTTTGGAGGATATGACGGCGATCTTCTGGGGCACGAGGGGCAGGGGCAGCTCCCTGTTCAGTCCTATAACCCCTTCTTTGTGAAGCCGTTCTATTACCTCTTTTTTTCTTCGGGCCATTTCTCCCATGGTATAGGTCGGATCGATGTCCCTGATATTGAGGCTCAGGCCGTACACCTCATGGAAGGCAACAGAGGCCAGCAGCATTATCTTCATCCCCGGATTCAGGGATTCGCCGGTTGCCTTTTCAAAGGTGCGACTGATTCTCCTGTACTCATAGGACCAGCAAGTGGCCTTTATCTGTGCGACGGTCTGATCCTTATTCTTTTCGACCAGCTCCAGGTAGCAGTGGCCCTTTGGGTTGCACTTCAGTTCGGCTATCTCGGCGATGACCCATAAGGACTCGGGAAAGGAGTCAGAGACGGCAGTTTTTATCAGGCCGGCAAGTTCATAAAGGCTGCAGGCGGTCCTGTTTATGGAGAGCTTTTCCATCCACTCATTATAAAAAACAGGTCAGGGGAATAGCAAAGAACAGCAAAAGGGAGGCGATCACTTCATATTTTCTTCAAAATGTTCCTATAAATTATCAATATATATGGTATAAGTATATAATAAACGGTTGAGCAGCATTGGCCTGAATATTTCAGGCCTTACATATAAAGAGGAATTCTCCCTGAGGCGGTTGTTCTGCCGGGAGGATTGTGGAGGAGGTTTAGATGAACAAAAGTGATATATTCGAGGAGCTGATAGATCTCGGCAAGAGACGGGGTGTGCTGAGCCATGACGAGATAATCGATGCATTTTCCCCGGAGACATTTTCTCCTGAAGAACTGGAAGAGCTTATCGAGACCCTTCAGGATATGGGTGTTGAGGTGGTTGCCAATGAAGAGGAGGATGTATTCGGAGAAGTTGCCCCTGGGGAGGAAGAGCCGGCTGAATACGAGAAGTCAGAGGATCTGGTCCAGGCCTACTTCCATTCTATGGGTAATATAACTATCCTTTCAAGGGCTGAAGAGACGGAGATAGCCAGGAGACTTGAACAGGGAAGGGAGATCATACGGGAAATAGTCACAGCCATGCCTTTGTACAGTAGGCTGGAAGAGACCATTGAGGTCGATGAAGCAGAGCAGGATGAAGAGGTTGCTGAGGAAGGTCCTGACGAGGCCCTGGGTTTGACCCTGGACCGGCTTGATGGCCTCATGGAACAGGTTGAGAAGGCAGACAGGATGATAGCGAAGTACGGATCTCTCCGGGACTTGAGAAGGTCCATAGCTGCCAGAAAGAAAAAGGGAAGCAAACCGGCAAAATTGATGGAGATCGAGAAAGAGGCAAGGGGCCTGTACAAACAGGTTGAAGTCGAAACCGGTATCGGGATAGATGACCTGAGAGACAGATGGGACCGGATCTCAAGGGCGAGGATTCTCTACAGCGAGGCAAAGAACGAACTGACGAGCCGTAACCTGAGGCTGGTTGTGAATATTGCGAAGAACTATCTGGGCAAGGGCCTTTCACTGCTTGACCTTATTCAGGAAGGCAATATCGGACTCATGAGGGCGGTGGACAAGTTTAAGTATGAGAAAGGGTTCAAGTTCAGCACGTATGCAACCTGGTGGATACGCCAGGCCATAACGCGGGCACTTATTGACCAGACAAAGACGATCCGGGTTCCGGTGCATATGATGGAGTTTTACAACAAGGTCACCCGCGCATCCAGGGAGCTGACCCAGCAGATAGGAAGAGAGCCGGGCAATGACGAGATCGCCAGGAAATTAGGGGTTCCGACGAGGAAGGTGGAAGAGGTCTTCAAGGCGGTCCAGGACCCCATAGCCCTTCAGACCCCTGTCGGGGATGAGGACACGAGCCTGGAAGATTTCATCGGAGACAAGACGAGTCCCTCCCCGTATGCAGATGCTGAGAAGATCGAGACGACTGAGCAGATGCTGATGATCCTGAAGACCCTGACGCCCAAGGAAGAGAAGGTGATCTGCCTGAGGTTCGGCATAGGCGTTGATCGTGACCACACCCTTGAAGAGGTGGGAAAACGGCTCTCTCTGACCCGCGAAAGGGTGAGGCAGATTGAGGCAAAGGCCTTGAGAAAACTGAAACATCCAAGCAGGCTCAAGGCTCTGAAAGAGCTTTCAGCAGCTTAAGTTGATAGCAAGTTAACGCAAAAAGCCCCCGGAACAACCGGGGGCTTTTTGTTTTTGTGATAAAATGATAGCACTGAATTATCAGAAGAAGGGGAAGGGTATTTTGCCATGGCTGTACCAATGAATGTGACAGAACGTATAGAAAGGAAAAAGGCGGATTATCAGCGGTATGATTTCACCCGGGTGGAAAATGACGCGCTCAAGACGTTCTTTGATCTTGCCCAGGAATTTGACGGTATAGAGGATTTTTATCGGCTTTGTGTCGCGATCCCGGCGAGTTTCTTTGATCTCGATGCCCGCCTTTATATCACAGATCCCAAACTCAATGCCCTTTCGTTAATGGCGACAACAGAGGACGAGGCAGATGCCTTGCATGCTCCGGCCCCCTCGCATATACGGCCTAACGACAGTCCCTACTATTCGGAGCAGGACAGCCTTGTGCTGACAATACGCGGGAAGAAACTGAGCATAGATAAGCTCCCGTTTCATATTGAAGAGGACGTCATAGGGCTTCTGGAGGTATTTCCGGTAAAAAGCCGTGATATCCATACAGAGCTCTTCTTCGAAAAATACGCCAACCGTATCGGCTTCAGGATGCATAACAAGTTCCTCGTTGAGAGAAATGCAGAACACCTGAGATTCATCCGCTCCCTTGTGGCTGATATAGAGCATAATATTATTGTTCCGAACATGGTCTATAAGCTTTTTCTGCGCCGCCTGAGGGCAAAGGTGATGATGAATAAGGAGATAGAGAGAATGCTTGCCGAACGCCTTGCAGGTCTGAAGTTCGATAAGGAAGGCATGGAAGAGGTCGTGAAGGAGCTTTCTGATGTCAACAGCGGGCTTTCAGGGGACCTTGAGAACATAGAGAAGCATTACAGGAATATGAGTCTCTTTATAGAGACGCTCTTCAGAAAGAGCCATTTTGACCAGGGCAGGCTCACCTTGCGGACCAAGCCCTGCAATATGAAGAAGGATGTGGTACAGCCCCAGCTTGAGAGGTACATCGAGCAGTTCCAGAGGGCCGGCATTATGATTGATGACCGTCTTAGCGGAATCCCGGAGGAAGAGGTCATCACCGTTGTCGACGTGGGGCTGATAGCCCAGGTATACGCCAACCTTTTTTCAAATGCTCTGAAATATACGGATGAGGTGGATATCTTCGGCGGGAAGAAGAAATATATGGCCTACGGGCATGAGGTCATGAAGGACTTCTTCGGACCGGGCAGGGATGGTATCAAATACAATGTCTTCAGTTCAGGGCCGCATATCCTTCCGCAGGAGAGGGAAAGGCTTTTTCAGGAGGAGTTCAGGGGCTCAAACGCCTCTGACAGGCCCGGCACCGGCCATGGCCTGGCCTTTATCAAAAACGCGGTCGAGATCCACGGCGGGGTTGCAGGCTATGAACCTACTGATTACGGGAATAACTTCTATTTTATACTGCCGAGATGAACGTCTCATTAATTTCTATAAACTTTTTTTTGCAGCTGCCTCAGCCTCTTTCATTATCTCAAGGAGCGGGATGCCGGTTTTTTCAGCGGCCCTCCTGCAGTCATCGTATTCGGGGGTGAACCTTGCCGGAGAATCTCCGAAGCCGGATATCTTTATCCGTATTATTCCATGTTTTGTTTTTACCTCTTTGACCTGTCTCTGCATCGTAACCCGGGATGTCTCATAATATCTGACTCCTATGCTGGTTGTTTCAGTCAGAATAAGATCAATCATCCTGTCCTTTTTCTCATGATCGCATACAACGCTGAGTTTGACCGCAGGCCGCATCTTCTTCATGGTTATAGGGGTCAGGAAGACATCCAGGGCACCTTCCCTGAAAAGCCTCTCTGCAAGATACTCAAAGACCTGGGGGCTCATGTCGTCTATGTTTGTCTCTATTACGGTCACGGCTTCCGGTAAGCTGCCCTTCAGCGCCTCTCCTATGAGTATCCTCAGGACATTGGGCTGTTCCGGCAAGTCTCTGCTGCCCGCTCCTGTGCCGGCAGTCTCAATGACAAAGTGGGGAATATTGCCGAACCCCATTGCAAGCGTCTTAACGATTGCAGCGCCTGTTGGTGTAGTCAGTTCAAGGGGAATCCCCGAGGAATAGACCGGCAGACCCTTAAGCAGCTCTGCCGCAGCCGGTGCAGGCACAGGCAGGATGCCATGTTCTGTCTTTACCGTGCCGCTGCCCAGGTTCAGGGAAGAAGAGTAGACTGCATCTATGCCGAGGAGATTAAGTCCTATCAATGTGCCGAAGATGTCTACGAGGCAGTCTACGGCGCCGAGTTCATGGAGGTGTATCTTGTTCAACGGCAGGCCGTGAACCCTGGCCTCTGCCCTGAAGAGAGTTCTGAAGATTTTTTCCCCGTCTCTTTTTATTGATTCAGGCAATGCGGAGGTTTCGATGATCCTTGCGATATCTTCCCATTTTCTTGCGCCTTCCTTCCTGCCCTTCACTGTCAACATGACATCGACCTTTGTTGCGGGCAGACCGCAGCGGCTTACCTTGCGGCTTGCAAGGGAGTACCCTTTAACAGGCAGCTTCGCCAGTCTTTTTTCAATCTCTTTAAGGGGAGCCCCTGCGTCAACCAGCGCGCCAAGGCACATATCGCCGCTTATGCCGGAAAAACAGTCAAGGTAGGCTATCTTTAATGGCCTCTTCTTCTTCATATATTCAAGGCTATTTTATAGGAGGCGGGGAAGAAATTGAAGCTGAAATTACGCGACAGATAAATAAACCGGCTTTTGCGCTATAATGAGACCTGAAGGCTTTCAGGAGATTTGAGGGGGCATCTTTTTTTAATG
>JACRHE010000117.1 GCA_016217695.1 Nitrospirota bacterium | reverse complement strand
TGATCCGGAGTTCCGGGAGATTATTGTCCTGCGGGACATTCAGGGCTTTTCATATGAAGAGGCCAGTGCGATGCTCGGTATAGCTGAAGGCACGGTCAAGTCCAGGTTGTTCAGGGCGCGGGAGTCGGTTAAGGACTGTCTGAAAAGGCTGCTTGGGAGGCCATGATGAAGTGCGACAGGTACAGAGATGAACTGCATAAATATCTGGATGACTCTCTTTCTTCTGAAAAGAGGTCGCTTATCGAAGAGCACCTTGTCTCATGCAGGGAATGCAGGGTTTTTATGGAAGAGCTTCAGGCCACGGTTGACAGCCTGAAGGAGATTGAGGAGGTCGAGCCACCACAGTGGCTGATTCAGAAGGTGATGGTCCGCGTCAGGGAGGAAGCTGCGCCGAAGGAGAGCCTGTTTTCCAGCCTGATGCGCCGTTTTCCATTCGGAGTACCTGCTGCGGCAGTCGCAACAGTTGTCGTTGCGGTTGCCTCGGTTATTCTGATAAAAAGCATGCAACCGGGTGTCAGGGATGTTATGCCGCCTGCAGTCGCTCAAAGACAAACGAGTTTGCCAAAGAGCGGGACAGATGTTCCTGGACGTTCTGAACAAGACTTCAAGAGTTCGGAAATGAAAGAAGTACGACCTGATGCCGGGAAGCTTCAGAGATCTGAACCCTTGCCCGAAACTGCTGCCAAGCAGCCTTCTGCTGAAGGACCTGCGATGTCTTTAGCTCAGAATCAGAGGCCTGCTGAGGAGAAAATAAGAGAAAGAGAGCCGGCCCCTGCCGCGCCTGTCATGCCTTCCCGCGGACCAGCCGCAGGCACTGCGCTTCCGGCTGACTCTTTAAAAGCTGTTGCGGAGAGCGGGGCAGACAGGGATCGGGCCATAATGAAAAAAGAGAAGACAACAGGGGAGGGAGAGCCCATTTATGACCGTGTTGTTCTGCAGAGGCACGGCAATGGAGCTCCTTATATCGTCGTCACCTATTGTGGGACAGGAAATCGCAGGAAGAAACTTTTCGAGGAGCGGTTCGACGAGGAGGGCCGCAGGCATGGTGCACATCTCTCGTATGATGATGCAGGCAGAGTCAGGGCAGAGGTGCTTTACGATCGCGGCAGTATCGAAGTGATAAAAGAGTATGGCGCTGACGGTCTGCTTAGGCATGGGGAACCGGCGCGTGACTGGCCCTGGTTAAGTCGTGACCTGAAACAAAAAATTAACTGACGTATATCACATTCCTCTCAATTCCGAATCGGTTACCATATCAGCACGACAAAGATCGACCGCCTATCTCAGGTATGTCAGATATTCAGTCCAGTGGGGGATAATTGCATAAGAAAAGGGTTGGCCCTTTCTTTTTTATCGCTTGGTTCTCATGAATACTTCCAGCACTACTTCAATTCCGCGGTCCCAATCTCTCCTGACTATGCTATAATTTAGAAAACTATTTTAAGAGGTAATGGTGTCAGATGTGATTAAAAAGGCGATATTCCCAGCCGCAGGTCTCGGCACGCGGTTTCTGCCTGCAACCAAGGCATCGCCTAAAGAGATGCTGCCGATTGTCGACAAACCGATGATACAGTACGGCATAGAAGAGGCGATTTCATGCCATATAAATGAGATCATCATCATAACCGGCAAGCATAAGCGGTCCATCGAAGACCATTTTGATTATGCCTTTGAACTGGAAGACAAGCTCAAAAAGAGCGGCAAGAAGAATCTTCTGGAGGAGATCAACAGGTTAAGCAAGATCAATATAGCCTATATAAGGCAGGGATATGCCCTTGGCCTCGGGCACGCCATATCCTGCGCAAAGCCCTTTGTGAAAGAGGAGCCCTTCGCGGTCATACTAAGTGACGATATCATCGATCCCGAGGATACCCTGCTGCGGGACATGGTAAGGCTTTATAAAGAACTCAGGAGCCCAGTTCTGGCTCTGGAAAGGGTGCCTGTCTCGGAGATTCACCGCTATGGAGTGATTGACGGCGTCAGGGAGAGGGACGGTGTATTCAGGATCAGCAACCTTGTGGAAAAACCGAGCGCTGAACATGCGCCGTCGGACCTTGCGATCATAGGCAGGTATATCCTTACACCCGAGATATTCGATATCCTGGCCAAATCAAGGCCGGGCAAGGGAGGAGAGATCCAGCTGACCGACGCGATCCGCAAGCTTTCAAAGGAAAGGCCGGTTTACGGTTTTCTCTTTGAAGGCAGAAGGTACGACGCAGGGGACAAGCTTGGCTATCTGAAGGCGACAGTTGATTTCGCGCTCAAGAATCCGTCCCTTGCTGAACAGTTCAGAAGCTATATCCTTGAGGTCTCAAGAAAACTGAAACATTGAGAGCTTAGCCTTTTTGTAATAAACATTATGTCTTTTTGCTGAATGCGGGTAAAATTAAAGGAGAAGAAACGAGGAGAGAGCATGGCCGAGTTAGATAAAAACAGCGATAGAGAAGAAAAAGAAGTACAGATCCCGGACAGTCTGCCGGTACTCCCTGTCAGGGATATTGTGGTATTCCCCTATATGATCATACCCCTCTTTGTCGGAAGGGAGGTCTCGATAAAGGCCATTGACCATGCGCTGGCTACCAACAGGATGATCCTGCTTCTGACCCAGAAGGACCTCACAGTAGAAAATCCTTCGGTCAGTGATCTGTACACGGTCGGCACTGTGGGGATGATAATGAGGATGCTGAAGCTGCCTGACGGCAGGGTAAAGATACTTGTGCAGGGGCTTTCGAAGGCACGTGTAAAGAAATTCGTACAGACAGAGTCTTTTTTTAATGCGGATATCGAAAGGATCGAGGAGATAAAGCCCGATGCGCTCTCGATTGAGGAGGAGGCGCAGATCCGCACTGTCAAGGAGCAGCTGGACAAGGCTGTTTCATATGGCAAGACGGTGCTCCCTGATATTATGGTGGTGATCGAAAACCTGGATGACCCCGGAAGGCTTGCGGACCTGGTTGCCTCAAACCTCGGCCTCAAGGCTGAACAGGCGCAGGAGATCATCGAGATCATAGACCCGGTTCTGAGGCTGAAGAGGGTTAGCGAGATACTGAGCCGGGAGATCGAGCTTCTCATCGTTCAGCAGAAGATCCAGTCCGAGGCAAGGGGAGAGATCGACAAGACACAGCGCGAATATTTTCTCAGGGAACAGCTCAAGGCGATACAGAAAGAGCTGGGCGACATAGATGAAAGAGCTGAAGAGGCCAGAGAGTTCAGAAAAAAGATAGAAGAGGCAAAGATGCCGGAGAAGGTCTTCAAGGAGGCGGAAAAGCAGCTGAAGAGGCTCGAAAAGATGCATCCTGACAGCGCAGAGGCCGCAACCATAAGGACCTATCTGGACTGGCTTGTTGAGCTGCCGTGGTCAAAGAGCACAAAGGACAACCTGGATATAAAGATCGCAGAGAAGGTGCTCAACGATGACCACTACGACCTTGAAAAGGTGAAGGAGAGGATACTCGAGTATCTGAGCGTGCGGAAGATAAAGGAAAAAATGAAGGGTCCCATACTCTGTTTTATCGGGCCTCCCGGTGTCGGCAAGACATCCCTTGGAAGGTCTATTGCGAGGTCCCTGGGACGGGAGTTTGTCAGGATGTCCCTTGGAGGCGTCAGGGATGAGGCTGAGATACGCGGTCACAGAAGGACATATGTCGGCGCCCTGCCCGGCAGGATCATCCAGGGTATTAAGTCGGCGGGAACGAATAATCCCGTATTCATGCTTGACGAGGTGGACAATATAGGTACGGATTTCAGGGGCGATCCGTCATCAGCCCTTCTTGAGGTGCTCGACCCGGAGCAGAACTTTGCCTTTGCCGACCATTATCTGTCAGTGCCGTTTGACCTGACCAACGTCATGTTCATAACGACCGGCAACCTTGCAGATACGATCCCCGGACCATTAAGAGACAGAATGGAGATAATCTATCTCTCAGGTTATACGTCCGAGGAGAAACTCGGGATAGCTAAGAAATACCTTTTGCCTAAGCAGCTTGAAGAGCATGGCCTGACAACGAAGATAGTCAGCATTACAGACCCTGCCCTTCTGCTTCTTATCTCTCAGTATACGCGTGAGGCAGGCGTCAGAAACCTCGAACGGGAAATAGCCAACCTCTGCAGAAAGATGGCCAAGAGGATAGCTGAAGGCAAGGAGAAGAAATTCCAGATCACCGAGAAGAATCTAAAGGCCTTTCTCGGCGTACCGAAGTTTCTGCCTGAGGAGGAGATGGAGAAGGATGAGATCGGTGTCTCGACAGGGCTCGCCTGGACCGAGGCAGGAGGCGATATCATATATGTCGAGGCGACAACCATGATGGGCAAAGGCCATCTGACTCTGACCGGACAGCTCGGCGATGTCATGAAGGAATCTGCACAGGCCGCGCTCAGCTATATCCGGTCGCGCGCCAGGACGCTCGGCATAAAGGAAGACGCCTTTTCAAAGATCGATATCCATGTGCATGTGCCTGCCGGTGCGATACCGAAGGACGGACCTTCTGCAGGCATCACCATTGCGACTGCCCTGGCCTCGGTGCTCACCTCAAGGCCGGTGAACAAGAACATCGCCATGACAGGAGAGGTTACCTTGAGGGGCAGGGTGCTGCCCATAGGCGGCCTGAAAGAGAAGACTCTCGCTGCAAAGAGGATGGGGATCAAGAAAGTGGTCATACCCAGAAGGAATAAAAAAGACCTTGAAGAGATACCAAAATATATAAAGAAGGATATGGAATTTGTCTTTGCCGATACAATGGACCAGGTCCTGAAGACCGCATTGCGGGGCGCAAAAAAGCCTGAAAGCCGCGGGAAGAAACGGTAACATCTTCAGGAACGGCTGCAGTCTGCATGAAGCTTTCAGAAAAGGGCGAGCTTTCTCTCGTAACCATCCTTGAAAAAAGGTTCAAAAAGAGGAAGCGCGGCCTGATCCTCGGGATCGGCGATGACTCTGCGGTGGTGAAACCCGGCAGAAAGCCTCTTCTTCTGACTACCGACATGATGGTCGAAGGGGTTCATTTTGATCTCAGGTGGACCACTCCTTATCAGCTCGGCTACAAGATCATAGCAGTCAATGTCAGCGATATTTATGCGATGGGCGGAAGGCCCGACTATGTTACTCTGAACTTCGCAGCCTCAGGGGACTTTGATATGGATATGTTCCGGCGTTTCCTCGACGGGCTTGAGGATGCACTGGAACGCTACGGCGCAGTCCTGATAGGAGGCGATATATCCTCGTCTGACAAGATGATCCTGTCTGCCACGGTAACGGGTTCTGCTGCAAAGGTGCTCAGGAGGAGCGGGGCGAAGGTCGGGGACCGCGTATATGTTACCGGCTGTGTCGGAGATTCCGCTGCCGGCCTGGCGCTTCTGAAAAGGCTGCGGTCGCCGGTCGAAATAGAAAAGAAAAAGAAGGCGGTTTTTGGACTTGCATGGGATATTGTATCTCCGCTTATCCGCAGGCATCTTATGCCTGAGGCGGTCAGCCCCGGAAGGTTTATCAATAAGGCTACAGCTATGATGGACATCAGCGACGGACTCTTTATCGACCTTCTGCGGCTCTGCAGGGCGAGCAGAACAGGTGTAAGGTTATACTCTGAAAAGATCCCTGTGTCTGAGCAGCTGAGGATGGCGGCTGAATATCTCGGCCTCGATCCTCTTGAGCTTGCAGTTGGAGGAGGAGAGGATTATGAACTCCTCTTCACTGCGCCTGCCGCAGAAAAGATCGATGCCTTTTGTGTCGGCGAAATTACCCGGTCAGGGATGCATTACATCGATGCTGCAGGGAAGGCCAGGCAGATCACAGTAAAAGGATATCAGCACTTTGCACTTTAGAGACAGGCTCAGACAGATATTGTCCATAAAGGAATCGCCGCACAGGATAGCCGTGGCCTTTGCAATCGGCGTCTTTATCGGCATGTCGCCCCTTCTCGGTATACATACGGTTTTGGGGATCGCTGTTTCATGGATGTTCAAGCTAAACAGGATAGTCACGCTCATCGGGGTGTTCATTACAAACCCCTGGACTATCGTGCCGATATATACCTTCGGTACCTGGCTGGGAGCGAGGCTTATGCAGATCGACCATATCATGCCTGATATTGACTGGTCTCATATCTCGATGCTCGGGTTGATCAGGGAGTTCCGTCCTCTTCTCATGCCGTTTGTCGTCGGCAACACCCTTCTGGGTGTTGTTTCAGCAGTGCTGGGGTACCTCGTGATCTATAAGGCTGTAAAGAGGAGCCGTGGGTAAGGTCCATCTCCTGAGTCTCGGCTGTCCCAAGAACCTCGTGGATTCGGAAAACCTTCTGAAGCGGTTGAGGGAAAAGGGAATCTACTATTCTTCGGATCCTGCTGATTCGGATGTAATCATGGTCAATACCTGCGGCTTTATAGAGGCTGCGAAGAAAGAGTCGATAGAGGAGATCCTCAGGGTTTCTGATTATAAGAAACAGGGCAAGAAGCTGATCGTCTTTGGCTGCCTTGCGGAGAGATTCGGCAAGGACATGAAGAAGGAGATACCCGAGATAGACGAGATCTGGGGAGTGGGCAGGGACGAAGAGATCATCGAATACTGCAGCAGGGTCAGGGCCGGGTCAGCGACACCTCCGAGGGAAGAACGGCTTCATGACATGCCGTATGCCTATCTGAAGATAGCAGAAGGATGCGACAGGGGCTGTACCTACTGTGCCATACCGGGCATACGCGGAGCATATAAAGGCAGGGAGCCCGGGGAGGTATTGCGTGAGGCAGAGGAGCTCGTGGGCTCAGGCACAAAGGAATTGATATTGGTTGCCCAGGATATCACCTCGTACGGAAAAGGTCTGAAGGGATATGACCTGAGCAGACTTATAAAGGATATCGCCTCGATAGGGGGGGATTTCTGGATTCGGCTTCTGTATCTCTATCCTGCTTCGGTCGATGAGAGGCTTCTTGAGACAGTCAGCGATGAGCAGAAGGTCTGCAGATACATAGATATGCCTCTTCAGCATTCAGAGGAGAAGATCCTCAGACTCATGGGAAGGGGAGGCAGCCGGCGTTACTTTGAGCAGTTGATAAAAAAGATCCGGCAGATCATCCCCGAGGTTACCATACGCACCACCTTTATCGTCGGTTTTCCTCAGGAGACGGAAAAGGACTTCGAAGGGCTGGCGGATTTTGTGCAAAGGATGGAGTTTGACCGGCTCGGGGTCTTTACCTATTCGAAGGAAGCGGAGACAGAGGCCTGCAGGCTTAAGGGCCATATCCCGCGCAGTATCAGGCAGGCCCGGTACAACAGGCTTATGGAGATACAGTCTTCCATATCCCTTGAAAAGAACAAGGCTCTCGTTGGCAAGACCCTTCGCGCTCTTATTGACGAAGTGGGTGACGATATCACGATAGCAAGGCTTTCATCCCAGGCTCCTGAGATAGACGGGGTTGTCATGCTGAGAGAGCGAGATCTGAAGAAAGGGGATTTCGTCAATATCGGGATAACCGAGGCATATGATTATGACCTGATGGGGACCATCAGGAGATGAAACGTTTCCCCTGGATTAATATCATACTCTTCATACTAACCTTCCTGTCGACCTTGTCTGTCGGAGCATTGCATGAGGGCATCGATCTTATGGAGGAGCCATCGAAGATATACGTCGGGCTTCCTTTTTCCGCTACACTTATGTTGATACTTCTCTGTCATGAATCCGCTCATTATATATTTTCGAAAAGGCACGGAGTTGAGGCTACGCTTCCTTACTTCATCCCGGCGCCGAATCTCTTCGGCACCCTCGGCGCTGTCATCAAGATGAAGTCGAAAATAAATACAAGGAACGCCCTTATCGATATCGGCGCGTCAGGCCCTATCGCCGGCTTCATAATTTCTGTTGCAGCAAGCATCATCGGGCTCTATCTTTCAAAGGTTATGCCTGTTCCAACTAAGGAGGGCATTATGATCCTGGGAGATTCCCTCCTCTTTTTAGGCCTGTCAAAGCTGATTGTGGGGCAGATCCCTGCCAATCATGACGTCTTTCTGCATCCTGTGGCGCTCGCCGGCTGGATAGGTTTCTTTGTGACCTCCCTGAACCTTATACCCATTGGTCAGCTCGACGGCGGGCATATAGCCTTTGCGCTGCTCGGAGAAAAACACCTGAGGCTTTCGAGGGTGCTCATCATCGTGCTTGTGATTCTCGGGGTGGCAGTCTTTGAAGGATGGCTGTTATGGGCAGCGCTTCTCTATTTTCTGATCGGCCTGAAGCATCCGCCGATCGAGTATTCTGAAATACCCCTGGATCCCAGGAGAAAGATGCTGGGCTGGATAACTCTCGCGATCTTTGTCCTGACCTTTATGCCTGTGCCGATCCAGATATTTTAGCCCGCGTAAGCTGTCCAAACGATCTGCCGCTGTAATGCAGCCTGGGGAAATGGCGTTGGAGATAATCATAAACGACCAAGCAAAGACAGTCTGCCGTGTGTCACCTTGAAGGCTACAGGAAGCAAGCTCAGCATCTCACCCATAAAACAGGATATCGGTGATTATGTTGTAAGTGCCGAGAGTAAAGCCGATAGCGAAATAATGATTACCTTCGAAAAAAGAGTTTAGCCTGCTCAGAATTAACCATCAGGTTGATATGAAAAGAAGAGGGGACGCACAAGCGTCCCTTCTTCTGATAAAGAGTATCTTAGAATTTCCAGGTTATGCCGAAATCAAGCGCTGTTTCCTGAAGGTCTGATTCAATGGATACAGGCACGACCACGAAGCCGCCTGAACCGTCAGGGAAGGCCGCTGTGCCGGTCTCTTTCATCGATTTTTTGAAGGCGTACACAAGGCCGAGATCGATAGATACGCTTTTTGTTAGCTGGTATCCGAGTCCGGCGGTGATATGAGATTCTACGATCGCAGGAAAACCTGAGAGCCTGAGGATCTCATACTGAAACTGCGGGACAGACTTGCCCTGAACAGAGACAGGAGGAGTGCTGCCGCTCAATACATTGTTTCTGACCGGATTCCTGCCGTAATTGAAGCCGGCCCTCAATGAGACCTGCGGCGTGGGCTTGTACTGCGCTCCGATATTGAATACCCACTGGTTTTTCCAGCCGAAATCCTCATATCCTGCGGCATCGGCCCAGTTGAGCCATTTTGCATTAGCCTCTACCAGGAGGACGTTTCTGACCGGCTCAAAGGCTGCTCCGAGACCGAAATACTGGGGACTTCCGAGCTTAAGGTCATCCATCTGCAGATCTCCGAATGCAGCGTCAAAATTTGCCACCTTCTTGTGCTTCGCCTTTTGCTGAGACACATATGTGGCGCCCAATGACAGTGGACCGCTCTTGTAAATGGCTCCAAGCTGAACGCCTGCGCTGTAGCCCGGGGCCTGGCCTTCAGCAAGATCAAGGGCTGCGTAATTGATATGTATCGCGCCGCCGACAGAGAAGTTGGGGTTGACCATATAAGCAAGGTTAGGCGCGAACTTCATGATCATAAGGTTCGTATAAACAGACTGGTTGCCGGGGGTGCCGGGGTCCAGGTCCATTTTTTCGCGGTAATCGACCCCGAGACCGGATACGCCGTATGCTGCGAGACCGAAGCGGAGGTCCTGGGAGATGGGTGATGAGATACCGATTGCCGGAATAAGGTAGAGGTCCGAATCGCTTCTCTGTCTGCCTGTATCAAGGCCGAAGGCCGGGATGGTGATACGGGTGTGGGTCGTAGGCATGAAGATCGTACCGGCAAAGTCGAAGCCCGAGCCCGGACAGAAAGGGCCGAAGCACATAGCTGCGGGGTTCGAAAAAACTGCGCTTATTGCATCCTGGGGCGCAGCTATGCCGACTCCTCCCATGGACCTGGAGATTGGTCCGATACCGATGAGATTATCTCCGTTTGTGGCAGCTGAGATGCCTGCAAAAGAGAGGATACAGAGTGCGACCAGCACTGAAGACAGAAGCCTTTTCATTAGCGATCTCCTTTGGATTTTGCATGATGGACGAATATGAAAAAGAATATAGCATTGTAAAATGGACGAGTCAAGAAATTCTGTTAGTTAAGAAGGTAAGAAACTGATAGACAAGTGGTCAATAAATATCAGAGACTGACGCAAGTATATACGCATTGTGGATTGTGGTATGGCCGTCTTGGCCGAAGGCTGTTTTGAATCTGATACGTTATGTTATACTTAAACAAAAAAACGATCGGAGGATATATTTTTATGAAGGTATTTCTCAAGGAAGACGTGAAGAACCTCGGCAGTCTGGGAGATGTTGTCACAGTTGCCGAAGGATATGCGAGGAATTTTCTCTTTCCTAAAAAGATGGCAGTTGTGGCAAATGAGAAGAATGTGAAGGAGTTCGAGCATCACAAGAAGCTTCTTCTGGAAAAGGCTGCCAAGCTTAAAGACTCGCTGAAGGCGACTGCGGATAAGCTCTCCTCTCTTACCCTTACGATCAGGGCAAAGTCAGGCGAAGAGGAGAAGTTGTTCGGCTCTGTTACGAATATGGATATTGCCGAGGCCCTGAAGGCCGAGGGGTTTGATTTCGACAAGAAGAAGATCTCGATAGAAGAACCGATAAAGAGGCTCGGAACCTATTCCGTTGAAGTGAAGATTCACCCCGAGGTGTCTGCCTCGGTTAAAGTAAATGTTGTGCAGGAATGAAAGACCTTGAAGCAACTTTAGACAAGCTCCCGCCTCAGAATGTCGAGGCGGAGCAGTCTGTACTGGGCGCGATCCTGCTCGATAACTCCGCGATTACTACGACCGTTGAACTCCTGCATTCCGAAGACTTCTACAGGGAGTCGCACAGGAAGATATTCATCGCCATGGAAGAGCTCTTTAACCGGAGCGAGCCTATTGACCTTATCACGCTTACCGATTACCTGAAGACAAAAAACGATCTTGAGACTGTCGGCGGCTCGCAATACCTCACTACACTTGTCACGACTATCCCGACTTCGGCAAATATCAGATACCACGCGAAGATCGTCAGGGAAAAGGCCCTGCTACGCGGGCTTCTCCGTTCTGTAACCGAGATCGCCGGCAGCGTCTATGACGGCGATATGGATGCTGATGAGCTCGTCGATAATGCGGAAAAGAAGATCTTCGATATAGCTGACAAGAGGATCAATACCTCTTTCGTCACCATGAACGAGCTTATAAAAGACAGCTTCCATATGATCGAGCATCTGTACGACAGGAAAGAGGCTATCACAGGGGTGTCGTCGGGGTTCAAGGAGCTCGATGAGCTGACTACAGGCTTTCAAAAGGGCGATCTCATCATTATCGGCGGAAGACCGGGTATGGGAAAGACCGCCTTCTGCCTCAATATTGCCCAGCACGTCGGCGTTGAGCTTAAAGAGCCTGTGGCCATCTTCAGTCTTGAGATGTCCAAGGAACAGCTCGCATTCAGGATGCTGTGCTCCGAGGCCATGGTTGATTCGAACAATGTGAGAAAGGGCTTCATCAACAGGAAGGATGACTGGCACAAGCTCACGACCGCTGCCGGAAAGCTTGCGGAGGCCCCGATTTTTATAGATGATTCTTCCGGCATTACGGTCCTCGAGATGAGGGCAAAGGCCAGGAGGCTGAAGACGTCCCATGGCCTCAGCATGGTGATCGTCGACTATCTTCAGCTGATGAAGGGCAGAGGAAAGTTCGAAAGAAGGGAGCAGGAGATCTCCGACATATCCCGTTCCCTCAAGGCGCTTGCCAAGGAGATGAAGGTCCCTGTGCTCGCCCTCAGTCAGCTCAACAGGGGAGTTGAGACGCGCGGCGGCAATAAGCAGCCGACCCTCGCCGACCTCAGGGAATCCGGCGCTATCGAGCAGGATGCTGATGTTATTATCTTTCTTTACCGCGATGAGGCCTACAACAAGGATTCTTCCGACAACAGGGGAAAGGCGATAATCGACGTGGCCAAGCAGAGAAATGGTCCGACGAACAAGATAAACCTTACCTTCCTCTCTCGTTGCACGAGGTTTGTGGACCATACCGACAGGGAGTTCCATGATATCGAAGAGGAAGAGACCTTTTAGGCTGTACCCGATTTCCTTGCGGCATCGGGACTGATATCAATATCCTGAAGGAGGCCGTATGAGGAGACCGCCTGCCGTAGCCGGACAGTTTTATCATGGCACCGGGCCCCGCCTGACAGAGCAGGTTGGCCAGTATGTGGACAAAAACGCCGCCAAAGAGGATGCCATAGGCATTGTTGTCCCTCATGCCGGTCTGGTCTACTCAGGCCCTGTTGCCGGAGCTGTCTACTCGTCCATTAATTTCCCGAAGACCTTCCTGATGCTCGGCCCTAACCATACCGGGCTGGGCTCTCCGATATCCCTGATGGAAGAGGGCGAGTGGGAGATCCCTACGGGTGTCTTCGAGATCGACAGAAAGCTCTCAGGCAAGATCCTGCTGAATACCACGAGCGTAAAGAGGGATTCCCAGGCCCATCTCTTTGAGCACTCCCTTGAGGTCCAACTTCCGTTTATCTCCTATTTCTCGCACGATATAAAGATTGTGCCTGTCGCGCTTCTCTCTGCCGGCATAGATGCCTGTCTCGAACTTGCCGAGGGGCTCGCCAGGGCAATAAAGAGCGTGGATTACCCGGTAGTGATTCTTGCGAGCTCGGATATGAGCCACTATCTCCCTGACAAGGTGGCGAGGCAGAAAGACAAAAAGGCCATCGACAGGATGCTGGCGGTCGATCCCGAGGGACTATATGAGACTGTCCGCAGGGAAGGGATCACCATGTGCGGATATCTCCCGGCAACTGTCATGCTTGCAGCTGCAAGGTTGCTGGGAGCAGGTTCCTCCCGGCTGGTTAAATATGCAACCTCCGGAGATGTCAGCGGTGATTACGACAGTGTTGTCGGATACGCCGGTATCATAGTGAGATAGAAGAGCCCCAAACGCTCATGCCGGTCGGGAGCGCCCAAAAGCAGTGTTGATAATTACCATGTTGTCGTGATACATTTTCTTAATGAACAGCAAAGAATTCTGGCCTTTCCTTTTTTTTATCGGAACCCTGCTTTTTAACTGGCCTTTTCTTGTCATATTCGGTCTTTCCCTTCCCGAATACCTTTTCGGGGTATGGGGAATCTTCATCATAGTTACCGGCATCTTTATCCATAAGACCGGCAGACAGAGAAACAACCGTGTTTAAGGGCTGGCTGCTGTTTATCTTCATCCTTGCCTATCTCAGCCTTCTCTTTCTGATCGCATATTACGCGGAGAGGAGGGAAAAGACCGGCAGGAGTATTGTTTCGAACCCGTATGTGTATTCCCTGTCCATGGCCGTCTATTGCACCTCATGGACTTTTTACGGCAGCGTGGGCAAGGCTGCCACGTCAGGTCTGTCATTTCTGACTATCTATCTCGGTCCGACGCTGATGGCCTCTCTCTGGTGGATTATCCTGAGGAAGATCATCATCATTTCGAAGGAAAACAGGATAACCACCATTTCCGATTTCGTTGGCTCAAGGTACGGCAAATCGATCTTTCTTTCGGCCCTCGTGGCCTTTGTTGCTCTGGTCGGAATCACGCCTTACCTCGGGCTCCAGATAAAGGCTATCATGAAGACCTTCATAATACTTGCGGGTGAGACAAGGGGAAGCGCCGAGGCCGGATGGTTCATAACCCTGATATTGGGCATATTCGCCATAATCTTCGGCGCCAGGAGGCTCGATTCCTCAGAAAGGCACGAGGGGCTGGTATTTGCGATAGCCTTCGAATCCATAGTCAAGCTGATCGCCTTTCTTATGGTGGGTTTCTTTGTCACCTACGGCCTGTTTGACGGCTTCTACGATATATTTGAGAAGATCAAGGCCTCCCAGTACGGAGACCTTCTCTTTCTGGGAGGGGGCACATCTGTAAGCCACAACGAATGGGCTTCTTTGCTGTTTCTCTCTATGATGGCCATCATGTTTCTGCCGAGGCAGTTTCATGTCTCTGTTGTGGAGAATTCCGACGTATCGCACGTATCCAGGGCTATGTGGCTCTTTCCTCTCTATCTGTTTCTCATAAACATCTTTGTCATGCCTGTTGCCTTTGGCGGGCTCCTCCTTGGCGGCAGCCAGGCCGATGCAGACAGCTTTGTCCTGACGGTTCCGCTTGGACAGGGGCAGTCCCTGCTGGCCCTTATAGTGTTCATCGGCGGCTTTTCTGCTGCAACAGGCATGGTGATCGTCGAATCACTGGCCCTGTCAACCATGGTGATGAATAACCTCGTTATGCCCGCCATCTTCCGTTTCAACGAGATGAAGGGGTTCCCCACGATCATTCTCAACCTCAAGAGGCTTATCATCCTCGGGTGCGTCTTTCTTGGCTATTTCTTTGCGGTATCCATCGGGGAGTTCTATACCCTTGTGGATATCGGGCTGAAATCCTTCGAGGCGGTCACGATATTTGCGCCGTCAATAATACTGGGGCTTTTCTGGAAAAGGGGGAACAAGATAGGCGCCATAGGAGGCATCACAGCAGGCTTTGTCATATGGTTTTATACCCTCTTTATGCCGGCAATGCTGAAGGCCGGGGTCATCAGTGATGAGGGGTTTTTTTCGTATCTGATAAACTCCGAGATCTTCAATCCCCATTCCCTTTTCGGCCTCAGAGGGCTCGACAGGTGGAGCCATTCCCTGTTTTGGGGGCTCTTCTTTAATATTGTCTGCTATATCGGACTGTCTATCTTTACAAAACAGAGGGGCGATGAGGAGAAGCAGGCGCTCCTTTTCGTAGAGTCCTATTCCCCGAGGATGCTGCCTGTAAAAGGCATATACAGCATACGGCAGATAGAGGAGATACTTGGTCAATATGTAGGGAGAAAAGAGGCGAGGGACATCATAGAGCATTTCATAGCCAGAAACGGCATCAGGAGGGAGTCTGCTTCCCAGGATGATCTTTTCAGGCTGAGAGATGAGGCCGAGAGGGTATTGTCCGGGGCCCTGGGATCGGCCATCGCAACCATCATATTTGAGGATAAGCTGACGCTCACTGAAAGGGAAAGAGGCGAGATCTCAAGCTCCATAAAGCAGATGACCGATACCCTCAGACTCTCAAGACAGGAACTTGCAGAGGCCAACAGGAATCTCGCATATCTGAAGGAATTCAGTGAAAACATCATCGAAAGCGCTCCTGTCGGAATCCTGACCATAGATTCCGTACTGATGGTCAAGTACTGGAACAGGCATATGGAGGCCATAACAGGGATAAAAAGATCTTCTGCACATAATAATCATATTGTGAGTCTGCTGCCATGGATAAGCAGGGATATATTCCTGCAGAACGAATATGAGGAGATCACTCTCCAGACGCCCTCTTTTCAGACCTTCAAGATAAATATCAGCCCTTTTAAGGACCCCTCAGGAGGACACGTTGTCATTTTAGAAGATATAACGGAGAAGAAAAAGATGGAGGAGCAGCTGCTGCAGGCATCCAAGCTTGCAAGTCTCGGAAAGCTGACTGCAGGCATATCCCATGAGATAGGCAATCCCCTTGCATCCATTTCGTCACTTGTGCAGGAGCTGAGGTCTCTTGATATGAGTTCCGGCGAAGATATCAATTTTACCGGGGAGTCCTTAAAGACGATAAATAATCACATAGAGAGGATCGCAAATATAGTCAGGAGCCTCGGGGACTTTGCCAGGATATCCACAAAGGAGAAGGTGATATCCAATATCTCGGAGATCCTCGACAGGACGATCAATCTGGTGAAATATGACAAGAGGTTTAAAAATATCCGGCTTGTCTCTGATATTGATGATATCCCGCCCCTTAAACTGAACCCTGACCAGATCCAGCAGGTTTTTCTGAACCTGATGCTCAATGCCATCGACGCAATGACCTCAGGCGGAAAGCTGACTGTCTCGATGAAGAGGAGAAACGAATCAGTAGAAATAGACTTCACTGACTCCGGCACAGGCATTGATGACGCTATACTCGACAGGATATTTGATCCCTTCTTTACGACCAAGCCGCCGGGCAGGGGCACAGGACTGGGTCTCAGCATCTGCTATGGTATAATCAGGGAGCATAACGGGACAATAGGAGTAAAGAGTAAAAAGGGAGAGGGCACTACCTTTACGATAACTCTCCCGGTGATCACATAGTGTCGGTATAGTATTAATTGCAGCTTTGTCATTCCGGCCTGTCCGGAATCTTTCTGGCGGATTTAAAGTAACTATGGCATTTGCGATGAGGTGAAGATTGGCCGAGAGACTGCTTATAGTCGAAGATGAGGAGACCCTCTGCGAGTCCCTGAAAAGGGTGCTCGTGAGGGAAGGCTATTCTGTGGATACGGTCGATAACGCAGAGGCAGCGATCGGGATTTTCGAAGAGGGCTTCTATGACCTGATAATAACGGATATCATTTTGCCGGGCATAACCGGGATAGAACTGTTAAAGAAGATAAAGGAAAGACTTCCTGAGCAGATAGTCATAATCATGACCGCTTACGCTTCGCTGGAGACGGCAGTTGAGGCTCTCAGGGCCGGCGCTTATGACTATGTTGTCAAGCCGGTGATGCATGAGGAGATAAAGCAGATAGTCAGAAACGCGCTGAGGCAGGGAGCCCTTCTCGAAGAGAATCTCTTTCTCAGAAAGCAGCTGGAGAAACGCTACGACCTGAGCCGGATGATCGGCGAGAGCCCTGCGATGAAGAGGGTAATCGATGAGGCAGTTGCGATCGCCGCTACAGATAAAAACGTTCTGATAATCGGGGAGACAGGAACAGGAAAGGAACTTATTGCAAGGGCTATACACTTAAACAGTCCTGTCGCGGATAAGCCGTTTGTGCCGGTAAACTTCAGTTCAATTCCGGAAGGCGAGAGAGACCCTGAACTATTCGGGTATTTGAAGGGCGCATTCCATGGCGCATTGACTTCCAAAAAAGGAATTCTGGAGAAGGCCAACGGCGGTACGGTGTTTCTGCGGGAGATCTCGGACCTCAGCGACGGACTGCAGCTGAAGCTCTCACGTGTCATGAAGGAGCGGGGGGTGAGACCTGTCGGAGGTGTGCAGGATATAAGGGCCGACATACGCTTTATTTCCGCGACGAATATGGAGACAGAGACTGCGTTGAATGAAGGCCTGTTGAGGGATGATTTTTTTCAGGTCATAAACGGTGTTACACTCAGACTTCCGCCTTTGAGGGATCGTAAAGAGGACATACGGCCGCTTGCCGATTATTTCATCAGCATGTATTCAACTGACTTATGCAGGAAGATCAATCTCGTGGATGACGCTGTCATGGACCTTTTTGAAAGATATCATTGGCCCGGCAATGTGAGGGAGCTGCAGAACGTGATAGAACATGCAATATTGGTGTCGTCCGGCGGTATAATCAGGGCTGAGCATTTTCCGCAGCTTCTTGACAGCTGCTGACATGATCATCGAAGATGTCGTTGGTTTTCTGAAGAAGAACCCACCCTTCCAGTTTCTTGACGAGGCCACGCTGAGAGGCGTGGCAGGAAGCCTGTCCATGGAGTTCTATCCCCGGGACACCCTTATCCTGAAGCAGCACGGGCCGCCCAGCGAGTCTGTATGGATCATAAAGAAGGGCGCGGTGAAGGTCTCTATGAGGTCCGACGACGGAGATGAAGTCGTGATGGACTACAAGGGCGAAGGCGACAACTTCGGTTTCCTCTCCATGATCGGCAGGGACAGGCAGAAGACGAATGTCGTGACCGTGGATGATACCATATGCTACATACTCGGCAGGGAGAAGGTATCAAACCTCCTTGAGTCGTCTCCTGCCTTTGCAGAATACTTCATGTCCTACCTCTCAAGATATGTCGACAGGACTTACAGCGAGATGCACAAGAAAAGCCTTCTCTATGGAAGCGCGGAGCGCCTTCTGTTTACCACCAAGGTCGGGGATATAGCTACAGGCGCGGTCACTGTCGACGAAGACCTGACCATAAAGGAGGCGGCCGGGATCATGGCGAAAAACAGGATCAGCTCCCTCATAATCCTCGACAAAAGAAGACTGCCTGTTGGCATCATAACAGACAGGGACCTCAGAGAGAAGGTGGTTGCCAGGGGAAGAAGCATTGAGGAGCCGGTAAGGAACATCATGACCATCTCCCTGATCAGGGCCGATGCCGATGACTTCTGCTTTGAGGCGGTGCTGAAGATGATCAAATATAACATACATCATATACTTGTCATAAAAGAGGGCGAGCTTCACGGTATCATGACAAACCACGATCTTATGATGCTGCAGGGGACCTCTCCCCTTTCCATAGCGCACAATGTCGACAACCAGCAGAACATATACGGGCTTGTGTCAGCGGCAGGCAGGATAAATAATCTGCTGGGACTTCTGCTGAAAGAAGGTGCAAAGGCCCTAAGCGTATCGACGATAGTGACTGAGATAAATGACAGGCTGATCAGAAAGGTGCTTGAGCTGGCAGAGAGACAGTTTGGCCAGCCGCCTGTCCCGTATTGCTGGGTCGTCTTGGGCACGGAGGGTCGCAAGGAGCAGATCTTCAAGACCGACCAGGACAACGGCATCATTTACGCTGATCCGGCGGCTGATGACGAAGAAGTAATAGCGAAATATTTTGCCGGTTTTACTGCCTTTGTGAAGGACTGCCTGCTGCAGATCGGATACCCCCCCTGTCCTGAATCCTATTCTGCGGATAACCCGCTATGGTGTCAGCCGATTAAGACCTGGAAGACATATTTTACCGGCTGGATAAACGAGCCTGCCGCCGAGTCGGTCATGAGATCGCTTATATTTTTTGACATGAGACCTGTTTACGGCAAAAGCGGTCTTTCCGATGAACTGAAGGATCATTTTCTCTTATTGCTCAGAGACAGTACGGTGTTTCTGGGCCGGATGGCGGACGTGATAGTAAAGAATACGCCGCCGATAGGCATCCTGAAATCTTTTGTGGTCGAAAAGGGCGGTGAGCACAAGGATAAGATCGACCTAAAACTGAAGGGCCTCAGGCCCCTTGTCGATGCAGTGAGGCTCTTTGCCCTTGAAAAGGGCATAAAGGAGACATCCACTATCGAGAGGCTCAGGAGACTCAGGGGTAAAAGCTCGCCGATTGAGGACCGTATCAATGATCTTGAGCATATCTTTGAGTATTTCATGCAGCTGAGGATACATCACCGCTTCGGGATGATAAATGAAGGAAAGGCGCCTGACAATTTCATTAATCCCAACAGCATGAGCAGTCTCGAGAAAAAGACGATGAAAGAGGCGTTTCATCTCATATCGGGGCTGCAGGTACTGATAACCGAGAAATATAAACCGTTCATCAAATGAGACCGGATATGACTGAAAGACTGCTTATAGTGGAAGACGAGGATACCCTGTGCGAATCGCTGAAGAGGGTCTTTATGCGCGAGGGATACGAGGTCGATATCGCCTCAAGCGCAGAGGACGCCCTCAGCATGCTTGAGGATAAGTCTTATGACGTCATCATCACTGATATAATGCTGCCGGGCATGAACGGCATCGAGCTTCTGAAAAAATGCAGGGTCCTGAACCCAGGTCAGCTTGTACTGATAATGACCGCGTACGACAATCTCTGGACAGCGGATGAAGCCATCGGCGCCGGCGCATATGAGTACATAACGAAACCCCTTTCACATGACGATATTAAAAGGATCGTCCGAAATGCGCTCGACGGAAAGGCCCCGGAGCGATAGGGCCTTTCCGAGGGGCCGCAGGCGCTGTGATATACTTGAGGCACGATGGCTGAAAGACTGTTGATTGTTGAAGATGAAGAGACCCTTCGTGAATCGCTGAAAAGGGTCTTTTTACGTGAAGGATTTGAGATAGATGTGGCCAACACTGCAGAGTCTGCGCTGAAGATAATTGAGGAAAGATCATATGAACTCATCATTACAGATATCATCCTCCCGGGCATCAACGGCATCGAGCTGCTGAAAAAAAGCCGCGAACTCAGTCCTGATCAGACTGTAATCATAATCACCGCCTACGGGTCTCTGGAAACAGCTGTTGAGGCATTAAGGGCAGGCGCATACGACTACATAGTAAAACCGATCATACATGACGAGATCATCAGAATAGTCAGAAATGCCTTAAGGGAGAAGTCCCTGCGAAGGGAAAACCTGCTTCTCAAAAAACAGATTGAAGGCAGGTATGATTTCGTGAGGATTGTCGGACAGAGCGCTGCCATCACCTCGCTGATTAATGAGGTCAAAAAGATCTCAGACTCAAAAAGCAACGTGCTGCTTCTGGGCGAGACCGGCACAGGCAAGGAGTTATTTGCAAGGGCAGTGCATTACAACAGCTCAAGGAGGGAGAGACCCTTTGTCCCGATAAACTGCAGCGCAATTCCGGAGAATCTTCTTGAGTCTGAGCTGTTCGGATATATGAAGGGAGCCTTCACCGGCGCGGTTGCGTCGAAAAGGGGGCTTTTCGCCGAGGCTGACGGAGGCACAGTCTTTCTCGATGAGATAGGAGACCTTGACCAGTCTCTGCAGTCAAAGCTGCTCAGGGTGATAGACGACCATGAGGTGAGGCCTGTCGGAGGGATACAGAGCAGGAAGATCGACCTCAGGTGCATTACGGCAACGAACAGGGATATCTCAAAGATGGTCAAGGAGGGACTCTTCAGGGAGGACCTCTATTACAGGATAAATGTGGTGACGCTGAAGATGCCGCCGCTGAGGGAGCGCAAAGAAGACGTTATTATACTTGCGAAGCATTTTATGGAGAAATTTTCCAATGAGATAGGCAAGCATGTGAGAATCATTGATGATGCTGCGATGAAACTTCTGACAGATTACTTCTGGCCCGGAAATGTCAGGGAGTTGCAGAATATCGTAGAGAGGGCAGTGCTTATAACGGACAGTAACACCATCTTCCCGGAGCATCTTCCTGACAGTATGAAGACAGCAGATTCTTTTATAACCGACTCAATCGAAAGGGTCCTTTCCATAGAGGACTACACAAAGGAGTTCATACTTTTATATCAGGAAAGATACAACGAGCAGCAGCTTGCCGGTATGCTGGGGATCACGAGAAAGGCCTTGTGGGAAAAGAGAAAGAGATGGGGACTGCCGAGGAAATTAAGCTGACAGCCGGATGCGAATAAATTGTAAAATCAATCAGTTATAAGTGGTGTTACGAATATTCCTATAACCTGCTACAGATGTGAAAAATAGTTACATCGCGTAACTCGCTGAAAAATCAGATTAAATTCGTCTCTCTCGAAGTCATGTAACTTATTGTAGCATCTTTTTAGTAGACCTCAAATTAGTTCTTTAGGTTTTCATCTTAAATCATCTCCACAATCTTCAGAATATCCTTAATTTACAATGAGTTAAGACATGCATCAGACCCCGCCTATTAATGGCATATAATTTGCGGTAAGATCTGTCAATATGATGCAAAAAGATGAAGTTACAGGCTTTCTAAAGAATATCCCTCCGTTTCAGTTTCTGGATGACGTAACCATTGCTGATATAGCCGGAGGCATAACCAGTGAGACTTACCCAAAGGGTTCGGTAATACTGCAGCAGGACGGACCGCCGAGCCAATATCTCAGGATTATCATAAAAGGTGGGGTCAAGGTATACATCCATATAGACACTGATGAGGACGTGATCATTGACTACAGGAGCGAGGGTGATGTATTCGGGCTTCTTTCCCTGGTTGGAGGCGACAGGTCGAGGGCGAATGTGGTGGCTGTGGAAGATACCGCCTGCTATCTGGTTGCAAAGGGGACGATTCAGCGTCTCATGGACACGAATCCCGCATTTTCAGAATTCTTCTATAAGTCATTCCTGAACAAATATATAGACAAGACCTACAAGGAGATGCATAACAAGAGCCTTTTATACGGAGGAGGAGACAAGCTGCTCTTCACCACTCCTGTGGGTGAGCTGGCGACCAAGGAGGTTGTGACGGCCCAGTTCGACATATCCATAAGGGAGGCGGCAGAGACGATGTCGGGCAGGCGCATAAGCTGCCTTGTGCTTCTGGACCGCGATGGCCTGCCTGCCGGCATTGTGACAGACAGGGACCTGAGGGACAAGGTCGTCTCCAGGGGCAGAAGTTCGGCTGAGCCGGTAGAGAGCATAATGAGCATACCGCTTATGAAGGTGGAGGCAAGAGACTACTGTTTTGAGGCCCTTCTGAAGATGATACGTTACAACATCCACCACCTCCTTGTGGTTGACGAGGGCAGGCTCAAAGGCATAGTTACAAACCACGATCTGATGATGCTTCAGGGCACGTCACCCATCTCTATCGCTCGGGATATAGAGAGCCAGCAGAGCATCGAGGGACTTATCCCTGTCTCCGTAAAGATAAACAGGATCGTGAGCCTTCTCCTTAAGGAGGGAGCCAGGGCAAGCAACGTTACAAGAATAATATCCGAGATTAACGACAGGCTCGTCAGAAAGATTCTTGATATCGCGGAAAGGAGATTCGGCAGACCTCCGCTGAGCTACTGCTGGATAGTATTTGGGAGCGAGGGAAGGAAGGAGCAGACCTTCAAGACCGATCAGGACAACGCGATCATTTATGAGGACCCCAACACCGACGTCGAGGAGAAGAAGGCCGATGACTATTTCGCCAAGTTTACGGTCTTTGTAAGGGATTCCCTGGTCAGGTGCGGCTTTCCTCTCTGTCCGGCAAACTATATGGCGAGCAACCCAAAGTGGTGTCAGCCCCTGGCAACATGGAAGTCATACTTCTCGAGATGGATAGGCAGCCCGACCCCTGATTCCGTGCTCCATTCTCTTATATTCTTCGACTTCAGGCCTCTGCACGGCAACCTGAAGCTCGCCGAAAATCTCAGGGCATATCTGGCGAAGATAGTCGAAAATCAGAACGTGTTTCTCGCGCGCATGGCAGGGGTGATAACCGGCAACAGGCCCCCTCTCGGTTTTTTTAAGACCTTTGTGGTCGAAAAGAGCGGGGAGCACAAGGATGAGCTGAATCTGAAATTAAAGGGTATCGGTCCGCTGATCGATATCGTCAGGTTGTTCGCCCTCGAAACAGGTGTTTCAGAGACATCTACACTCGAAAGAATAAAGGCGATGAGGGAGAGTCATCCGATAATAATAGAGCTGGGCGAAGAGATGGAGCAGGCATTTGAATTTATCACGCTGCTCAGGATTCATCATCAGCTGGAGCTGATCGAAATGAATCTGCCGCCTGACAATTTCATCAACCCCGGCAGGCTTTCCAACCTTGAAAAAAAGTCCCTGAAAGAGTCCTTCCAGCTGGTACTGAGGATTCAGGACGCGATCGTTGAGTTGTTCAGGCCAGGTATGGTGAACCAGTGATAGCCTTTTATAAAGACATGATAGACGGCCTCTTTTCGAAAAATAACGAGTCTCTTTCGCTGTTGATCGAAAACGCGGACTATGTAGTCATCGATACCGAGCTTACGGGTCTGGACCTGAAAAAGGATTCAGTCGTCTCGATAGGAGCTGTGAGGATGAAGGGAGGCCGCATAGACCTTGGAAATGCGTTTTACAGGATGGTAAACCCCTCGTCAGAGATGGATCACAGGAGTATTGTGGTGCATGAAATAACGCCTTCTGATGTTGCGGAAAAGCCGCCTGTAGCGGACGTACTGTCCGAATTTCTGGATTTCTGCCGGGATGCGGTTATTGTGGGACATTTTATCTCGATGGATATGGATTTCATAGGCAAGGAGATAAAGCGCGGCCGTGGCCCGCGGATGAAAAACAGTATGGTGGACACCTTCAGGCTCTATGGCTGGATAAAGTCAAGTCAGACCGGATTCAGCAGCCACTACCACGCAGACACGGATGACCTTAACCTTTTTTCGATTGCGAGAGAGTACGGTGTCCCGGTAAACGGGGCGCACAATGCATTAAGTGACGCCTTTATGACGGCGCAGCTTTTTCAGAGGTTCCTGAGCCTTCTGCCCGGTCTTGGGGTGAGGACCTTGAGGGACCTTTTGACGATAGGCAGACCATGAGGCAAAAGGAGGTGAGAGGGAGGTAACTTAACGTTTTAGGTGATGAGGCTTAAATGGCAGATTCTTTGAAGGAGGAAAAATGGCAAAAGAGTTAAAAAATCTGGACAGAGACAGACTTCGTCAATACTGGAATTACAACAAGAAGCTGACCGGCATGACCCTGGCCATATGGTTCGTGGTCACGTATGTGGCGATCTTCTTTTCGCCCCAGTTGGATTCCATCGTGATCCTGGGATTCCCGTTGGGTTATTACATGGGCGCCCAGGGATCGCTCATTATATTCGTCATTCTCATCTTCAACTATGCGTTTAAGATGAACAAGGCGGATATAGACTACGGCGTGGAAGAGGAGGAAGAATAATGGCATCAGTAGGCGGAAAATCATTTCTCGACAATTTAGGCAAGATCTATCTGATGTATACCGGGGGATTCATCTTCTTCGTCATAGCCCTTGCTATCGCAGAGCAGATGGGCATGTCGAACAAGATGATCGGCTATACGTATATGTTTATAACCATAGGTCTGTATGCTGTTATCGGTATTTCATCGAGGACAGCAAAGATCTCTGAGTACTATGTTGCGGGCCGTTCAGTGCCTGCCCTGTTCAACGGTATGGCCACAGGCTCTGACTGGATGTCTGCAGCGTCCTTTATCGGCATGGCAGGCACGATATACGGCCTCGGCTATGACGGGCTTGCATACATCATGGGATGGACCGGCGGCTATGTGCTGCTGGCAGTCTTCCTCGGACCATACCTGAGGAAGTTCGGCCAGTACACAATCCCTGACTTCCTCGGCGCCCGCTACGGCGGTCATGCAGCGCGGTGGATCGGCATCCTCGCCGCTATCACGGCATCTTTCACCTACCTGATCGCGCAGGTCACTGGCGTCGGCATTATCATGGGCCGCTTTCTCGGCCTCGACTTTGCCACCGGGGTCTTCGTCGGTCTGGGCGGCATCCTTGTCTGCTCCATGCTCGGCGGAATGAAGGCTGTCACCTGGACGCAGGTCGCCCAGTACATAATCCTGATCATCGCTTACCTTGTGCCGCCTGTTGTTATGTCGCAGAAGGTGACGGGAGTGCCGATTCCCGAGATCATGTACGGACAGGTGCTGCAGAAGATAGATGCAAAGGAGAAGGCGATCAATGCGGATCCAAAGGAGCAGCAGGTCATGGCCTTATGGAAGGAAGAGGCCGCAAAGATGGACGCAAAGATCAAGGGGCTTCCTGCTACGCTCGATGAGGGGAAGAAGGCCCTTGACGACAAGCTCGCGGCGCTTCCTGCCGATGCCCCTGCAAAGGACAGGGAGGCTATCCAGAAATCCATAAAGGATTATCCTCAGACCCCTGAGGCAGCAAAGGAGAAATGGACCGAGACAAAGAAAAAATATGAGGCGAGTTCAAAGCCGCTTAAACCATATCTTCAGCCTTTTGCAAGACTGGACATGAAGAATATGCTTGCTCTCACCTTCTGCCTTATGGTCGGAACAGCAGGGCTTCCTCACATCCTGATGAGATACTACACGGTGCCTTCTGTTAAAGAGGCGCGCATCTCGGTCGGGTGGTCTCTGTTCTTCATATTCCTGCTCTACTTCACAGCGCCTGCATACGCGGCCTTTGCGAGAAATGAGGTCTTAAACAACATTATAGGCCTTCCGATCGCGCAACTGCCGGCCTGGATGGCGAACTGGGGCAAGGTTGGACTGGTCACGTTCAAGGATATCAATGCAGACGGCATACTCCAGTTCTACGAGCTCACGATCGGAGCCGACGCCATCGTGCTTGCGATGCCTGAGATAGCAGGACTTCCGTATGTCATATCAGGTCTTGTTGCAGCAGGCGGTCTTGCGGCAGCCCTTTCTACTGCCGACGGACTGCTTCTTACGATCTCCAACGCTCTTTCGCACGATCTCTATTACAAGATCGTCAACCCGCAGGCCTCGATTCTCAGGAGGCTTACCATCTCCAGGACGCTGCTTGTAATCGTTGCCCTGATTGCAGCATACGTTGCGACCTTCAAGCTCACGATCATTGTTGAGCTGGTTGCCTGGGCCTTCTCGATCGCTGCCGCCTCCTTCTTCCCTGCGCTTGTTATGGGCATCTGGGATAAGAGGGCGAATAAGGCAGGAGCACTTGCAGGCATGTGGGCCGGGTTTTCAATCTGTCTGTTTTACATGATCGGCAGCAGATTCTACGGGGTGAGCTGGTGGGGTATCAAGACCATCTCCTCAGGTCTCTTCGGTATACCTCTTGGCTTCATAGTCATCTATGTAGTCTCAAGGATGACTGCGCCGCCGTCACAGGAGCTGCAGGAGTTTGTTGAGAGTGTCAGAATTCCAAAGGGAGCCTCCAGGGCTCACGCGGAACACTAAGAGGATCGCAGGCAATCTCCCGATACCCGGGAGGTTGCCTGCACTTCACAAATGAATATAGTCATATTTCAGCTGATAAATTATACGTTGTCCTTTCTTATGTGGATGATCGTCGGAAGGTTCATACTTTCCCGCATTATCGGCGGCAGGCAGAATATCATCCTCAGCGCATTTATAAAACTTACAGAGCCTGTCTTCCGGGTAACAAAGAAGATTTTACCTTTTGCAAAGGCAGGCTTTATCCCCTTTTTTTCGATAGTGCTTATAATAATCATCCGTCTGATGCTTATAGTTTTTTTTAAACCCGGCACATTACCTAAATAAACATAGAGGAGGTTTTTATGTCAGAGGGCAAGAATATCGAGGTCTTGATGGCGGAAAACAGGACATTTCCTCCGTCAAAGGAGTTCAGCGGCAAGGCTCACATCAAGAGCATGCAGGACTATGAGAAGCTCTACAAGAGGTCTGTAGATGACCCTGAGGGCTTCTGGGCCGAGATGGCGGAGCAGAATCTCTCCTGGTACAAAAAATGGGACAAGGTCCTTGAATATGATTTTGTAAAACCCGAGATCAAATGGTTTCAGGGGGGGAGGATCAATGCCTCCTACAACTGTCTTGACCGGCATATCAATACTGTCCGGAGAAATAAGGCTGCGATCATCTGGGAGGCAGATGACGGTTCTTATAAAACGTATACCTATCAGCAGCTTTACTATGAGGTGAACAGGTTTGCCAACGTGCTGAAAAAACATGGTGTCACAAAAGGCGACAGGGTAACAATATATCTGCCGATGATCCCTGAGCTTGCGATAGCTATGCTGGCCTGCGCGAGGATAGGGGCTATTCACAGCATCGTCTTCGGAGGTTTCAGCGCACAGGCCCTGCGCGACAGGATACAGGACTGCAAATCAAAGGTTGTGGTTACAGCTGATAAGGGCGTACGTGGCGGAAGGTTCGTGCCCCTGAAGTCCAGCAACGATGAGGCGTTGCAGGAATGTCCAACTGTGGAGAAGGTGATAGTTGTAAAACGGGGTGACGGCGCAGTTGACATGGAGCCTAAGCGGGACCTCTGGTGGCAAGAGGAGATGAAGGCCCAGGACATTGCCAATTACTGTGAGCCTGTACAGATGGATGCTGAAGACCCGCTCTTTATCCTCTACACATCAGGGTCAACAGGCAAGCCTAAGGGGGTTCTGCATACAACAGGGGGATACCTCCTCTTTACGAACATGACCTTCAGATGGATATTCGACTACCACGAAGAAGATATCCACTTCTGCACAGCTGATATAGGCTGGGTTACAGGGCACAGCTATATCGTATACGGTCCTCTTTCGAACGGCGCCACAAGCCTGATGTTTGAGGGCATACCTACCTATCCTGATGCAGGGAGGTTCTGGTCCATTGTTGACAAGCATAAGGTGAACATATTCTACACGGCTCCGACAGCCATCAGGGCATTAATGAGAGAAGGTGAAAGCTGGGTCAATAAGCATGACCTCTCGTCTTTGCGGGTCCTCGGCACTGTCGGCGAGCCGATCAACCCCGAGGCCTGGATGTGGTATCACACCTATGTAGGCAAGGAAAAACTTCCGATAGTCGACACGTGGTGGCAGACAGAGACAGGTGGCATTCTTATAACGCCTCTGCCCGGCGCCATGACATTGAAGCCCGGCTCTGCAAACAGGCCTTTCCCGGGAGTAGTACCGAAGATCCTGAAGGAAGACGGCTCTCCTGCTGGTCCAAACGAGGGTGGCTATCTCGTTATCGAGAAGCCGTGGCCGGGAATGCTTAGAGGCACATATGGAGACCCTGAAAACAAGCGGATAAAAGAGGTATATTTTTCGAGATTTATCGGCATGTATCTGACCGGTGATGGCGCCAGGGTTGACGAGGACGGAGATTATTGGCTGATGGGAAGGATCGACGACGTCATAAATATCTCCGGCCACAGGCTTGGCACTGCTGAGGTGGAGTCGGCCCTTGTGAGCCATGAGTCTGTTGCTGAGGCTGCGGTTGTTGGGTTCCCTCATGAGATAAAGGGTGAGGGGATCTATGTCTATGTGACGTTAAAAGACGGACAGAAGCCGACAGATGACTTAAAGAAGATCCTTATTGGTCATGTCAGGACAGTGATAGGCCCGATAGCCACGCCTGACAAGCTTCAGTTTGCGCCGGGGCTTCCAAAGACAAGATCCGGCAAGATCATGAGAAGGATACTCAGAAAGATAGCCTGGGGTCAGGTAGAGGAGCTGGGTGATACCTCAACCCTTGCTGACCCGACTGTGGTCGCTAATCTTGTGAAGGAGAGGTTGTAGAAGAGTCGAGGAAGCGAAGGGTGAGGGACTTTATAGCAGGAGGGCGAGCCTCAAAGCCTTTCAATGCGATAATATTTGATAAGGGCCTGGCGTCTGGAATTCATGGCCCTGATCGGAGACTGCGTCAGGTTAAGGTTTCCAGGCGTGGCTTCCGATGCCATGAGGAATCGCTGCGAAAGGCTTTTCAGTCCGCCCACCTGTTCATTGCCCCGGGGAATCCCCTCTCGGAAGGGTCTCCTCAGGCGACTTACCGAAAAGGGGCAGAGGGGTGGGTTGAATTCTTTCTGATATAATGATGCATTGAGGGATAATATTTATTATGGACAAGTTTCTTATAAATAAGGACGAGGCGGTCCTTGTGATCGTCGATATTCAGGAGCGGTTGGCAGCTGTCATGTCTGAAAGACAGAAGGTAGTGGACAACTGTCTGCACCTGGTTGAGACAGCAAAGCTCCTCGACATTCCAGTGATTCTGAATGAGCAGTATCCTAAAGGGCTCGGTCCGACAGTCATAGAGATAAAAGAGGCTCTCCGGCACGTTGCTCCTCTGGAGAAGCTGACCTTCAGCTGCTGCAGGGGCGACTCGTTTCCTGCAGGCCTCGCATCGACTGACAGAAAGAAGGTCATTCTTGCTGGGATGGAGACCCATGTATGTGTGCTTCAGACCTGCGTCGACCTGTTGAAGCAGGGGTATGCTGTGCATGCCGTTTCTGATGCGATCTGCTCCAGGACAAAGGAGAACTATACGACGGCTATTGAATTCATGCGGGACGCAGGCGCAGTTATTACCTGCACCGAGACGGTGCTCTTTCAGCTGCTTGAGAAGGCCGGCACAGAAGAGTTTAAGATAATATCGAAGAGGATAAAATAGCGCCGGCTTAAGCATTTCGCCGTAGTATATTACGTCTGCTTATTCAGTAAATCAATGAGGGCGCTATTCCACCCCCCAGGGCCGACACCGTCTGCCTTTACCAGTTTCGGCATATCTACTTGCGGCTCATACAGGCCATTTTGTTTTTGAACAAGAACAGGCACGTCGACTTTCTCAAGCATCGGAATATCATTCGGGCTGTCACCTAACGCAATTGTTCTGATATTCCCATGCTGCCTCCTGTAAAGAGCTGCCAGAACCGATACCGCTTTACCCTTATTACTGTTACCGAGTATATGAAAAAACCTTCCCTGCGTATACGTGAAGCCTTTTTGAGTGATCGAACTGAAGAGATGAGGCAATTCTCGGCTAGGCCCTTTATAGACAAACGGCTCATCAAAATTCCGCTCCTTTGCCATCACTGCTTCGTCAATATCCATGTTAGCCATGTCTGCGAGTTCTCCTGCTGTCATATCTCCAAAGCCTCTGATCTCGAATCCATTATTTTGCAGCTCCTCTATCGCTTTTCTTAAGTCGGCATATCTGGCTCCGAGCCTGATCACATAGTAGTTCGTGTCCTCTTCTATGGGTAATGAACCCTCAGACGGAATAAACTCAAAATAACTCTTAGGGATAAATATCCCGCCGCCGTTTTCGGAAATAAAAGGATGACGGTTATCAAGCTTTCTTCTGTAATATTCTATCTCTGTTCTTGTTTTGCTTGAGCAGAGTATGAGTGGTATGTTTTTCTCCCGTATCAGTTTTAAAGCTGGCAAGGCTTTTTCAAATGAGTAATTATCATAGTCCAGTAAAGTGCCGTCAAGATCTGTAAAGATAATGAATCTACTCATCTGAGCAGAACTATCTGAATGTCCATCACATTTGTTCCTGTAGGTCCGGTGATAAATAGACCCCCGGCCTTTCTGAAAAAACTGTAAGAGTCGTTATTTTCCAGATAGTCGCGAGGATCGAGTCCGAGACTTTTTGCCGTGCCGATCGTTTCGCCGTCGACTATTGCCCCTGCAGCATCTGACGGGCCATCGGTTCCGTCGGTACCTGCTGACAGCAAAGTGATTCCATCCATGCCGTCTATCTCCATGGCGAAAGCCAGGGCGAGTTCCGTGTTTCTTCCGCCCAGTCCGTTCCCTTTTACCGTGACAGTTGTTTCGCCGCCCGAGATCAGACAGCATGAACGCGATGAGCTCTTTGCTTTTCTTAGTCCGATTGCCTTGTTGGCAAGCCATTTGCCGACTTCCCGTGCTTCGCCCCGAATTTCGGAAGACAGTATTTCAGCATCGAGACCCTTTTCCCGTGCTGCCTGCTTTGCCTCACTCAGGGCAATTGTGTTGCTGCCTATTATTATATTTTCAATGTTTTCAAAGAGCGGATTGTCATTCTTTGGCGTTTCCTCAATGAGACCTTTAATGCCGTCACGTATGACGTGCAGGACACTTTCCGGGGCCTTGTTTAGAAGCCCGTGCTTTTCCAGAACTCTCAGAGCGTCGCTGAAGGTTGTCGTGTCCGCAGCGGTAGGTCCTGACGCAATGACATCAAGTCTGTCTCCAATGACGTCCGAGAGAATCAGGGAAAAAACCCTTGCAGGAGCGGCCAGTTCTGCAAGCCGGCCGCCTTTTACGCGTGAGATATGTTTTCTCACGGTATTTAACTCAGTGATGTCGGCGCCTGCCTTCAGGAGCATTTCGGAGACGTATTGCTTTTCCTCTAAAGTGATGCCGTTATAGGGGCAGACAAGCAGTGCCGATGCGCCTCCTGAAAACAGGCATAGAACAAGGGTATGCTCATCAGCATCACGAAGAAGGCGGACTGCATCGGCAGTTCCGAAAAAGCCGTTTTCGTCAGGTATCGGGTGACCCGCCTCAATAACTTGTAATTTCTCCGGAGGGTGTTGCCTGTGGCTGTGACCATATTTTGTGATCAGCAGGCCTTCTCCGATAATGTCACGCAGAGTGTCTTCGACTGCCTTACCCATAGGAACTGAGGCCTTGCCGGCCCCGATTGTTATGAGTTTTCCGGCGCTTGCGTGCTCATAAGCCGCACGTATCTCGTCTTTAAAGTTAAGCACAAGTGAGTAAGGATCTACCTTTTTTATGGCTGAACAGAAAATATCAGAAGCAACTTTTTTGTGATAATCTATATGCATGACTATTTTTATACTATCATGAAAGTCCGATAAGTCGATTTTTCCATTTCGAGCGACTGCCGCTTTTATACGGTCGAAGGCAGAAGATAAAGGAGGTTTGTATGTCCGATTTCTATCAAACTGGCGTAGTTGCAACTTTTCATCGCCTTGGCAGGCTGGATATCGAAAAGATCGAGGCAGAGCTCTCCTGGTATGCCCAGGCTCGACCAATTGCTGTTGTTCTGCCGTCTCTTTATAGTGAACTGCAGGGCGAGGCGCTTAAAGGGATTGTCAGGGAGCTGAAACATGCCGCCTATGTGCGTGAAGTTGTCGTTTCCCTCGGTCCTGCGACTGCAGAAGAATTCAGACATGCGCGGCAGTTTTTCTCCGAGCTTCCTCAAAAAACAAGTATTCTGTGGAATTCAGGACCCAGACTAAGTGGGATTTACAGCACCATTCAGGCCGGGGGCCTTCCGATCGGAGAGCCCGGTAAAGGCAGAGCTGCCTGGATGGCTTACGGTTATGTTCTCTCACATCAGGATTTTCACGTGATAGCTCTGCATGATTGCGACATTCTTACCTATAGCAGGGATCTCCTCGCAAGGCTCTGTTATCCGGTTGTAAATCCGAATCTTGATTACGATTTCTGCAAGGGATTCTATAGCCGCGTAACCGACAGGTTGCACGGCAGGGTTACCAGACTGCTTGTCACCCCGCTGATAAGGTCTCTCCAGAAGATCATCGGATATCATCCACTTCTGGTTTTCTTCGACAGTTTCAGATATCCGCTGGCCGGTGAATTTTCGATGGATGTCGATATGGCTCGAATTAACAAGATTCCGGGGGACTGGGGACTTGAGGTCGGAGTTCTTGCAGAAGTTTATAGAAATACATCTCTCAGGAGGGTCTGCCAGGTGGACATCGCCGACAATTATGAGCACAAGCATCAAGCCCTCTCGGAAGTAGATCCTGAGAAGGGGCTTCATAAGATGTGCGTGGATATAAGTAAATCAATATTCAGGACGCTGGCCTCTGAAGGGATCGTGTTCTCGGACGGGTTTTTCAAGACTCTTGTTCCGACTTATGTAAGAACTGCACAGGATATGCTCAAGCGCTTCGAAGATGACGCTGCGATAAACGGTCTTTTTTTTGACAGACATCAGGAGAGTCTTGCTGTGGATACCTTCATGAACGGCATAAAAAAAGCGGCTGAAACAATTACCGAAGACCCTTTGGGTGTTCCGCTCATATCGAGTTGGGACAGGGTAACTTCTGCTTTTCCGGATATTCTTCTCAAGGTCAGGAAGGCCGTGGAAGATGACAATGCATGATTCCGGTTCGTCCTCGGGGAGCTTCTCACCGTCGCCGGGACAATGGGACGGAGCTTCTCCGAGTCCAAAAAGGCGCAGGGTTGAAATCTTTTTGATATACTTTTGTTTTGCAGGAGTGGTTATTCTTCTGTGGCATGCCGGCAGGACAAACGTAAAGACTATCACTCCCACGAAGTTTGAAGTCATAGACGACCCCCAGGATGCATTTGCTGTTTGGAAGGGAGCTGCTGTCAGGGGAAGGACGTTATATCTTTTTGACAGATATCTGGAAATTCAGCCCGTATCTCATGCGGAGTTCCGGTTCCGCCCTGAGGAATTTTCGGGTGACCTGACGGTGAAATCCTTGTGTTCTGCAATCCTGCGTGACAGATATAAGATACGGCTGCGCCATCGGGAGTGCGGTATAGACATGCTTAACGAGATATTGGAATCGCGTTATTTTTATGCTGCCTGGAAAGAGAAAAAATCTCTTTCTCTTTCATCCAGAGCCAAACGCCTGATCCGCGCATCGAGGGGGTACCCGGCCGGGTTCAGGACCCTCTCGGAAAATCGAAAGAAAGTAGTTATACAGCTGAATCGGCTGATTATTGAAGAAACCTACCCCCTTATCTGTCCTAAGAGCGTTAAGTACAGAGCGGAGGAAGACAACTATCTATATCTTGCCATTTACGAGAAAATCATCAATAAGATATATCATATTATCCCTGACGATGCCTGGCCGGAGGTCGCTCGTAACCTCAGCGTGTATCCCTATGTATACTTTGGAGAACGGTTCATAAGAATGGCGATACACGAAGGTGTTCCCCTGATTATTATGCGTTTCAGTGATTTTGATCCTGTAAGAGATCCCGTCCTTGTTTCGGTAGCCAGCGACTGCTGGTCGGATGTGGAAATGGAGCGAATCTTCAGTTTGTTGTCAGGTGGAAACATCAGGAGCGACCTGATAACTGTTTCAGGTCGTCAGGAGGATGGTTTGGCCGGGAAGTCGGTGCCTGATGCTTAGAAAACGGGTTCTCTGGATAGCTGGAATTTTTATCTTCGCCTTTGTACTTAGATTCTGGGGGATAGCATATAAATGGCATTATACCGGCGATCAGGAAACCATCGTCCGGGCATCGGCAAACTTCCTCAGAAACGGATCTTTCAGTCCGGATGACTGGGTGCACCCTCCCATGAAGTATTATCTCGCTGAGGCAAGTATAAAACTTTTCGGACATAATCCTTACGGCTGGCGAATGAAGAATGTGATCTTCGGCAGCCTTTCCGTTCTTATGGTCTATTTGCTTGGAAAGGAGCTGTTCCGGGATGATAAGACCGCCTTTGCAGCATCAGTATTTCTGCTTTTCGAGCCGGTTCATATCGCATATTCCAGATCGATACTGGGTGAAGTGCCGTCGATCTTTTTTTTCCTTGGCGCAGTGTATGTTGTAGTGGTATACCTGAAAGGACGTCTTCGTTCGCCCATTATTGCGGGATTCTGCTTAGGGGTTGCGCTTGCCATTAAGTGGTACTATATTGTCCCCTGCATTGTTCTGCTGTCTTACTTCTTGGCTGCGAGGCGCAGTGCTGGAAACTGGTCACTTGAGACGGTATTGCATACTTTCGGTGTCTTTGTCCTGATCCCTCTTGGTATCTATATCCTGCAGTATTATCCATGGATGTCGAGAGGATATAGTCTTGGCGATCTCTTCAACCTCCAGATCGACGCCTATAGGATATTGCAGGCGCAGACGCTGGGCGATTTCTCCAGCGAATTCATGCGTCACTCGCCCTCCTCACCCTTGCAATGGTTTGTCATGCCTGTTGTTTATGGAAGCCAGGATGGAGTCGCAGGAATCTTCGGCAACTTTGTCATCCTGATGCTGAATCCGATGGTAAGTCTGTTTACTTTCCCGGCAGCAGTATACGCTCTTTATCGGTCCCATAAGGATAAGGATGCCTCGCTGTTTATTATTCTGGTGCTATTTCTTTGCACATACGGCCAGTTTGCGATCGTTAGCAGACCACTTTTGCTGTACTCTGTCATCCCGGTCCTTCCATTTGCCTATCTGCTTACCGCTTATGGGCTTACTGCATTTTGCAGCAGATTTAGAAATCCCTCTCGCGCGTATAAATGGGCAATGATCGTGGTTATAATCTGGGGTGCATATTTATATCCCCTGGTCGCTGGTGGATATGTGCCTGTACTTGCATACAGACCGCTGTTCCTGTTAGGTAGGGTAACTCTCTTATGAGGAAAAAGGTTGTGGAAGAATCCGTTCTTTTCGTGAGTATTCTCAAGTGGCTTTTTCTTTCAAGCTGTATCGGTGTCATCGTGGGTGTGTCAACGGCAATTTTCCTCGGTCTCCTTCATAAGGGCATAGCTCTTGTCGAAGGGCGCCCGTATTACTACTTTCTGATTCCAGTTGGTCTTCTCACGAGCACTTTGTTGGTAAAATATTTCGCGCCTGATGCCCGTGGCCACGGCACCGAAAAAATCATTGAAGCCGTTCACCGGAATTCTGGAAAGATCAAGCTCTCGGTTGTGCCTGTTAAACTCCTTGCGACTGTGATAACCATATCCTGCGGCGGCTCGGCAGGAAAGGAAGGCCCTGCGGCTCAGATAGGTGCGGCCCTCTGCTCGGGTTTTGCCGATCTGTTCAGATTCGGAAAGAGAGACCGGCGGAAACTTGTAATATGCGGAATAAGCGCGGGTTTTGCAACCGTCTTTGGAACTCCGATTGCCGGGGCTATTTTTGGAGTTGAGGTGCTCTTTGTAGGAGGGCTTCTTTACGATGTCCTTCTTCCGTCTTTTGTTGCGGGCATAGTCGGATATCAGATATCGTCGGCCCTCGGCGTTGCATACTTCCACCAACCCTTAAATTTTATTCCAGTATTCAGCAGTCTTTTTTTCCTCAAGGTCTGTGCAGCGGGTATTTTTTTTGGAATGTTCTCGCTTCTGTTTATTGAAATGTTGAAAATATTTGAGAAGCTGAGCCATAAAATGCCCATCAGGGACGAAGGGAAGGCTCTGATGGGAGGCTTATCACTTGTAGTCCTGACATTTTTCATATCAAATAGATATCTTGGTCTCGGACTTGAAACAATCAAGAATTCAGTGGAGGGCAATACCCTGCCATGGTATGCGTCTGTTATGAAGATTTTATTTACATCGGTGACTCTCAGCTTTGGAGGGAGCGGAGGGATTATCACGCCGATCTTCTTTGTAGGTTCTGCAGCCGGCAACCTTATCGGCCGTCTGCCTGGCTTCGATCTGTCCGTATTCTCAGCCGTCGGCATGGTAAGTGTGCTTGCGGGGGCGGCTAATACTCCCATTTCTGCGAGCATTATGGCTATGGAGCTTTTCGGTCCCGAACTTGCGCCTTACGCCGCCGTATCTTGTGTTATTAGTTTTCTCATGACCGGTCACAGAAGCGTATATCCCAGTCAGATACTCTCGATATCCAAATCATCCTCCCTGACGGTAAAAAAAGGTCGGGAGATGAAGCATATAGAAGGAAGTGAATATGAATACAGGGAAAAAAGTTTTTTGGGTGTTATATTGAAAGGCAGCGGTAGGATGAAAGAGAAACGATAACTCATGGAAGGCGCGATCATTCAGGAAGGGGTCAGACAGCAGATCGAAGCAATAGGAGACGCTGAAATTCTTGTCGGCATCCCCAGCTTTAACAATGCCGGCACTATTGGACATGTAGTGAGAGCGGTTCAGACTGGGTTCGCAAAGTATTTTCCCGGCAATAAATGCGTTCTGGTTAACTCTGACGGCGGTTCCTCTGATGGAACCATGGAGGTCGTGAAGGATACGACTATCGATGATCCCAATGCAATTCTGCTGCATCACCAAATCGGACCGGTATTTAAGATTACCACTCCATACCACGGCATCCCGGGAAAAGGGAGCGCATTCAGGACAATTTTTGAAATTGCTTCTGCCCTTGACGTAAAGGCCTGTGCCGTCGTTGATTCTGATCTGAGAAGCATTACACCCGAGTGGATAGAACTACTGCTAAAACCTGTTTCCGAGCACGGTTATGATTATGTCGCTCCGCTTTACCACCGACACAAATATGACGGCACTATAACCAACAGCATAATCTATCCGGTTACGCGCGCTTTATACGGCAAGCGGGTGAGGCAGCCAATCGGAGGAGATTTTGGATTTTCCGGAACCCTGGCAAGATATTTTCTGACCAAAGACGTATGGGGGACAGATGTGGCCAAATACGGTATCGACATCTGGATGACGACCACTGCTATTGCGGACGGCTTCAAGATCTGCCAGGCTTTTTTGGGAGCAAAAATCCATGACCCAAAGGACCCGGGTGCCGACCTCAGTGCCATGTTATATCAGGTGGTTGCCTCTGCTTTTGGACTGATTGAGATTTATCCGCATGTGTGGAGAGCCGTCTCGCGAACTGAACCGGTACCGACATTCGGATTTCAATATGCAGTTGGCCTTGAGCCGGTGTCGGTCAATATTGATAGAATGATTGAGAGGTTTAGGCTGGGAGTGAAGGAATTATCTGATATATGGAATGAATTCCTGTCGAAAGATACTATAGACTTTCTGAAGCAAACTGCCTCCCCGGCAAAGAAGTTTTATATGCCTGATGAAATGTGGGTGGCTGTCATTTACGAGTTTGCAATTGCGTTTCACAGGGAAATTATAAACAGGGAGCATCTGTTGAAATCTCTTACGCCGCTGTACGTGGGAAGGACCGCTTCCTTTGTAATAGAAACCGCCGAGAGTAGGGCCCAGGAAGTGGAAGAAAAAATCGAGGGCCTGTGTGAAGTGTTTGAGGAGAAAAAGTCATTTCTTCTCAAAGGCTGGGAAAACTGAAAGGAGATGCCATGAATTTGTTCGAACGGGTAATAATAGAGCCATTTGCGAGGCTGACAGAAAAAGTATTGCTGTTTCTTCCCAATTTTCTGATTTCGCTGCTGCTGCTGGCAGTCGGCATCGTTGTCGGATGGCTTCTTAAGGTCATATTAACCAGGATTCTGAGGGCAATCAGGCTGGATAGCTTCTTTGAGACGTCAGGAATGACGGAGGTGATGAAAAAGGGGGGAATTGAGGAGTCTTTATCCGGCCTTCTCTCAAAGGTTATGGGGTGGATCATCATGGTCGTTTTCGCGGTCATTGCGATGCGCGCACTGGAAATTCCCACGGTAGAACGACTTCTTGAAAGATTTCTTCTTTATCTCCCTCATGTCTTTGCCTCTGTTGTTATCTTTTTCATCGGATATCTCCTGAGTAATTTTATGGGAAGGGCTGCGCTGATTGCCTCTGTGAATGCCGGGATAAAGGTATCCGGACTGATAGGAAAGTTTGTCCGGCTTGCAGTTCTCATCCTTGCCGTTACGATGTCCCTGGAGCAGCTGGGTATCGGAAGTGGAACGGTAGCGATTGCTTTTGCTATCCTATTTGGGGGAGTTGTCCTGGCCCTTTCAATTGCGTTTGGCCTCGGGGGGAGGCAGATCGCGCGCGAGTATCTTGAAGAGAAGATGCATGGTGAGGGGGAAGAGGATGAAATCAACCATATATAGGAGATAAACTTGCTTCTCTGGCTTGCATTCATAGCCTGCACCGCAGTTATTGTCTATTCAGGGACAAAACTTTCAAAATACGGCGACATCATTGCCGAAAAAACAGGTCTTGGAAGGACATGGATTGGCGTAGTGCTGATGGCTTCTGTCACATCTCTTCCGGAACTCGTGACCGGGATAAGCTCGGTGACTTATGCCGGCGTGCCTGATATAGCTGTGGGC
>JACRHE010000114.1 GCA_016217695.1 Nitrospirota bacterium | reverse complement strand
TATGAGGCGATAACAGATACCTACATCCCGCTGCTCAATATCCTGGAGAACCTACTGAACGATCGGATCGATTTCAGAATCACTCTTTCTTTGACCCCAACGCTTCTTGAGATGTTCAACGACAGTCTCCTGATATCAAGATATCAAAGACACATGGACAATCTGATCGAACTTACTGAAAAGGAGGTATTCAGGACCCGCAATGATGTCCGGTTCAATCCCGTTGTCCGGATGTACCTGAGGAAATTTCTTGATACAAAACGTCGTTTTGAATATACATACAGCAGAGATCTCACAGCGGCCTTCAGGTCATTATACGATTCCGGACGGATTGAGCTCATAACAAGCGCCGCCACCCATGCATACCTGCCGGCCATCATAACGGAGTACTCTGCTGCGCGGGCACAGATACTGATTGGGGCAGAGAGTTTTCAGAAAAACTTCAGCAGCAGGGCAAACGGGATATGGCTTCCAGAATGCGGATACACTCCCGGCCTGGACCCATTATTAAAAGATGCAGGCCTTAACTTCTTTTTCCTCGAAAGTCATGGGCTGCTTAATGAAACTGCAAAATACGGCCACAGTATATATGCGCCGGTGAAGACCCCTGCAGGGATTGTTGCCTTTTCACGGGATGCCGAATCTTCGAAGCAGGTTTGGAGCGCGTGGGAGGGATATCCCGGCGACCCGGACTACCGCGACTTTTATCGTGATATCGGTTTTGATCAGGATCTTGACTATCTCAGGCCATATCTGCCGGACAGCATGAGGACATTCACCGGCCTGAAGTACTTCCGCATAACAGGCAAGACCGACAATAAAGAGCCCTATGTCCCTGAAAAGGCCGTGGCGAAAGCAGCCATGCACGCAGGGCATTTTGTTAAAAGCAGGAGGGATCAGGCACTGCAGCTCCATGAGAAGCTAAAAATCAAACCCCTCATCACAGCTGCATACGACGCCGAACTCTTTGGGCACTGGTGGTTTGAAGGACCTGCCTGGCTGGATATGATGTTCAGAAAGGGAGCCTCCGGCCGTATGCCGTTCAGATTTATCACCCCATCGGAGTATATTGCGGAAGGCCGGGGGCTTGAAACCGCAGCCCCTTCAGTATCAAGCTGGGGCAGCAGAGGTTACAGCTCGACATGGATCGCACCTGAGAACAGCTGGATATACCGGCACCTCAACAGGGCTGCGAGGCAGATGACCCGACTTGCACAAGAGAATCCAGGGGCAAAAGGGCTTCTAAAACGGTCGCTCAACCAGTCAGCGAGGGAACTTCTCCTGTCACAGGCAAGTGACTGGGCCTTCATGATGAAAAAAGAAAGTGCGTCTGCATTTGCAACGGCAAAGTTTAACGAGCACCTCAGCAACTTCACCGATCTGCACCAGCAGATTGTCTCAGGACAGATAAAGGAGACACGGCTTATCCCGCTTGAGCTCAAGAACAGCCTTTTCTCAGACCTGGATTTCAGAATATTCGGCAAATAGCCATGAAGGCATCAAGGGACCGGCAGCGCCCTTAAATCAGTAGTTTCTGAAACGGGTAGGACTTGAGGTAGGTCAAGAACTCATCAACTGAATGTGAGGACACCGCATTTTTGCTGAGTATAAGGGAAAAATCCCTGAGCACCTTTTCCTCCTTTATCCTGAGCAGGTGGAGGCTGCCGTATTTGCTTTCTTTCCTGGCTGCCCAGCGTGACATGATCGCAACGCCAAGGCCGTTTTCAACCGCCTCCTTGATCGCCTCTGTACTGCCGAGAATCATCGCTATTTTCATATCCTGAACAGCGATTCCATGGCGGCCGAGGAATTTTTCTATCATCTGCCTCGTTCCGGAACCGGCCTCCCTGAAGATCACCGGCTCCTTGGTGAGCTCGCTGATGGATATTTCCTTCTTCTTTGCCCAGGGATGATGGGCAGGGACTACAAGGAGAAGCTCATCAGGGATAAGTTTTTCGACAATCATCTTCTGACGTGTAACCTCTCCCTCTACAAGACCAAGGTCGATATTGCCCGAATTAAGGAGTTCCACCACCCTCTTGGTGTTGCCGACCAGAAGGTGTATTTTTATTTTCAGATGAGCCCGTTTGAAATCAGCAATGACAGCCGGCAGCAGATAATTCCCTATGGTTGAACTCGCGCCGATGCTTATGCTGCCTTTCACAAGCCCTGTTATCTCTCCGATAACCTTATCGGCCGACGCATAGAGGTGAAGAATCTCCTTTGCGTATTTATAAAGAACCTCACCTGCGGGTGTAAGCGTAACGGTACTGCTGGACCGGTCAAAAAGCTTTGTTTCGTAAATCTCTTCCAGGGCCTGGATCTGAAGACTTACTGCAGGCTGGGTAAGATGGATAATCTCCGAGGTCTTTGAAAAACTCTTCGTTTCAGCTACGGTACAAAACACCTTCAGCTTATGGTCTTCCATGAACTCCTTTCCCGCACTTGTTCAAAGGCTGTTATAGCAGCTGGAGCAGATCATAAGCCGAGTTCTGTCTCCCGTTAAACAGGATGTGATCATTCATCTAAGTCGCGGCCTCTCAGCCGCAATCATGCGACCCTACCCGTTCCGCCCTGCCGCTTATTGCTGCAATGAGAAGGGGCCCCTCTCAAAACGGAACCTATTTGGTCTTGCTCCAGGCGGGGTTTTCCAAGCTGCTCCGGTCACCCGGAACACTGGTGAGCTCTTACCTCCCCGAAGCCTCGCGGCATCGGGGTCCCGTTTTGCGGGACACCTTTTCACCCTTTCCCCCGACTGCGTCGGAGGTGGTTTCCCTTTCTGTGGCAATTTCCTTCCCGTCACCGGGACTCCGCATTACGGAGCGCCTTGCCCTTTGGAGCTCGGACTTTCCTCCCCGCACAAAGATATTACCCGTCGGGGCGACCACCTGTTCTACTCCGGCTGCCTATAACAAATTTTAATTATTATATAATATTTGCTTTTAAAAAGGAAGGGGACCGGGATGAAAGCCCGTCTCACTGCTCTTCTTCATAGTAAAGGATTCTCTGGCACTGGGGGCACTGAATAATCTCCTCGTTTTTTCTGACCTCTACGAAAAGCTGGGGCGGCATGTTCATATTGCAGCCGAGACAGATCTCCCCTTTGGCCTTAGTCACCGCAACGCCGTTCCCCGAACCAAGCAATGTCATATAGGTACGATAGATATCAGGCGTTATCAGGGATGCCAGGGACACCCGCTCTTCCTTAAGCACGGACAGCTCTTTTTCGTACGCGGAAACTTCGAGGTCCAGTTTCTTTTTGAATGCATCTATCTTATCTCCCTCGCTCCTAACAATCCTTTCCTTCTCCTTGTGCTCCCTGACCACTGCATCGAGGTCCTCCATGATCAGGAGTATTTCCTCTTCAATCCCGCCTATTTCCCTTTCCGAAGACTCTATCTCCTTCAAGTGGGCCTGATATTCCTTATTAGTCTTGATGTCGGAGATGCGCGATTTCATCTTTTTTATCTTCTCGTTGATCTCCTCAAGCAGTCTCTCTTTATCCTTCTTTTTCTTGCCCAGCGCCTCTGTCTTCTGTGTTATCTTTTCGAGTTCAGCCCGGGCCTGCTTGAGGGGTTCGTCAACTTCGAAGATACGGAGGGGGACCTTGTCGATGAACAGGCGTTTTTCCAGAATACGCGAGTCTATGTCCTGCAGTTGCATCAATTGTTTAATCAGGTCCTTCACCTATCCTCCAGAGATATGGTGGGCCCACCAGGACTCGAACCTGGGACCAACCGGTTATGAGCCGGTAGCTCTACCAACTGAGCTATGGGCCCGGAAAAAAGAAAACTGGCAATCTGTTACTATACCCCCCGGGCTCTTTTAAGTCAAGAGCTCTCTATGAATGTCCTCAGCCACTTGCTCCGCGAGGGATGCCGCAGCTTCCGTATCGCCTTGACCTCTATCTGCCTGACCCTTTCCCTCGTGACATCAAGCTCGATCCCGACCTCTTCAAGGGTATGGGGAGCATCTTCTCCAAGCCCGAATCTTTTCCGGATTATATTCTGCTCCCTTGTAGTCAATGAAGACAGTACCATCTCTATATTTTTCTTCATATCGCTCTGCATGACGATGTCAAGGGGAGACAAAACAGATTTATCTTCGATGAAATCCCTGATATGACTGTCCTCGCCATCCCCTATCGGTGTTTCCAGTGAAATGGGCTCCTTTGTAATCTTCATCATCGCCCGCACCTTATCCGGGGAGATCTTCAGTCTTGCCGCCACCTCCTCAGCAGAGGGTTCCCGCCCCTTTTCCTGAACCAGTTCCTTGGCAGCTTTGGTCATCCTGTTGACAGCTTCAACCATATGGACAGGAATCCTTATCGTCCTGGCCTGCTCGGCAATGGCCCGGGTAATCGCCTGACGGATCCACCAGGTGGCATAGGTACTGAATTTATAGCCTCTCTTGTATTCAAACTTCTCTACAGCCCGCATGAGACCTACATTTCCCTCCTGAATCAAATCGGAAAATCCGAGTCCCCTCCCCTGATATTTTTTCACGATGCTTATCACAAGCCTGAGGTTGGCCTCTATCAGCGCGTTTTTAGCCTCTCTGATCCTGCATTCACCCTCATCCAGAACCTTTACAGCCTTTTTCATCTCATCGAAGGTTGTTCCGAATGAAGCCTCTTTTTTCTCTATCAGCTTTTGCCATGCCGAGCAGTCTGACATGAGCGTCTCAATGCGGTCGGAAACAGCCCTGCGATCTGCCTTATTAGCAGAAAAAACTGCTGTTTTCATTTTCTCCATATCAATGCCGAATGACCCGGCTTTTCTCCTCGCAGTCCTTATTTTCTGACGCAGCTCTTCTATCCCGGCTACAGCCTTCTTTATCTCCTCAGAAAAAGCCTCGATCACGTCATCCTTTAGTTTCAGCTGCCTTACAGCGTCAAGGATCCTTTCGATGTTTTCTTCCAGGGCATTCTGTGTTGTTTTCGGTACCGACCTGCCTGAAACCCGGCTCT
>JACRHE010000113.1 GCA_016217695.1 Nitrospirota bacterium | reverse complement strand
GGGAGGTGACGGTTGTCTCTCTGGACCTGCGGGGGTTTACCGCCTTCACTGAAGTGTCCGAGCCTGAAGAGGTGATCTCCGTGTTGAACGAGTATCATGTCGAGATGTCCAAGCTCATTCTTGAGTATGAGGGCACTCTGGAGCACTTCGCCGGAGACGGTATGATGATCATATTTAACGATCCGCTGCCCCTGCCAAATCCGACTGAGCGTGCGCTCAGGATGGCTTCAGCCATGCGCAATCGCATCATGGAAGTGAAGGAGAAATGGCAGAAGAGCGGCCACAGCCTTGACTGCGGTTTTGGGGTCGCCCACGGCTATGCTACTATCGGCGCGATCGGCTTTGAAGACCGTAAAGATTACTGTGTCATCGGCTCTGTAGCGAATATGGCGGCCCGTCTCTGCGCCGAGGCCAAAGGCGGGCAGGTCCTTATAAATCAAAAAACGCTCAGCAAAGTCGAAGAGATCGTCGAAACAGAATCCCTGGATCAATTGACCCTTAAAGGTTTTTCTAAACCCGTTGCCGCGTTTAATATCATCAAGGTCAAGGATCAGTAATTCTCCCGGATTCATAACCGGAATAATCCCGAAAAGGAAACTACCTGATAATGCTTCACTCAAAGGACGAGAGAGAATTAGTAGAAAAGTTTATTAACGGGGTGATTTTGTTCAGGGGCATCACAGAGAAGTATTTGAAACAGCTTGTTGATGATTTCAGTATTCTTCAGGCCGCAAAGAATGAAGTCATAATAGTGCAGGAAGATACAAGCACGGATCTCTATATAATTCTCAGGGGTAAGGTTAAAGTGACTCTTCTGAGCGAGGAAGGCGAGGAGTATATCCTGACAGACCTATACGCGGGTGATTGTTTTGGTGAGATGAGCCTTATCGATGGAAAACCCCGTTGCGCAACGGTAGTTGCCGTGGAGGTCTCGACGTTTGCTGTGCTAAAACGGGAAAGGCTGATTGAAGCGTTAAAGCGGGACCCCATACTTGCACTTGATCTGCTCTCGACTCTCGTGCAGAAGCTGAGAAAGGCCACTGAACGGGAAGAAGGCCTTGCATTCCTTGATATACGCGAACGTTTATTGAAACTGTTCGGAGAGCTGATAAGGGAAGAGGGCAAGAAGGAAGAAGCCGGTTTTTTCAGAATAGCCAAACGCACCCAAAAGGAGCTGGCCATAAGAATAGGAGCCTCGCGAGAAGGGACCTCGCAGGTCCTCAGATCTCTCGTTTCAGAAAAGTTAATCATGGAGAAGGACACTTTTTTTCTGATAGCACCCTCCGTGCACACAGAAGACTTTGAGTAAACAGCCGCACAAGACTTCAAAACGGCAATTGCACCTCAATAAAATGACCCGCCACAATGACAGTTTAATTACAATGTCGTTTCCTCTGTTCACCTTCTTTGATGGTGTTTTCACCTTTACTCTTGAGCCTGCTCCTGACAAAATCAAGCTAGGCAAGAGAAGGAGGTGCAATATTAAAGACAGGACTCACAGCACATTTGATTACATTGTGCTTGTGATCGGCATCCTCCTTACAGTCGGCGGACTGTGTATCCTGCTGATCAATCTGTTACGTCATTAGAAGGGAGGGAAGGGATTGTAAATGGTTGAGGCGCTGCCTGGCGGCAGACGCAGAAGTGAACGACACAAAGGCTGTCAATCTCCCTTTTCAAGGGAGAAGTGAACTCAGTAAAAGGAGAAACACAATGAAATGGTCAATTAAGGAAGTAGCAAGCGTATTGTTGGTTGTTGCTGTGCTTGCTTTTGGGATGTTGTCTGGCGCATCGAAGGTCTGTGCAGCGGAGAAGGGAGCCGGTTTGGCGAAGCAGATCCATGGAAGCTGGACCCTCATCTCAAACTACAACGAGGTGGACGGCAAGAAAACCGATTTTTTCGGTCCCAATCCTAAAGGCTTCATGACTTTGACTCCTGAAGGCCACTTTTCGATGATGTTTATTCGGGCAGGTCTTCCGAAATTTGCTTCCAACAACCGCATGAAAGGGACCGCCGAGGAGAACCAGGCCATTGTCCAGGGGACCAACGCCTATTACGGCACGTACTCAGTGGTGGGCGATACCGTGAATCTGCACATCGAAGCGGGTACGTTCCCGAACTGGGATGGTCAGGATCAGAAGAGACCCATGACTCTCACAGGAGACGAGTTAAATCTTATAAACCCCACTCCGTCCAGTGGTAGCGGAAAGAACTACATCACATGGAAACGGGCCAAGTAAACAGCGGGCAAGTAGAGGAGAGCGTGAACATATTTGCCAGCCCTCCTCGCTTGTTCGGCCGTATTGTTTGGGCAAGATGATGTAAAATCACTAAGGGAGGTGTACTATGGAGATGGACAGTGGAATAAACCGCAGGGATTTTCTGAAGTTCGCAGCAGCAGCCGGAATACTGGTAGCATCCGGAGAGGCATTGAGAACCGGCGCAATGGCAGAGGCTGCCACAGGTGTTACCGAAGTAGACAAATTGACTATCTGGATCCTGGCAGACAACTATTATGACACTAATGAACCGGACACCAAAATCACAAAGCGCTACCGCTCAGTGGCCGGGAAATCAATTCACGCGCAACACGGTCTTTCTTATTATATCGAGACTGTCACTGCCGGGAAGACAAGCTCCTGCATGTTCGATTTCGGACTTGACCCTGCCGACGTGATGGGCAATATTGCGCTATTAGGGCTTGATATCGGAAAGACAAATGCCTTCAGCCTGAGTCACGGCCATTACGATCACTATACTGGTGCGGTCAGTATCCTAAGGCAGCATCAGGCGCGCATCGCGGCAGGGACGCCATTTTATGTTGGCGAGGAGGCCTTTTCCCGGAGATACACGCTGCGCCCCGGAGCAACTGAACCTACAGACCTTGGACAACTGAGCAGAGAAGATATCGAAGCCCTTGGGCTGAAGGTTGTTGAGGTGACGACTCCAACTGAGATCATACCCGGCGCATACGTTTCAGGAAACATAGAGAGGGTCACGAGTTATGAGAAAGTGCCTAAATCTCAGCAGATAAAGCGCGGAGAGAAGATCGAATCCGACATTTTTCAGGGTGAACAGGCACTCTTCTTTAACGTAAAAGGGAAAGGCCTGGTCGTTCTTTCCGGGTGTGCTCATTGTGGAATCGTCAATACGGTGAAGCATGCGCAAAAGGTCTCCGGAACTGAGAAGGTGCACGCCATCATGGGAGGTTTCCATCTTATTGTTGCGAAGCCTGAGCTTATTCAGAGCACAGTTGCCGATATCAAGGCTATGAAACCCGACCATATCGTGGGGACCCATTGTACCGGGTTCAGGGCGATGGTGGCTTTGAGCAGGGAACTGCCGGAGGCCTTCACAATAAATACGGCCGGAACAAAGTATACTTTTGGCGCATAGGCTTTAAAAGTAGGGGCCGTAACAGACAGGGGGAAGTGGCATTTTACTTCCCCTTGTGCACGCTGCCCTACTCCGCCTCCAGCCCATACTTCTTGAGCTTCCTCCATAAAGAAACCCTGTCTATATCGAGTATCTGAGCGGCGATGGTCTTGTTTCCGCCGACCTCACTCAAGACCCACCTGATGTATGCCGTTTCCTGATCTTCGAGCGAAGGGAATTTCCCGTCTTTCTTCCTGAAAGTCCTGATGCTCAGCTCCTTCAAATCCTCGGGAAGATGAGATGTCTCGACTGTGCTGTCCTGAGCAAGGGCAACGCCCCGTTCAATGATATTTTCGAGCTCCCTGACATTGCCGGGAAAATCATAGTTCATCAAAAGCGCTAACACATCCTGCGATATCTCTATAGTATTTTTTTTCAGAAGGAGCGCATGTTTTTTGAGGAAGTAATAACTGAGCAGGGGTATGTCGTCCCGCCTCTCTGAAAGCGGAGGGATAAGAAAGGCTACAACGTTCAGCCGGAAATAGAGGTCCCGCCGGAAATGGCCGGCCTTAATAGCGTCCTGTATATCCCTGTTCGTAGCTGCTATAAACCGTACATTAACCTTTATGGTCTCTGTGCCGCCAACCCTCAATACCTCCCTCTCCTGTATCACCCTCAGAAGCTTGACCTGCATGGATGGCGGCATCTCTGTAATCTCGTCCAGAAAAAGCGATCCTCCGGATGCGGTCTCAATCAGTCCTTTTTTCATGGCTGTAGCGCCGGTAAAGGCCCCCTTTTCATGCCCAAATAGCTCGTTGGACAGAAGCTCTTCAGTAAAGGCGCCGCAGTTTATCGCAAAGAAGGGGCCATCGGCCCTCTGGCTCATGAAATGCACATATCTGGCAAGGAGTTCCTTACCTGTTCCGCTCTCCCCTGTTATGAGGACATTGCAGTCCGTTGGCGCTATCTGCCTTGCCGTCTCGAGGATCTTCTGAACAGCCGGGTTCTGCGTTATGAATTTCACCTTACCTGAAAAACGTTCCAGTTGCTCTCTCAACTGCAGGTTCTCTTTCTTGAGCCTGACCTTCTCCACCGCCTCACGCACCACCCTCCTTACCTCGTCGAGCTTGAAGGGCTTTGTTATGTAATCATATGCTCCCTTTTTCATGACCTGTATGGCAGACTGCAGGCTCGCATATCCCGTGATCATAATCACCTCGGTATCAGGAGAAAGCTCCCTGCTCCTCTTCAGTATCTGAGTGCCGTCGACCTTCTCCATCTTCAGGTCCGTGATTACAACATCGAAGTTCTGCTCCTCTATCATCTTCAGCGCGTTCTGGCCGCTCTGCGTGGCTGTGATGTCATAGCCCTCTTTTTTCATGACGTGCTCCAGGTTGCGCACCGCCACCAGCTCGTCATCAACAATCAGTATCCTGGCCCTATAGTCCATATCTCAGATCTCCTTAGCCGGCAAAATTATCGTAAACGTCGTGCCCTCGCCTTCAGCGCTCCTGACAAGTATCTTTCCTCCGTGCTCCTCGATGATCTCACGGGTGATAAAGAGCCCGAGCCCCGACCCCTTGCCCTCGTCCTTAGTCGTGAAAAAAGGATCAAATATCTTCTCCAGTTTCTCAGGCTCTATGCCTATACCGTTATCCCTGATATTTATCCGGTACGTCTTGTCATGCTCATCTTTTTCCGCAAAGACGGATACCTTGCCGTCTCCCGGTATGGAATCAATGGCGTTCTTTATGATATTGAGAAAAGCCTGCTCTATGCTCTGCCTGTCCACAAAGACCCAGGCCTCCTCCGGCAGGTCGACCTCGATCTCGACCTTTGCAGGGATGTCGCCGTGGATAAGGCGGATCGTATCTTCAACGAGGAACGCAAGGGAGTAAGGCTTCCGCTTGAAGGTCGTCTTCCTCGAAAACTCCAGCAGGGAATGGACCATCTCCTTTGCCCTCTCTATCTCGGCCTCGATCTGCTGCAGCATCTCTTTCTTGTATGCCATATCCCCTTCTTCGATCTCTTCATGCAGTATCTGACAGGAACTGTAGATATTTGAGAGAGGATTATTAAGTTCGTGGGCAACACCAGAGACCATAGTCCCGAGAGAGGCCAGTTTTTCCGACTGCATCACAAACCGCTTCTGCCTGAGCTCGAGCTCCTTAAGCATACGGCTGCAGGCGTTTCCGAGGGACACTATCTCGCTGTCAGGAGATTCAATGCAGATCTTGTCGAACTTGCCGTCGGCTATCCTCTGCATATTGTCCTCCAGCTGCTTCAGGGGCTTGACGACCATGCGGGAGAAGAACTGACCCATCAGAATGCCCGCAATGACTACGGAGATAACGGATATCAGAAGGATCCTCTTCGAAGAGATCACGAGCGACTGCACATATGTCCGCTCCTCAGTCGATATATGTTCAGTAACATCAACGATCTTTTTCCCGAGCGTTCGTATCTTCGCCTCGAATTCCCTGCTCGCTTCAGGCGGAATGAATTTTCCCTGCTGAAAATATTCCTGCATAAAGGTCTTGTACTCGGCAATCGTCTTTTCTATGGCAGAGACGTCCGTATCAGGCGAAAGCCTTTTAATCGATTCCCTGTTCCGGTGAATTATGCCCTCGGCCTTCTGGGTAAAGCGCAGGTTCTCAAGATAATCCTTTACATCCTTATACAGAAAATAGTTTTTCTCGAACCTCCTCATCTCAAGGGCCGTATCAAAGATATCGGAGATTATAAAGCTGAAGGTGATCTTCTTGTCGAGGGTCCTGAGGTTGAGATAATTAAATATGGCGATAATGCTGATAAGGATAAGGCAGATGTAATACCCGTATTTCACCTTGCTCTGGATGCTCGGGTTGAATCTAAGCATGAGCTGATTTTAGCATCAGCTTATTGCAAATTGCAATAGGGCCTCGTCTGATGCAACACCTGCCCAAACGGCTTATACACGGCATATTTTCACTAGTCTGGATTATCTCGTTGCATAACGCAACAGGACGGTTTCCGGCCTGGCGATGCCGCGGCTTATTCTTTTGCAGTGATTACGGGCATTTACAGCCCGTCTGCGTCCTGGCACGGATCCTGTAATAGGAGGACAGAAGGTCTCATCGGGACAATAACTAAAGAGGGAGGTGAAGGAATGAAGGCCTCGGGAACAGAGGGGACAGATGAAAGATGAAGAAGAATTCTTTTGAAGAGTTAATGTCGGCGATTACGTTTGCAGAGGCAGGAGAGCATGACAAGGCGAGAGAGATCCTGAAGGGAAGAAATACCGTACTCCTTGCCGTTTCGGATTTCGTCTTCGACAGGAACGTATTTACCTATGCGCTCAGCCTCAGCAAGCGGATAGAGGCGAATATAGACGTTCTTTATCTGACAAGAGCGAATGCCCATAACGCGGTTCTGCAGGATTTCCTCTCATCCGTAAAAAAAGAGGGAGTCGGCTGCTCGGTAGTAAGGACAGACGGCTGCATGAAAAAGGCGATCCTCGACTATACGGAAAAAAAGAGGGAGATCCTTTTCGTGGTGGTCGGATCAACACCCGAGCTTGACATTGAATGCAAGGCAGGCGAGCGGTCTTTATCGGAAGCATGGAAAAGACTTAAATGCCCGCTTGTCGTAGTTTCCAAACAGAACATGCCGTCACCGGCATAGCAATTTTAACAAACTACTTTTAAGGAGGCTTGGCTTATGAACACTGGAAGACGCGTATTTGAATTTTTGAAAATGGGCTCCGTGGCCCATGCAAGATGGGACTATGAGGTCTCGATGAGCATACTGAAAAACAGGAAAAAGGTGCTGATACTCCTGGCACTCATGTTGCCCATACTTGCGGTATCCTTTCTGGAAGCAGGAGATATGATCGGCAGCAAGACTGCCTATGCACCGGCCTTTTATTCAACGAACATTTTTCTGGTATCCATAGCGATCGGCCTCTGTGCAGGCCTCATCACAGGCTGCATAGGAGCAGGAGGCGGCTTTGTAATTACGCCGGCCCTCATGGCAGCCGGCGTTAAGGGAATCCTTGCTGTCGGCACGGACCTTTTCCATATCTTCGCAAAGGCGATCATGGGGACGGCCGTCCACAAGAAGCTCGGCAACGTATCGGGCAAGCTCGCCGTCGCCTTCCTTGTCGGCTCAGGAGGCGGCACTTTCATCGGCGGATATATCAACAAGTCGCTCTATGATTATGACCCTCTTCTGAGCGAACTGTTCATCAGTCTTGTTTATGCTGTTCTTCTGGGGTTCCTCGGCTTTTACGCACTGATCGACTTCCTCAAAGCAAGAAAAGCCAATGACGCAGGCGATGCACATGGCAGCAGCTCACAGGGGATGACCGGCCTGGCGATGACTGTACAGAAAATAAACGTAGCTCCGATGATCACCTTTGACGAGGACTTTGTCCCGGGCGGCAGGAAGATCTCCGGTGTCATAGTTGCTCTCGGCGGTGTTATCGTAGGACTCATGGCCGCTATCATGGGCGTGGGTGGCGGTTTTATCACCTTCCCCATGTTCGTATATGCCTTCGGCGTATCATCTATGACAACTGTCGGCACCGATATTCTCCAGATCATCTTTACTGCCGGTCTCGCAGCCATCCCGCAGTACGCGATCTACGGCTATGTCTTCTATACTCTGGCCATGGGAATGCTCCTGGGCTCCCTCATCGGCATCCAGGTAGGCGCTCTCACCACAAAGGTCGTCAAGGGGATCCATATCAGAGGCTTCTACGCTGTCTCCATTCTTGCAGGGTTTATCAACAGGGCGGCAACCCTTCCCAAAAAGCTGGTTGAGCTCGAATATCTGAATATCTCAAAACCGATTGTCAGCACAATCGAGTCTGTAGGTAACGTTATCTTCTGGATCGTTGTCGGCTTTTTTGCCGCATGGGTCATCGGTAAATTCATAGCAAACATCGGCAAGCTGCGCGGCGAGGACGAGAGCATCGCGCCGGTTCTGGTAAAGGAGGAGGCATAAGATGATAATCAGAAATAAAAAAATGTTCGGCCTTGGCTCATTTTTTGCGACTACGTTTCTCGGGGTACTGCTCCTGATCTTCTCGCCGGTCTTCAGCGGCAAAAACGGGCTGCAGTTTGCAGATGACAGTTTTAACCGGCTCTCCAAGGGATCGTCATATTTTATCCCAAAGGTTTCGAAATCGGTCGAGAAGGTGGCGGGAAAGCAGCTCAAGCAGGAGATCAGGTTCGACAAGGCTGTGGACGCCCAGACAGCAGAAAAGCTCTTTGCCGCAGCAGGCGCAAAGACGGAAGTAAAAGAAACCGCGCTTTCTGTTGAGGGAGATTTTTCAGCCATCCTCAGGAGCACTGTGGCGGATTCAGACGCCATGTTCAAAAACGAGGGCAAGGTTGTCAGCGAAAAATACGGCATGGACGAGAAGAAGGCCATGAAAAGCTGGAGGACCGCTCTGGGCAATATCGAAAAGAATATGAAGAAGGAAAAACTGATCGAGGAGGCAAAGGTCGTCTCTGAAGTCAACAAGAAGGCTGTCGAGCCTGCATACAACTTCTACAAGATCGAAGGCGAGAAGGTCGCCGATCACGCAGGCATGCTGTCAGGTCTGCTCGTCTTCTACGTCGCCTACACGATGTGGTGGGGCTATTCGATCTTCTATCTCTTCGATGGACTTGGGCTGAGCATGAAGAAGGCAAAGGTGAAGAAGGAGGCATAGGCCTTCTTCTTCACTGAAGGAAGAAAGATGACTATGGAACGGTACAGAAAAATCCTCGTTGCAGTTGATGGTTCTGAATCCGGCAAAAATGCCTTCAGGCAGTCATGCAAGATCGCACGCAGGGACAATAGCTGGATAACCGTGATCACGGCCATACCGCCTTACCAGGATCAGTTCCAGATGCTCAGCATAAAGGAAAAGGTCAGCAGGGCGCTCAGGGAAGAGGGGGAAAAGATTCTTTCAGAGCTAAAGAAGATTGCCGACGAGGAAGATGTCTTTATCAGGCCTGTCCTTGACGAAGGCAGCCCTGTTGACTCAATCCTGGATCTGGCTGAGGAGAACAATTTTGATCTCATAGTGATGGGCAGAAGAGGCAAAGGCAGGCTCGAAAAGGCCCTTGTGGGAAGTGTTACCGCAAGGGTCATCGGCCACAGCCGGAGGGATGTCCTGGTGGTACCGAAGGATACAGCCGTAAAGTGGGACACACTTGTCACCCCCACAGACGGTTCAAGGTTCAGCAAGGTATCCACAGACAAGGCTATCGGCCTTGCAAAGTCATACGGCGGACAGATAAAAGCGGTCTCCATCGTGGATGTGACAGAGGAATTTCAGACGCAGGCGCCTGACGCGGTCGAAGATCTCGTTAAACAGGCAAGGGCATATGCAGACGAGGTCGGGAAAAGGGCCGAAGAGCAGGGTGTGAAGGCTGAGTCCTTTGTGCGGGAAGGCGAGTCTTACAAGGTAATAACAGACCTTGCAGGTCAGCTCGGCGCAGACATGATCATCATGGGCAGCCACGGCAGGACCGGGGTCAAGAGGCTGTTTATGGGAAGCGTCACGGAGAGGGTCATAGGCCATGCGCCCTGCCCTGTGCTCGTGGTTAAGGGATAAGCAAACGTATAACCCCGAAAAAAGGAGGAAGCGATGAAAGGGTTAAGCGAAAGATTCGAAAGGATAATGATGGCGATAACATTTGCAGAGGCCGGCGAACACGAGACCTCAAGGGAGATTCTCAGGGAAGAAAAGAGAATCAGCGCAAATGACAGGCTAAGACCCTCGGATCGTCCGAGAAAAGGGATGAGGGCTGCCCCGCCAAGGAACTGAGAGTGACAAATGTGATTGCATGTTGAAAAGAGGCCTGCCTCAAATGCAGGCCTCTTTTCTTGTCTGACCGCCGCAATTACCTAATGGTAATCCTGCCGGTCATTCCTTTTTCCTGATGCCCGGAGATGGTACATTTCAGATCATTAAACGTACCGGTCTTGACCGGGACAAACCACCATTCCGCGGTACCCTTAGGATAAACCTCGATCTCGTGGATAATTCCCTTGACCTCCAAAAGAGGCTTGCCCTCCCCTCCGTTTATCTGAACCTTCCTCGTAAACACAGCCCTCGACAGTCCTTCAGATGAGAAATAATGCTTCTGGGGGCTGGGATTGACCAGCACCAGACGATATAGTTTGCCGGTCTCAAACTCAAGGGTGTCCGGAATGAATTTAAGGGAATCTTTTTCATCGCCTAATCGCACTGTAATGTCAACAGGCTGCTGGTTTGTCAGATCGCCGGCACCCGACGCAAGACATGGCGTCAGCAGGGTCACTGCAAGAAACAATAACAATACAGGGGAAAAAGAGTTATTCATTTCACACCTCCTCTCTGCAATTCAGCCAAAAGATCAAATGACTGATATCCGTTTTTTTTGCTTGATGGGTAAAACTCTGCCTCGCCCTGCAGGCCTTCTATTTTCTCAACAGGCTGTGTTTTATCGGACGGTCGTATGCTCTGAAGCAACTGCAGACAACATCTCATCCTTTCTTCCTCTTCAGTCTCTTCGCAAACTCGCGATATTTCTCAGTGTGACCTTCATTCTCCGACCACTTTTTTATCTCGTAGAGCCTTACCTTTTGCGCCCCGGCTACCATGAGCGCCTGATCAAGAGCCTGAGGATCGTTCCAGTGATAGTAAGCCGCCAGCCTGTCTTTAACGCAGTCCGTAGGCGTCAGCAAGACTATCAGGCCTAATCTTGTTTTCAGTTCAGTTTGAGCTTTAATCGGTTCTTTTCCCACGGCAATCGGCGGTGCAACGAATTCGACAAAGAGAGGACAGTCGTGGCGCGTGAAATGCCGTGAACTTTCCCTAAGAAAACCGATTTCCGATAAAACAGAAGCAACCTCTTTTATGGTTGCATGAGTTACGAAGTCGAGATCAAATGACTGATATCTGTTTTTTGTATAGATCGAAACGCAGGCCCCGCCCACCAAAACTGTATCGATACCTTTAGTACGCAGCTTTTCAGATATTAGGGCTGCCAGTTTCTTTATCCCTATGCGTCGCCAGTCGATTGTCACAGGGGCTTACCCGTCCTCCTCGGTCTTGTGCGTTTACTGTAGTATGCACCCTTCTCTTTTTCAGGAAGAAACTCGAAGGCCTTCTCTATCAGGGTCTTTAGTTCCCCAAGAAAGGGATATCGCGGATTAAATGTATATACCCGGACCCTGCCTATAAGCCGGCTTGCGACTATTCCTGCATCTTCAAGCCGCTTCAGTTGCTGCTGAAACCTGTTTACGGAATCGCCAAAGGTCCTTGCCATTCCAAGAGGATACCCCTCTCCGTATACATAGAGCGTGAAAAGTATCTTTTCAACTGTTATATTACCAAATACACCTTCCAGCATCTGTTCTCCAATTACCATAAGATATGGTTACACTACCATAAGATATGGTAGTCATATAACTCGATGATGTCAAGGATGAAACTCGGGAAATGGCTGCGGGAACAACCAGTTAAAGCTCTGCCTCTTATTTTTTCAAAACAAGATCAACAGCCTCCTCGACCGTATCCACATACCTGATGTTGAGGTCCTTCAGGATACCTTCTTCAAGGGCATCTGTCTCTGGCCTGTTCTTCGACGGCAGGATAACCGTCTTCACACGTGCCCTGCGGGCAGCCAGTATCTTTTCCTTGATACCGCCGACCGGCAGCACCCTGCCGCTAAGGGTGAGCTCGCCGGTCACGGCTACTTCCCTTCTCGCAGGCCTGCCTGTTAAGAGGGAAAGAAGGGCAAGGGCTATCGTGGTGCCTGCAGAGGGACCATCCTTAGGTATTGCGCCGGCGGGCACATGAATATGTATATCATGCCCTTCGAAAAAATCCTCGGGAATGCCGAACCTCGCCGCATTGCTTCTGATATAACTGAGTGCCGCCTGTGCAGATTCCTGCATCACATCGCCGAGGGAGCCGGTTAGGATGAGTTTCTGTTTCCCCTTCATCTGAACCGCCTCAATAAATATGATCTCTCCGCCTGCATCGGTCCATACAAGACCCGTAGTGACGCCTGTTCTGTCCTGATCATCCGCCATTTCATGCAGATATTTTCTGGGTCCGAGAAATCGGCTTATCAGGGCAGAAGTCAATGTAACCGCTTCCTGTTTACCTTCCTGCTGGACATAATCCTTTGCCAGTTTTCTGCAGACGGACGCTATCTGGCGTTCAAGACCCCTTATGCCTGCCTCATGCGTATATTCCTGAATGATCTTCGAAATCGCCTCTTCAGTAAACGACGGCGCATGTCCTGTCAAACCATTCTCTCGCACCTGACGCGGAATAAGAAAATGTGACGCTATCTTAACCTTCTCCTCCTCCGTATACCCCGTGAACTGTATCACCTCCATGCGGTCCTTAAGCGCCTCGGGGATATTATCCGCCACATTCGCAGTTATGATAAACATGACCTCAGAAAGGTCAAAAGGCAGATCAAGGTAATGATCAGTGAAATGAGAGTTCTGCTCAGGATCCAAAACCTCAAGCAGGGCCGAAGCTGGATCACCCTTGAAGTCATGTCCCATCTTGTCAAGCTCGTCGAGAATAAGCACCGGGTTCATAGACCCTACCCTGCGTAGCTCATCGATGATCCTGCCGGGCATAGCGCCGGCATAGGTCCTCCGGTGACCCCTGATCTCGGCCTCGTCCTTTATGCCTCCCAGGGATATCCGGGAAAATTTTCGTCCCAGGGCCCTTGCGATCGACCTCCCCAGAGATGTCTTTCCTGTGCCTGGAGGGCCTGAAAAGCAGAGGACAGAACCTTTTGTCTCCTTCTTTAATGTTCTCTTCTCAAGCGCCTGACTGACCGTAGTCCTGACGTCATCGAGCTTAAAAGGCTTAGCGATATAATGAAAGGCGCCTTTTTTCATGGCCTCGACCGCATTGTTGATCGTGGCATATCCGGTTATCATGATGACCTGTGTGTCAGGAGACTTGGCCTTTATCTTTTCAAGTATCTCCATGCCGTCGATCTTCTCCATCTTGAAGTCGGTCAGCACAACATCAAACTCCTCCCTGTTCACCTTTTCAAGGGCCTCGAACCCGTTTGATGCCGTCTGGACCACGTAATCCTCTTTTTCAAGGATATGGGACATGTTCTTTCGTACTATCTCTTCATCATCCACTACAAGGAGGTGAGGTTTCCTGTTCATCCGTAATGTCCTGACCGCAAGATGCTCAAGTATCCGCTCCTTTATCGGGATAAGTCCATGGTGGGCCTCGTTCAGCATCGTTTCCGCCCGCGAAAGATCAAGATTGTCCTCGGTCCTTTTATTCCAGGGCATCGACAGTAGATATTCGATATATGCCAGGCCGATGCCGTATTCAGCGGTGGAAGGGCTTATCCTGTTGAGAAGCTCAAGCTCCCTGGTAGCTGTCTCCACCGCAGGATAGGACATCTGGACGCCCGCAAGCCTTTCCCTGAGCTTCTCTACCGTTGCATCAGGGCTGTCATCTTCGGTCTTCCTGAAGAATTTCATGTACATATTTTATAGGATCGGTGGGAGTTTATAAACAGATTTGTGGATCCTGGGCTGCAGCCGCACGGCAATCCTGGAATTTCCTGCGATTTTTATTTTCTGCCCTGATGATGATAATATACGAGCATATGTCTCTTCAGAAAAAGATAATGCTCAGCTTTCTGATCAGCTCGGCAATTATTGCGATCCTTGCAATCTCTGCGTTTATAACCTTTGTGGAGATAAGGAAAGAGATCCGCTATCTTGAGCTTTCGGACACCCTGAGATCCAAGACCCTTCAGCTGCGCCGGCATGAGAAAAATTTTTTCCTCTATGGCGACGCCAAGGAGATCAAGAGCGTCTATAGCTACATAGAAGAGATCGGGAAGATCATCCAGCAGAATCAGGGCGTCTATGACACGGACAAACTGATCAACCTCCGCTACAAAATGGGGGAGTATAAAGAGACGTTCAGCAGGATCGATGCGCTTACCCGCGAATTCCATGAAGAGATCGGCCAGTTCAGGAACCGCTCAGGCGGAGATTCCCTGTACTTTCCGATCATGGAGACTACATTTCTGGAAAGCCCGCTCGTCAACGCCGATCTATTGAAGAATCTTTTTTCACTCAAAGCCAATGCGCCGGTTATCATCACCCTGAATTCACTGAACAGGGAGATCATCTCACTGAGGAGGGACGGGGAGGAAATTCTGACACTATCGAAGAACCTCGACAGCTCCGCAAGGGAGAAGGTCGAAAAGGCAATCGGTTTTTCCCAAAAGGCTGCACTCATCTTATTCCCGCTTTTTCTCCTGGTCGGGGTGAGCGCCCTGTTCTTTGTCAGCCGCAGTGCTGTGAACCATCTCAGGATCCTGACCGGTGCGATTGAAAAGACAGGCAAAGGCGATTTCTCCTCCCTCACCATCCCTCACGAACGTGATGAAGTAGGAGTTCTGATCGACGCCTTCAATAAGATGGAAAACGATCTTATTGAAAGAGACAGGGAGATCCATAAAAAGAACGAAGAACTTCTCCATAGCAAAAAGCTGGCCTCAATCGGGACTCTCGCCTCCGGCGTAGCCCATGAACTGAATAACCCTCTCAATAATATCTATCTCTCTGCACAGGTCCTCTCAAAGGAGATCTCTTCCCAGGAGGCCTGTTCCGAGATGGTCAAAGAGACGGTCAGCGACATATTTTCCCAGACCCTCAGGGTAAAGAGGATAGTAAGCGACCTTCTGGAGTTCTCGAGGGAAAAGCCCCCTGAATTAGTGCAGATGAACTTATCGGAAGTAATAAACACGGTCCTTCACCAGATGATATCTGCAGGAGAGATGGCCGGGATAAGCCCTGGCATCAAGGCTGCTGAGACGGTCTCCATATCTGCCGACAGGCATCTTATGGAACAGGTGTTCATCAACCTTTTCAGCAACGCGGTCCAGGCTATGGAAGGCAAAGGGGATCTGACGGTAGACCTGGCCGAAACTTCAGATGCGGTCATCATCAGGATCTCTGATACCGGGAAAGGCATCGCTGCCGGGAACATACAGAGGATATTCGATCCCTTTTATACGTCAAAGGAAAAGGGAACAGGCCTGGGGCTTGCAATCGTACACAATATAATAGAAAAGCACAGAGGGAAGATATCTGTAAAGAGTGAGCCGGGCAAAGGCACCGAATTCACGATTACATTACCGAGGTAAAATGACTCTGAAGATACTCGTTGCAGAAGATGAGGCCATCACCCTTAAACATATCGTCCATAGCCTTCAGCAGGAAGGCCATGAGGTGACCG
>JACRHE010000112.1 GCA_016217695.1 Nitrospirota bacterium | reverse complement strand
AGTTATTAGATAGTTTCTTGCTAATACTCTTTTTGGAATATTAGTCAGTCAGTCACTACGACTAATATCCGACATCTCATATTAGTCAGCCAAATAATATCGGCGTTGCAATTTTAGTCACGTAAAACTCAACTTTCCCCATCGTTGATTTCCGATAATAACTTACACTTTTTTGAGGATTTTGAAAAGAGCGGAGTTCAGGAAGAACCAGCCGGATCGTGTCTATGTCCTGTATACCAGGTAGAGCACAAGAAATATGCCGATAATCAGGACAGAGAGCGTCAGCATGATATCCAGAATCCGGGAGGGTTGATAGGTATCCGCATCAATCTGCTTTTCGACCTTCTTGTATCTGATAAACGACAGCACGCCCATTAGCGCTCCGAACGCCACAAGGACAACGCCAAGCACTGAAGAATAGCCCGCCGTCTGCACTCCGGGAGGCACCGGCTCAGCACTCCGCCCGCTTCCTGATTGCATCACGAAATAAGAAAACTGCCTTATAAAGAGTCCGAACTTCTCAACCACAAACCCGAAGGCCATGATAGATATGCTCGTCCGCATCCAGGCAAGAAAGGTCCTTTCATTTGCCATATGCACCCGCCTGTTGCGAACCTTCAGTGCCGATTTAACCTCTGATTGATCAGTCTTCATCTCTCTGACACCATTATACACTGAATATCGTGCTCCACCATAAAAGGCTGGTGCCTATCCCAATTTATTTTTGAACCGCCGATTTTTCACGGCTACTGCATCAAAAACTTTTCGTAAGCGCCGGTCAACAAGTTATCCCACCTCTAATCGGAGCATACTTTGCGAATATGTGCCCAAGCATACCTGTACTGACGAAAAGTTTTTTTCGGCATACCCGTGAAATATATGTTCCCAAGAACAGCAGATGTAATAATGTCAGACAGTCTTCGCTCCTTTCAATCTGTTTCACGCTAGTTCCAATGTGAAACAGTTCATCGCGCTAAAATCTTTCTGATTTCCTTATTTATCAATGGGTTTAGAGCTGGCACGGAGATTGGTATATATATCATCGGAAATGAAAAAGGAGGCTACAAAAATGAACAATAAAATCTTATTTGTGACAAAGGGAGGTGAGAATTGTGATGAGGGTTTCTCTTACGTGCTTGAACTGGCAAAAACCCTGAACACGGATATCGAGCTGCTGATCATCTATCCCGGACATATGATGAGCGCATTTGAGGACATCATGACAGCAGCAGCCTTTGCAGAGGCCGGCGATTTCAAGACAATGAAAGAGGTCATGGACAGCGAACAGGAGGCTATCAGGGATCTTGTTGAAAAAAAGATTATGGGCTTCACAGAAAGGTCCAGAGAGACGGCTATCAGCCTGACCTGCCATAAAGCAAACGGGGATGTGGCGACGATTACAAAGGATTTCATGAAGGGCAGGCCGTATATAGATATGGTCCTGATCAGCCCTTCTCTTTCAGAGAGCGGAAAGACAGCCGACATAAAGAGGCTTCTGAAGAATATTTCAAAACCGATAGTACATATCTCAAAGCCGCTGAGCGCAGAGATATAAAAAAAGGAGAACTAAAGTGAAAAAGGCATTATTGACAAAGTTTGACAGACTGATGGCGGCAGTAACATTTGCGGAAGAGGGCGAATTCGAAACAGCGCGGGAGATCATGCGCGAAGGCGAGCGCTTCAATAAGAGAAATACGGACAGGCCTGAAGTCAGAAAGACCCAGACCCTCAGAAAATCTCACTAATCATACGGAGGAAAAATGTCAGGATACGAACAGAGAAAAAAGAAAAAACCGGTCGGGATGCTGGTCCTTACAGGCATAGTTTCGATCGGGCTGTATGTGGCGCTGCTTGCCAATCAGGATCTGCTTAACACTAATTTTGCAAAGGGCGGCATGTTTGCATTCCTGCCCATTATAACCGCTTTCATCTTCTCATTTGTCCACGGGACCTTCACAGGCCACTTCTGGACCGTCCTGGGAGTTGAGGCTTCGAAAAAGAAAAAGGAGGTCAAATAGCATGCACGATATAGCGCAGGCGGCATCCAACTTCATTAACCTCGATGCAGCCAATCTAATCTATCTCTTTTTAGTCGGATTTGTAGGAGGTCTGGTCAGCGGCTTCATAGGCTCCGGGGGCGCCTTTGTTCTGACCCCAGGCATGATGAGCATGGGCGTGCCGGGCCTTGTTGCAGTCGCAAGCAATATGTGCCATAAGTTCCCGAAGGCCCTTGTCGGCGCAATGAAACGTGCCAAATACGGCCAGGTCGACGTCAAACTCGGTATCATTCTCGGCATCTCGGCAGAGGCCGGAGTCCTATACGGGGCACATATACAGGAGAATATAAAGAAGTCCTTCGGCGACGCAGGCTCCAACCTCTACGTCAGCGTCGCCTTTGTTGTAATCCTTGCGGTCGTAGGCATTTTTGTACTCCGCGATGCCTGGAAGACCTATAAATCAGGAAACATGCATGAGGAGGAGAAGATCACCAGACTTGCAAAATGGGTGCAGTCGGTAAATATCCCCGGAACTATGGTCTATTTTAAGAGCCTGAATGCCAGGATTTCCGTTCTCTTCACCATTCCTCTGGGCTTTGCGACCGGCATGCTTGCGGCCACAATAGCGGTCGGCGGGTTTGTCGGCGTACCTTCAATGATCTATGTACTGGGCGCGCCCAGCCTTATGGCCTCTGCAACAGAACTCGTAATCGCCTTTGTCATGGGTCTTGGAGGCTCCTTCAAATACGCCATGCACGGCCTCGTGGATATCCGTCTTGCGATGGTTATTCTGGGAGGGTCACTCTTCGGGATTCAGCTTGGAGCTATAGGTACGACATATGTAAAGCCCTTCATGATCAAGGTGGTAATGGGTCTGATCATGGTGATCGTGCTCTTCAGCCGAGGCCTGATGGTCCCTGTTTATCTCTCGCAGCTCGGCCTTATAGAGACACTGGGAGAGGGGACTGTGAAGGCCCTGAAGACCACAAGCTTCGCGATAATGATATTTGCCCTGGCACTGGGCGCCTTCATCGTCCTTCGCGCAATGTGGCAGGGCCGCAGGGCTGAAAGACTGCAGCAGGCAGGAGAGGCCTTGAGCCATGGGGAGATATAGAAAGCTCCTTGTTGCGGTTGACGGATCTGAGACAAGCAGACATGCTCTTAGAGAGTCTTTCAGACTGGCCAACAACGAAAAGAGCTGGATAACAGTAGTGTCCGTTGTCCCGCCATATCAGGGCGACCTTGATATGGTGGGCGTCGGCAATATCATGGCAGCGATGAGAAAGCCATGTGAAGACGCCCTGCTTGAGGCCAACAATATAGCGAAAGCGGAAAGGGCCCTCATCAAGACCGTCTGCGAAGAGGGCGAGACCTATGAGAGGATCATCGACCTTGCAGATGCCGAGAACTGTGACCTGATTATTATGGGCAGACGGGGTCTCAGCCGTCTCGAAAGGGCGCTTGTCGGAAGCGTTACCGCAAGGGTAATCGGCTACAGCCGCAAAGACGTTCTCGTCGTTCCGAAGGATACTACTGTCGGCTTTGAGAGGATCCTCGTTGCGACGGATGGGTCCAGGCACAGCAGGATTGCGGTTGAACACGCGATAGATTTTGCAAAGTCATACGGAGGCGAACTCAGGATCGTGTCTGTTGTTGATGTGCCTGCCGAGTTATATGGAGAGGCCCCTCAGCTTGTTGAAGACCTTGTTGCAAAGGCAAAGTCATACGCAGAGAGTTCCGGCAAAGAGGCAGAGGCAGCAGGCGTAAAAGCAGTCACCTTTGTAAGGGAAGCAGAGGCTTACCAGGCCATTATCGATATAGCGGCAGACCAGAAGGTTAACACCATAGTCATGGGATCTCATGGACGAACAGGGCTAAAACGTCTTCTGATGGGCAGCGTCACGGAAAAGGTAATCGGTCATGCGACCTGTCCGGTGCTGGTTGTAAAGGGATAGGAAAGACCACTCCTGACCTCCCCTAAGGATGAGGGGAGGTCAGCTAAATCTTATCTGGAACTCACCACAAGCAAGCCAGGGTATCGCCTTGTTTGACATCATAATATTACTTCTATAAAATGTTCTCATGCCATTCAGCCTCATACTGAAATCATTTCCTCTGATTATCGTCTCACTCTTTCTTCTTTTTTCCTGTGAAGAAAAGCCGAAGAACCCTGTCTCTCAATACGGCGACGCTATGATCAATTCCTACAAGAAGGGACAGGATGCCGGTGAGGCTGCGAACCTCGATGCTGTGCGAAAGGCCGTCCGGGCATATCATGCTTCTAACGATGCATATCCCAAGGAACTCGGGGATGTCGAGAGCCTCATAGGTTCGACCGTTGATTTTTCAAAATATGACTACGATCCCCTGACCGGCGCAGTAAACCTCAAACAGTAATCCGGCTAACCAGGTTATCATCATGAAAATCTCGGCAGGGCAGTTTAAAGGCAGGAAGATAGGGAGCCGGAAGATGTTTGGCCAAAAAGGTGAGCAACAGGACCTCCGGCCAACATCTTCAAAGGTAAGGGAGGCGCTTTTTGATATCCTGCGAAGCGAAATTTATGATGCCGTTTTTCTTGACCTCTACGCAGGAACAGGGACCGTGGGATTCGAGGCCCTTTCGAGGGGAGCGCAGAAGACCTTTTTCGTTGAAGATAATCCTGTTAGGTCCGGCATGATCAATGAGCTGATTGCAAAGCTTGGACTGAAAGAAAGAGCCCGCATCTTCAGGGAAAATGCCGCGCACTTTCTGAAGCGGGCATCAGCAGAGGGCCTGAGCTTCGACATCATCTTTGCAGACCCTCCGTATAAGACTGATGAGCTCGACATTATTCTCCCCCTGATAGAAACATCCGGCATTCTGAAGACAGACGGATGGTTGATCGTTGAACATCCATCAAAAAACGTTCTAAAATACGGGGGCGCTACGATTAAAGTCATAAAAGAATACCGGTATGGAGACACCATGCTGACACGTTACAGAAAGGTACTATCATGAAAAGAATAGCCATATATCCGGGGACATTCGATCCTTTTACGAACGGACATCTCGATCTCGTTGAGCGAAGCATCAGGATATTTGACGAGGTCATCGTCGCTGTTGCCCCGAGCCTGAAGAAACAGCCCCTCTTCAGCGTTGAGGAGCGTCTTGCTCTTATTAAGGGTTCTCTCAGAAAATACAGGACAGTGAGATATGAGGTCTTTGACGGTCTTCTTGTCGAATATGTTAAGAGCAAAAAGGGGATTGCGATCATCAGGGGACTCAGGGCAGTATCCGACTTTGAATACGAGCTCCAGATGGCCCTTATGAACAGGCGCCTGAACTCACAGATCGAGACGGTCTTCATGATGCCGAGCGAGGAATATTCTTTTCTGACAGCCACGATCGTAAAAGAGATCGCTTCGATGGGAGGGCCGGTAAAAGAGCTCGTTCCGGGACCTGTCGAGAAGGCGCTGAAAAAAAAATTCAGGAAATAACCTTACAGCCTCAGTTGTATTGATAATTTTCTTTTCGCGTGATAGTCTTTCTCATTGTGAAAAAACGCATCGTATTCATATTACTCCTGCTGATTGTCCTTATCGCCGTTTTGGCCGCTGTCAAGGCGCTGCAGATCGGCGCGATGATCAATCAGGGGAAGAAGTTTATTCCTCCGCCCGAAACCGTAACCTCCTCCGCGGTTAAGACAGAAACGTGGGAGACGGTTCTGACCTCTGTAGGAACGCTGAACGCTGTGCAGGGAGTCATGGTTTCAGCTGAACTGGCAGGTAAAGTGGTCAAGATCAATTTCGAGCCCGGCACCCATGTGAAAAAAGGAGATATCCTGCTGAGCCAGGACACTTCCTCTGAAGAGGCGCAGCTTCCCGGAGCACTGGCACAGGTGAACCTGTACCGCACCAACCTCGCAAGAGCAGATCAGTTGCTTGCAAAGGGCATAATAGCCCGTGCCGACCGCGATAACGCGGTAGCCAATGCAGAGCAGGCCCAGGCCCAGGCAGATAGCATACGGGCCGCCATAGCCAAAAAGACTATCCGCACTCCCTTCAGCGGCCATCTCGGAATCCGCCAGGTCAACCTGGGCCAGATGCTCCGCGAGGGGGATCCCATCGTCACTCTGCAGTCGCTCGACCCTATCTATGCTGACTTCAATCTGCCGCAGCAGCAGTTCCCGCAGGTGCGCCCAGGCCTGGGAGTTCATGTGACAGGCGATACCATCCCCGGCGAAACGATCAGGGGCCGGATCACAGCGATAAACCCCGGGGTCGATGCTGAAACACGCAGCATAAAAGTGCAGGCAACGCTGGACAACCGCGCGATGAAGCTGCGGCCAGGTATGTTCGTCAATGTGGCAGTCGGACTACCGGCCAGTCAAAAGGTGCTTACTATACCTGCCACCGCGGTCCTGTACGCCCCGTACAGCGATTCGGTTTTCGTCATTGAGGAGAAAAGAGATGACAAGGAAGGAAAAGTCGGCAAGGTATTGCGACAGCAGTTCGTGCGCATAGGTGAAAAGCGCGGGGACTTCGTAGCTGTCACCAGCGGTCTGAAGGAGGGGGAGACAATAGTCACTACCGGCGTCTTTAAGCTGCGTAACGGCCAGGCAGTGGTAGTCGACAACAAGCTCGCACCTGATTTTCAGAAGGCCCCCAGACCCGAGAACAACTGAGCGTGTCCCTGTATGAAAATCACTGATCTCTTTATACGCCGCCCTGTTCTGGCTGTCGTAATCAACCTGATTATCGTCATTGCCGGACTGCAGGCTGTCCGCACTCTCAACGTCCGCCAGTACCCGCGCAGCGAAAACGCAGCGGTGACGGTCACCACCGTCTACGTCGGTGCTGCCGCAGACCTGGTGCGCGGCTTCGTGACGACCCCTCTGGAGCGCGCCATAGCTGCCGCCGACGGTATAGAGTACATAGAGTCACAGTCCAGTCTTGGCCTCTCGACCATCAAGGTCAGGCTGAAGCTCAACTACGACGCCACAAGAGCCCTGGCCGAGATCAGCTCAAAGGTGGACCAGGTGCGGCGGGACCTCCCCCCTGAGGCTGAAGTGCCTATTATCAACATAGAGTCAGCCGACAGCCAGTTCGCCTCTGCCTATCTCAGCTTCACGTCGGACCTGCTTAAACAAAACGAGATCACCGAATACCTGGTGCGCATTGTCCAGCCGCGCCTGGCTGCAATCGAGGGTGTGCAGCGCGCGGACATCCTCGGGGCACGCACCTTCGCCATGCGCATATGGCTCAAACCCGAGCGTATGGCGGCCCTAAATGTCAGCCCTGCCCAGGTTCGCCAGGCCCTTGCAGCCAACAACTTTCTTTCGGCCCTCGGCAGGAGCAAGGGCGCCTTTATCCAGGTGAACATGACGGCAAATACAAACCTGAACACTGTTGATGATTTCAGGCGGCTGGCAGTCCGCGAACAAAACGGCTCTATCGTTCGCATGGGAGAGATAGCAGATATAGTACTGGGCGCCGAGGACTATGACGCGGAAGTCCGCTTTTCCGGCCAGACCGCAGTCTTTATGGGAATCTGGCCGCTCCCTAACGCCAATTCCCTGGATGTCATCAAGCGGGTTCGTATTGAGATGGCCGCCATCCAGCGGGATCTGCCCGGAGGCATGCAGGCCCGCGTGGCCTATGACGCTACGAACTATATAACTAACGCCATACAGGAGGTGCTCAAGACCCTCGGCGACACCTTGCTGATCGTTATGGTGGTCATATTTCTCTTCCTCGGTTCCTTCCGCTCCGTCTTGATTCCGGTAGTGGCGATTCCCGTCTCTCTGATCGGCGGAGTCTTCCTGATGCAGTCGTTCGGCTTCACCGTAAACCTTCTCACTTTGCTTGCTGTTGTCCTCTCAGTCGGTCTTGTGGTAGATGACGCCATAGTTGTGGTGGAGAACGCCGAGCGCCATATGAGCGAGGGAAGGCCGCCGCTGGAGGCCGCCATTCTCGGCGCCAGGGAACTGGTCGGCCCTATAATAGCCATGACCATAACTCTTGCGGCAGTCTACCTCCCCATCGGCCTGCAGGGTGGGCTGACCGGCTCGCTCTTTCGCGAATTCGCCTTCACCCTGGCAGGCGCGGTTACCATTTCCGGCATCGTGGCCCTTACCCTTTCTCCGGTCATGTCAGCCAAAATGCTTAAGCCGGATACAGGGGAGCACGGTCTTGCAGGCCGCATCTCCCGCGATTTCAGAAGGCTGCGAAACGCCTACGGACGCTGTCTCGACGCCACTTTGCGCGCACGGCCTGCTGTATATCTGGTCTGGATTATTGTCTCTTTACTGACTGTGCCGATGTTCATCATGTCTGCAAAAGAACTGGCTCCGACCGAAGACCAGGGAGTTATCTTCGGCATACTGGACGCCTCCGCCAACTCGACCCTAGACCAAAACAGCCGTTATGCTGCAGCTGTCAACGATGCATTTCTGAGTCTGCCGGAAACGGACTTCACCTTCCAGATAACATTTCCCAACACCGGGTTCGGAGGAATGGTCGTCAAGCCCTGGGATGAACGCAAACGAAATATCTTCCAGATCCTGCCCGAGGTGCAGCAGAAACTGCAGGCTATTGCCGGCATTCAGATATTCCCTGTCACCCCTCCGGCGCTTCCCGGAGGCGGGCAGTTTCCTGTGGAGTTCATCCTGGCCTCTACTTCGGAGACAGAACAGCTCCTGGATTTCGCCCGTCAAATTCAGACGAAAGCCATGCAAAGCGGAATGTTCGCCTTTCCGCCACAGATCGATGTCAAGATCGACCAGCCCCAGTCTGAATTCGTTATCGACCGCGACAAGGTCGCAGCCCTGGGGCTCAGCCTGGAGCAGGTAGGCTCTGACTTAAGCGGCATGCTGGGCGGCAACTTCGTCAACCGGTTCGATATCTCAGGAAGAAGCTATAAGGTAATCCCCCAAATCGAGCGGATAGGTCGTCTTAATCCCGGGCAGATCAGGGATGTATACGTCACCGGTCCCAACGGCAAACTGATTCCGCTCAGCACTGTTGCCACGCTTCGTGATTCAGTCGTGCCCCGCTCGCTGAACCGCTTCCAGCAGCTCAATGCAGTCAAGATCAGCGGAGTGGCTGTGCGGCCTCTGGATGAGGCGCTGCGGTATCTGGAAGACGAGGCTGCCCGTATTCTGCCTAAGGGATATGTTATCGACTACACAGGAGAGTCGCGCCAGCTTCGAACAGAAGGTAACAAGTTCCTTCCTGCCTTCGCACTGGCCGTCGTGCTTATCTTCCTGGTGCTGGCAGCGCAGTTCAACAGCTTCCGGGACCCCTTTGTAATTTTAGCCGGCTCAGTGCCTCTTGCGATGTTCGGCGCGCTGCTATTTACCTTCCTGAAGATGCCGGACCCCAACGTCCCCTTCTGGACCCGCGGCTGGACCACTACTTTGAATATTTACTCCCAGGTCGGTCTGGTGACCCTCGTGGGACTCGTCTCAAAAAACGGCATCCTGATCGTGGAATTTGCAAACCGGCTGCAGCTTCAGGGGCACACCAAACTGGAAGCGGTGCGTGAGGCTTCAATGACCCGTCTGCGCCCGATCCTGATGACGAGCGCCGCAACCATCGCCGGCCACTTCCCTTTAACCCTTGTCACAGGAGCAGGAGCAGCTGCCCGTAATTCCATCGGCCTGGTGCTGGTGGGCGGCATGTTCATCGGCACGCTCTTCACCCTCTTTGTCGTACCCTCCATCTATATGCTTATCGCCCGCGACCACAGCAGAGACCGCGAGAAAGAACCAGCCGTAACACTATAGCCTTCACATTATCGTCTGCAACGAAGCTACTCTACAAATATAACTCTGTCCACTTGCCTGAAGTGAGAATCGCTCGTTATGACCCTGCAACCTGCTTCAAGCGCAGTCGCGTATACAATCGCATCGGCCATGGGGAGGGAATGGGCAATACTCAGATCTGCAGCGAGAAGAGCAATGCTTTCGGTCAGCTCGACAACCTTCGTCCGGTTCATCAGTGCGACAGCCGACAGAGCCTCTTCCTCTGTCCTTTCCCGTTTGATCTTCTTGTAGACCTCGAACAAAACGACAGTCGGCGTAAGTACACTAGCCGGGTCTTTCAGATGCCTAGCATATTTATCGGCCAGGGGGCCGTCTATAAAAAATTCTATCCAGCCCGAGGAATCCACAAGTTGCACTATCTCTCCTCATCCTCCCTGATATTGCCTGCATCCATGCCTTTAAGAAATCCGCGAAAGGAAGAAAGGGGCTTCTCCGGTATGAAATAAATAATTCCACCCTTCGTCACCACGGCCATCTTTTGGCCGGATTTCAGATGAAGTTTTTCCCGGACATCCCTTGGTATTACGACCTGAAACTTGGGAGAAATTGTTGTAGTTCCCATTTGTCCTCCAATCAACTGATCGATACAATTATCGTAAAACATTTACTCTTCTCTGTCAATAATATGCCTCTAATATATTGATGGGAATTTTGGCAAAGCGGATCAACGGCGCACTTTCATATTACGAAATAAACACTCCATCGGCCATCTCAAGCACCCTGCTGCACCTTCCGGATAGGTCCTTGTTATGGGTCACGATCGCAAAGGTTATCCCCTTTTCCCTGTTCAGTTCCAGAAACAGCCCGAAGAGGTCATTGCCAGTTGCGGTATCAAGGTTGCCGGTCGGCTCGTCAGCCAGCACAATCTTTGGATGCTGAATCAGGGCGCGCGCAACAGCCACCCTCTGCTGCTCGCCTCCTGAGAGCTCTCCTGGCCGGTGCTTTATTCTCTTTGACAGACCAAGCTCCCCGAGCAATTGCGTTGCAGCTTTCTCGACTTGGGGCAACGGCCTGCCGCTGATCATCCCCGGCATCATGACATTTTCGAGGGAATTGAATTCAGGCAGCAGGTGATGAAACTGAAATACAAAGCCTATGCTGGTATTTCTGAAACGGGCAAGGCTGTTGTCATCAAGAGACGCCACATCCCTGCCCTGAAACATAACCTTGCCTGAGGTGGGCCGGTCAAGAGCCCCCAGGATCTGCAGAAGCGTGCTCTTGCCTGCTCCTGAGGCGCCTATTATCCCCAGCATCTCTCCCTCTTTGATCGCAAGGTCAACACCTTTTAAGACCCTCAGCTCACCGGCCTCGGTCCTGAAGGACTTCTCGATCCTGATCGCCTCTATGAGGATATCACTCATAGCGTAATGGCTCAACAGGGTTCAGCTTTGCCGCCTGCCAGGCAGGATAAAGGGTTGCCAGAAAGCTAATGATAATCGCCGAAGCAGAGACGACAACAAAGTCAAAAAGCTCCATCCTGACAGGCAGATGGCTCAGATAGTAAACGTCCGCGGGCAGCTTGATGATCTGATATTTATTAAGGATAACTCCAAGAGTGTATCCGCCTGTCATTCCGATGAAGGTGCCTATGAGCCCTATGAAGAGTCCCTGCAGCATAAATACGATCATGATGCCTCTGTTCGTTGCTCCGATAGCCTTCAGGATCGCGATCTCCCTGCTCTTCTCTATCACATTCATGATGAGGTTGCTGATGATATTAAAGGATGCCACAAGGACGATCAGGACAAGGATCACAAACATGGCGAATTTTTCGAGCTTAAGCGCTGAAAAGAGGTTCTTGTTCATCTGCATCCAGTCAAGGACATGATAGGGCACACCCAGTTTTTCCTGCAGATGCCGCCTCACAGCAGGCGCCTTATAGATGTCGGCCAGCCTCACCTGCACGCCGGTTATCTCTTCCTTCATGCCGAAGAATTCCTGAGCCGGCCTTATATGTGTCAGAACGAGATTGGAATCATACTCGAACATCCCGATCTCAAAGACCGCGACAACCCTGAACTGCTTTATCTTCGGAAGCATTCCCATCGGGCCTATCTCTCCGACAGGCGAGACGATATTTACCTTGTCTCCTGTAAATACCCCCAGGTTTGCAGCAAGCTCCT
>JACRHE010000111.1 GCA_016217695.1 Nitrospirota bacterium | reverse complement strand
GACATTCAGTTTTTTATTCCATGTCTTCAGCTTCTCTATTATCCGCGGACTCCTCCAGAAAAGCCTCTTGAGGACTTTCTTCAGGATCTCCTTGACTGTATTGGCAGTGCTCAGATAGAGGACTTTTCTTGAGAGTTCAGCATTCTCAGCAGTCGTGACAATGACATCCCGGAAAAAAGAGTCACTCAGACCGTATTCTTTCTTCCCGCTGGTCAGTGCCCACGCGACAAACCCTTCGCGGTGAGATCCGAATATATCCGGATAGACCTTCTGGACATCGTTGCGGACGTTGTATATCTCGTACATGAGCCGGGTGATGGGAGGCTCGGCACTGTCCATCCTGGCATTCAACCATTCAAAATAGCTGCCTTCTCCTGTTGAAAAAGGATTACCGAATTTCTTGACCTCATCTCCCATCGAGAGGTAAAGCCTTCTTGCGAGCTCAGGTATTTTTTCTCCTGTCGAGAAACAGCCGAAGGCATAAGACCAGCTTTTGCATTCTTTGTATCCATTGGCAAGCAGCCTGTCCCGGTATTCCCTGAATACAGACTGGATATCCTTTAACATGCTGCTCATCTTATACCGGTTCTGGTGTTTCGAGACCGGTTCCATGTTTTCAGGATCAAACCCGCTGAAATGGAAAAAATAGGCAGGTTCACCATTAACCGATATCTGCTTCCCCCTGATCTCCACAGCCCTGCAATGGAAGTTCCAGTAAGCAACGTTGTAACCAGGCTCCCTGAGGATAAGAACATCCTCATACATGCCCGGCACCAGATCCATCCACTTCTGGTCTACGAAAAGACCCTTTTCAACGGCATGGATGCAATTGCTGTAGAGCCTTTTCTGCCACCAGGATATCATGGAAAAAGTCGATGGGCTATTGGAAAGAGCAATGAATCCCAGATTGTATGAGCCGGACAAAAGGATGTCTATTTCGCCTGGCTTATAGGTATCGGTTATGGGAGCTGTCAGGTGGGGAGTGAGAATTATAGAGTGGGTATCAAGCAGCTGAAGCACCCTGTCGAGTGAGTTGGTGATCAGAATATCGGGGTCAAAATAGATAAGTTTTCTAAGGTTATATTTATTAAACAAGTATTCTATGAGATACGGCTTTATCGCCGTATTGAGTTCGAGTATCGTATATTGAAAACAGAATCTGTCGAAGTCGGGTACCGCGTCCCTTAGCGTCTCTATCTCAATAAGGGTAAATCTCTCTTTTGACGGATCAAAGTATCCGTCGGCTGAATCGACAAGCAGGACAAAGGCTTCACCCCTGTTATGTTGAAAAAAAGACTCTGCTACTACCCGAGCGAAAGGGAGATAATTTTTTGAAACTATGGTGCAGATCGCAAAATCGCTCGACATTGATCTCCTTGAGATACTTATATTATTAATCTCCGGTGCTGAGGTGCCGGAAAAGATTCCGCTGATTTAAACACAGACTTGCAGCTATATACTAAACAGTATGATGCTTTTCATGATAGCCAAGAATCTTTTAGCGCTAACCTTAAGACCGGCAAAAGGTACATTGAACTTTTAACTTTCAAAAGAGAATGGCTCCGGGCGATATTTTAACACAGACGGTGAGCATAAGCTATAGCGGCGCCGGCTACAATCAGCTCAAATGCAGTTCCCGATCAATATTGATGGTGAATGAGGGCTCTTTGATTTTCTTGACATGGGTGGGCAAATAAATTATTTTAAGGTACGCTGTTTTAATGAGGTGCATAATGCATAAAAGACTGATAACCGCACTAATCTTCGTTTCAATTGCCGGCTCCTTCCTGTTTAATATAAATGGGGCGCTTGCTGATAGTAGTGATGGAAGCGCTGCGGGACCGGCTTCTTTCTTAAATACGGCAAAACCGCCTGAAAAGGCGGATCCGCCATTGACACCACAGCTGCAGGCACAACCTCCTGTACAGGGCCTGCCTCCTGTGCCTCAGCCTCAGCCACAGCACCAGATTATTCAGCCCTCTCAACCGACGGCGCCTCAGCCTGTGCAACCGCCGACTGCTACCCAGCCACAGCCCGCTACGTTTTTCCAGCCGCCAGTCAAGCCGGCGGTCTCAAAAAGAGGCGATGTCAGCTTCAATTTCGATGACGCAGATGTCTATTCGGTTATACAGACTATCTTTGGAGATGTGCTGAAGGTGAATTATATCGTAGACCCGAGCGTAAAGGGGAGGGTGAATTTCAGGTCAATAGCTCCTGTCGCAAAAGAGGATGTTCTTCCCCTGATGGAAGTCATATTGAGGATCAGCGGCATCGGTATTGTTGAAGAAGGCGGGCTCTACAGAATAGTGCCGATAGCAGACATTTCGAGGGAACCATCTCCGGTTGGGATAGGAAGGGAGTCGGGGAAGGTAGAGATAACCGGTCGGGCCTTGGTTCAGGTAGTGCCGGTCCGCTATGTGCAATCTTCGGAAATGGTAAGAGTGCTTTCACCTTTTCTTTCAAAGACAGCAGTGATCATTGATGTGCCGAAAAGCAACTATATTATCATTTCCGACACAGACGCTAATGTGAAAAGGCTGCTTCAGCTTGTTGAGATATTTGACAGCGAGCAGCTCAGGCAGGTTACGCCCCAGGTTTTTGTGTATCCTGTTCAGAACAGCAAGGCCAAAGATGTCGCCTCTCTCCTGCAGCAGATATTTCTCGGCCAGAAGTCGGCCGCGCCGAAGACTGCCGCTGCCACTCCTGCCAGAACACCTTTCCAGACTCAAACCCCTGCAGCAGGCCAGCCTGCAGCTGCACAGCAGCCTCAGGTATCGATGGGACAGGCCGGCGGAGAGGCGCTTGTTTCGGAAACAACCAGGATCATCCCTGACGAGATCACGAATTCTATCGTGATACTCTCTACTCCTGAAGATTACGCGCTTATTTATGACACGATACAGAAGATCGATATTGTGCCGAGGCAGGTCATGATTGAGGCGCTTGTTGCAGAGGTGAAGCTGGTGGATAATCTGAGGTTTGGCCTGCAGTGGACGATCCAGAACGATCTGAACATCAAGGGGATAAAGCCTTTTGCCGGCGATACCCTGAATCTCAGCGGTCCTCTTGAGTTCGTGTCCAAGATCAGCAGCCCAACCCTGACATTTACGGCTATTGACCTGGCCAATAAGACGAAGCTTCTTGTCCAGGCGCTTGCAGATGATAATAAGGCGAAGGTTTTGTCTTTTCCGCATATTCTCGTTTCCGACAATCGTGAGGCGAGGATTCAGGTAGGCGATCAGATTCCAATAGCGACCTCGACGACAACTACTCCTCTGTCAGGGACAACCGCTACGAATACAACTACTGCCACTATCCAGTATAAGGACACCGGCACGATATTGAAGGTTAAGCCTCAGGTGAATGACAGCGGACTCGTTGCCCTTGAAATAACCCAGGAGGTTTCAAAGGGAACAACCATTAGCGTTCTGGGAACTGAACAGTTTGTTGTTACCAAGCGAGAGGTTACAACAAACCTTGTTGCACAGGATGGCCAGACCATTGTTATCGGCGGGCTCATTGATGAAACCAGCTCGAAGGGACGATCTGGAATACCTTTTTTGAGCAAGATCCCGATACTTGGATATTTCTTCGGCAGTACCATCGATGACACCAGCCGGACGGAGTTGATTATTCTTCTTACGCCTCATGTTATAAGGAATCAGCAGGAGGCCCAGGGCACGACCTCTAATTACCTCAACAGGTTCAGGGATAATACGAAGATGAAGATAGAGGAATTCACAAAGGATAATGCTGAAAAAGAAAAGAGCAAAGAGGATGCTGCCGGAAGCGGAGCTCAGCAGGTTACTCCCCGATGACTACTGCTTGTTGCAAATATTATACACAGCGTGTGCAGGCTAAGACACAGTCCGGGCTTATCAAAGAGGCTTTATCTGACCGGAAAGCGCATATTTGCAGTCATTTAGGGTCAAATAGTACCGAATTATATTTTGGCCTCATTCTTGCAAGAATTATAAGCACGGTATGTCGTAAAACGACGAATATTGCTAAGGTTTTTATGCTAAAAAGGCTTGACATATTAAATGTCTTTTAGTATAGTTCTAAAAACCAAGGATGAAGACAGGAAAGGACAGAACAGTTTTTGAGGGGAATAAAAACAGCTTTTTATCTTGTAATTCTGTCCTTGATTATTTTTTCGGGATGTGCTAAAAAAGAGGCTGTAAAAAGTCTCCAGGATGAGGAGGTTCTGAAACAGAGGGTTATGTCTTACTGGAACCATAAAATAAGCAGGGAGTTCGACAAGGCATATTCCTACGAAGATCCCGTTTTCAGGAAAAAGAGTTCTTTGACAATATATCTTAAGCAGTATGATAATCCGGCGATGACATATACACGTTTTGAGGTGCAGGACATAAAGCTTAATGATGCTGAACATGCTGAGGTTAAGATAAAAACAGATGTGAGGTTAAAGGTTCCTGGCGCTAAGGCATTTGAGCATGATACTGAGCTGACGGAACTATGGGTGAGGGTAGATGGAGAATGGTATCATGTTCCAAAAGGGAAGAAAAGCCTTACTCAGTAAAATAATAATGGATACAAGGAGGTGATGGGGAAGCAGGAGAGGCAGATAAAGGTAGAATAAGGTTTGTTGTAATAAAAAATTTACCGGCGTTGTCGGTAAAAAGTTATTTTATAAGGAGGAGAAATGTTTAAGAAAAGCTTTTTAACAGTTTTGCTTGTGGCTATCAGCATCTTCGCTTTCAGCGTAGTAGCCCAGGCTGATCAGATTGATGGCTTGACGAACGGTTCCGCAGCGGTCGTCCAGCCGGCTACTCTGAACTTGTATGTTAATCCTGGAGGCCTTGGGGATGCCCTTATCTATGGGTATTTCAACGCAAGAAACGCCTATGATTTTCTCAGGGTTATCAACACGTCACTTACTACCGGTATCGCAGCAAAGGTGAGGTTTAGGGAAGGTCATGACAGTAATGAAATTCTCGACTTCTTCATCTGTCTCAGCGCCGGTGACCAGTGGTCCGCATGGATAATCGGTGATGGTTCTACAACATCACCTGGTGTGCTTTATTGGTATGATAATGATACACCGACATATCCTGACCCGCAGGGCAACAATGATGCAACAGATAACTTCCTTGCAGGTGTAGCTTTCCACTATTCATCAACAGGTGCAGCAGCAGCAGTTTCTGCAAACGATACCAAAGAGGGTTACTTCGAGATCATCGGCGTTTCAGCTTGGGCTGATGTGCCTGGCGCACTCAAGGTTGTAACAACACCTAATGAGTGTGGACAGCAGCTGGGCCTGTTGGCTCCTGGCGGCGGCTTCCCGACAGCTCTCATCGATGTTCCTAACACCATGGCAGGAAATACCTACATCTTCAACGTTGAGGATGGTGCAGGTACATATGCCTACAATGCAACTCCTCTTGCCTATTGCAGGACTACAGTCGTTGCAGCCCCTGGCCTTGCAACAGATGATCCGCCGAGGCTTGACAATTGTGACGACATCGATCAGGCTGGTGCTGACGGTGCTGCCACCGGTATCAATGAAGTGAACTATGTACTCGCAAAGTCCGTAGAGTATTTCATTTATGATATCGAGACTTCTCTTTTAGGTGCTACGGATATCATCGAGACATTCCCTACAAAGAGGCTTACGATCAATGCTTCAGTAGGTAACGTTATTCCGATCGCATTAAATGGTCCGTTCAACGATCGCGCATGCATCGCTGCTGACGGCTCAATCGGCACGAGCGCAAACGCTGATGGTACAGGCGCATGCAGCACGACCGTTACTGCAAGGGATGAGTCAACAAACGGCCGTTGCGACTATATCGCAGTGACTATCTTCGATGACGAAGAGAATTCACCGACTGTTACAACCGGGTTCTCCCCTGGCGTGACGTCAACGCTCGTAAAGTGTGATGAGGTTAACGTGATTACTGTTGGAGATACCGCATCACCGCTTCTTAACACGGATCTCTTACAGTTCAATCTTGCTGCCGGCGGTTTCCAGCTCGGTTGGGTATCTATCAACACGAGCGTCGATGGACTCGCAGCAAACAGAAACAACTGGCTGGATACAGCCGGTGCTATAGGCCAGGATGCAGTGGGCGGTGCTGACGCAACTGCGCTTGGTCTTCCCGCGATTGCATATGAGCTTCAGGGCATCATGGATGGTTACTGGACACATATGCTTCCGGCAAGATACACAACGTTTATCACCAACCCATAATATCGTATAGTTAGGGTTGGCTAGTTTTCTTAAAGAGGTGGGGGTTTTCCCTCACCTCTTTTTTTTATGTGTAACAGATGTTATTCTTTTGACAATTCCTGACATTTACTCCCGGCGCTGAAATGGATCAAAAAGTAGTAATTTTCAAAGGATATGCTATAATAAATAGATAGAAGAAGGCATTTCCTGGTTATACGGGGGAAATCGCAACATTTCAGGTATTCTTAAGGGAATAACAGACTAACAGATAAGAAATAAATGAAAAATAATTAATTTGCATAATTCTTGCATTACATTTACAGTAGACGTATTAAAAAGCATTAGGAGGCTAAATAATGAGAAATAGCAGAGTACTGGTAATCTTCCTGGCGGTCCTGATCGGGCTTGTATTTTCGGCATCTGCAGGGGCAGAGGTCTTTATCAATGATTTTCCTGTGGACATGACGTGCAATGCCGGCCAGCCTTTGGATGTGCCTCTCTTCTTTGTCGGAGGGAGCAATGTCGGAAAACCGATTGAGCTCTTTATCTGGAAAGAAGGGCTTCAGAGCGGAAGCAAGGAGTATTACAGTGCCTCCGGATGGGTGCCCTTTACAGATCTCTCAAATATGCAGGCCCTGGGCAGCCTCGATGCCATGATAGAATATGCGCACGTTGTATGGCAGGCGCTGGGCAATACAACAGGAGTCGAATCTTTTAAGCTGTCTGTCTGTATGGATAGCGTTGTTGACAATGTGTTCGCATTGGATACATCAGTATGCGGACAGCGGGCCATCGAGATTATCGTACCGGAGAACTGCGAAGGCTTTACTGCGACTCCGACAGTCATCTCTGAGGCATTAACATCAGGCCAGACAAAAGCGGTGGATGTAACGGTGAGGAGTTCCTGCGATAAACCGATAATGTTCACCGCCAATGCGTCAAATTCATGGATAAAGATTGGGACACAGACAGGCCTATTAACCATAACACTCGATTCCACCGGTCTTCAGAACGGTATAAATCAGGGTTCTGTTGTAATCAAGAATGCATACGGTAATGTGCAGACTATAAACGTAACTCTTACTGTCAGCGGCGCAAATCAGAACTGTACAGGGATAAACGTAACGCCTGCCTCCATCACTAAATCCCTCCAGAGGGGAAACAGCGAGACAGTCCAGTTAAGTGTAAAGGACTCCTGCAACCAGCCGATTTCCTTTAGTGCTGCCGCCTCACAGAGCTGGATTACCCTTACCAACCAGCAGGGAATATCCAATGCGACACTGAATGCCGCTTCCCTTTCGCCCGGCAGTTATTCAGGGGTCATAACCTTTACATCCGGCAGTTCATCGAAAACAGTCAATGTTGCTCTTACTGTTACAGCCCCGGGATTTGATTTCGGAGGAGGGTGCACGCCCTCTTCGATCAGTGTTTGGCCGGTGAATATCACCGCTGAATCAGGGGCTACAAAGACTGCTACTACATCTGTGGCGAATAACTGCGGAACTGCAGTGAGTTACAGCGCATCCGTAACGAGCGGCAGTCCCTGGCTGACTGTCTCCACGCCGGGAACCGGCACGGTTACCGTAACGGTGAACACCGCTGGGAAGGCCGCAGGCACCTATTATGGAACTATAACCATCTCTTCAAGCGGCCTAACAAGTGCAACACTGAATGTGACACTGACTGTAACAGGCCCCTGTACTCCGTCGACCGTTGAGGTAAATCCTGCATCGATATCCAGCACTGTTTTCAAGGGAAGTAATGCGTCGGATGTGAGCGTCACGGTGAAGGATAATTGCGGGAATAACCTTGCATTTGCCATAACAGGGGTGACCTCAGGTTGGACAGACACAGCGGGGGCAACGGGTGAGATGACCGCGCCTGCGCTCGGCAACGGCAACGGCAGCTTTGTAGCGAGATTCCATACTGATGATCTCGCCGCCGGCACATATACCGGCAGCATAGCTTTGGATGCAACACTGGGGACCGCTACGATATCCAAATCCATACCAGTATCGGTCAGGGTTACACAGACGTCGGGCTCCACTACCGCGTCTCTCATTCAAAACGGGAAAAAGTACTTCTTTGGAATCTCACCCGGTGAGATAAAGTACTTCTATTTTATAGAAAACAGCGATAAGGGAACAGGCAACGTCAACGAGTTGATTGTCGATCTGGCAGATATGATTCAGACAAACCAGTACAATGTAGACATGGTCATAAGGTATTCAGGTCCGACCTGCGATGACTCTAAAAAGCCTACGATGGCAGACAGGACCAATCTTTTCAGTGGGGTGATTCATTCAGGTGGACCGGAAGGGTTTTACGCCAGCATGACAGGCACAGCTATGGAGACTAATCTTATCAAGAGAAACGCCTCAATAAATCCTGAGGCCGCCAGCCCTTACGCAAACCCGGAAGGATGTTATTACGTGATGGTGGTCAATGTTGATGTGGGCAGTGAAAATCAGCTTAGAATCGGATATACCGACTATAACTCAAATCCGGGATTGTAAATAATTTCTGTCATAGGCATCTCAGGTGACTTAACGGATATGCAACAGGGGGAACATTCCCCCTGTTGCATATCCGTCTCTTTATTATGTAATATATCCCCGCAGCGAAATATTTATTATCGAATTGTTCGATCAAATCTATACTGACGTCAGGAGAGGTGATATGAAGAAAATATTTATAATCATGATGGGGTTGCTTGCATTGACTGTGAGCACAGCTTTTAGCGAGAGCAAGGGAGATGTACTTGCCAAGATAGGGGACAGGACAATTTCTTTGGCTGACCTGGACAGGATAATCAAGTTTTATCCTGAGGAGAGGCAGAAGTCCTTTGCCGACAATCCCAGAAATAAGGATATGCTGCTCAGGAGGATTGTCCAGGGGATAGTGCTTTCAGCTCTGGCAAAAAAAGAAGGTTTTGACAAAGATCCCATGATAAGAGAGCAGCTCAGTCTTTTTGAAAATGATTTCCTTGCTACCGAATTCGTCAAGCAAAAGACTGCAAAGGATATCAGCGTTACAGATAAAGATATCGAGATCTATTACAAGACCCATCAGGATGAATTCAAGGTTAAGGAGCAGGTCCTTGCGAGACATATTCTTGTAAAGGTTGATGCAGACGCTTCTGAGGAAGACAAGAAGAAGGCAAGGACAAAGGCAGAGGATTTGTTGAAGAGAGTAAAAGCCGGGGAGGACTTTGCAAAACTCGCAACTGAATTCAGTGATGATCCCTCGGCCAAGACAAAGGGGGGAGATCTCGGGTATTTTTCACGCGGGAGGATGGTCAAGGAATTTGAAGATGCAGCATTTGCACTGAAGCCGGGAGATATTAGTGATATTGTGACGACAAAATATGGCTATCATATAATCAAAGTAACAGACAAAAAAGGTGAAGAGACTTTACCCCTTGAATCTATTATGAAGGAAAGGATACGCAAGAAGCTCCTTGAGGACTTCAGACAGGCGAAGATAAAGGACTTTATCGATAAGGCGATCAAGGATGCCGGTGTCGAGCTCTATCGTGATAAGCTCATCCCTCCCGGAATGGAAGAGCCTGCAAAAGAGTTTAGAAAGGAATCAAAATAGGTCGCTGTCAGCCATGGTATAGTAGAGCAGATTTTTTGCCCTGTCCAGGGCGGTGGCATCCTTAATAATACCGATACAGAAACAGAGCCTGTTAGGCTCTGTTTCTGTCTTAAATCCCAGAGACCGCAGAATAACATCCCACCATGCAGGCCTCGGAGGAAACCAGCATTCGATATATTCGGCTCCGGCTGCAAGGGGATGATTTCGAAGGAATATAAGAGATGCCCTCACGCTGTCCAGATCTCCCTTGCTATAAAGCGCATCTCCCCATATGATTTTATTCGCCTCCCGGAAAAAAACAGACCATCCTGAGAGTCTGGAGCCCCTTTTTACCCGTACAATAACGTACTGCCTGTCAGGCCTTTGCAGGTATCTCCATCTTACATATGGAGCATCTCGTTTCACAAGATACGCATAATCACTGCAGACTCTCTTAAACAACTCTGTCCATGACTCATCAACTTCATATGCCTGATCAGCCTGCACCCCGCGAAATAGCCTTTTATGAAACGGCATCCTGATTGCGAACAACCCGGCAGACTCGATCTTTCTGTAGGGCACCGGCTCGACAAGTTTGTAGTTTAGTAAAAGCAGGCCAAATCTGAGGCTGTGATGAGCCATAAAACCGAATGTGAAAGAGGTATCAGCCGCTGAAGTAGTTTCTGAAAGGTGCTGAAAGGTCTTTGCAAGCAGCGAGCTTTTACCAAAGCCTGCGGACCGGAATTGCCTTCTCGTCATCTTATCCCCTGCATGATAAATAGTCGATTCTACCGGTCTATCCGTCTGCGCGCCGCTGACACAGGTCTTTAAGGGATAAGAGCCAAAATGTGCAGCTATATCGCCGTCATTTGTTTCGGCAAGGCTAATAATTGCCGGACCGTTCGGATTATCCCGGTATTTCCAGTACCAGTGGCTCAGTTGCCTATTCTGCTGAAAGACCTCATTGAACATCTCATTAATCCTGATCTCATCGCCTTTTTGATAGGATCGTATGATGAAATCTTCGGGTTTGAGTTTATCTTTATCAGGCATTGTCAGGTCTATGTAATTTGGATGCTTTTTGGGCAACGACATAATATCCTGACGTAAAAATATCTTTTCCCAGATTACAGACATTAAGATGAGCAGATAGCCTGCTCTTTATCTCGTCTTCAAGGTTTGTCGGCCATTCGTGAGGGGCCAGCGTCAGGACGTGATATCCGCATTTAAGAAACATTTCCTCGATGGATTTTCTGGTGAAGAACCTGAGATGTGAAATGCAGAGAAGCCCGGCAGGGATATAATCCCATCTGCCCTGCAGAAGATCCGATAGTATTGCATAATGGGAGACATTGGGAACCGAAGCTATTACGATCCCTTCCGGCTTGAGCCATGTCCCTGCTTTTTCTAAGACAAGCCATGGGTCTACAAGATGTTCAAGAATGTCGGCAAAAATAACGGCATCCAGATCTTCATCGAACGGGAGATCAGCTTTCTCGACGTCGAGGCAAAAGACGTCATCGAGCCTCCCTTTTGCCTCGTCAGCCGCTGCTCTGTTCATCTCGACTCCATAAACCTCGCACCCTCTCTCTTTTTTTATCACTTCTCCGAGCAGTCCTTTCGCACAGCCCACATCAAGGATTTTTTTCACGCCATGCGGCAGAAAAGGCAGGATGTCATCCCTTCTCATGGCATAATAGTCTCCGAACCTGTGAACAAGGGATGCCGGCACCAGACAGCTCTTCAATCTTCCAGGCAGCCCTGATATCAAGGTCTCAGGAGGCAGGGAGAACAGACTGTCCCTCCTCACCAGAAAGACAAAAGGTGGAATCTCCCCCGTGCTAATATAATTCCCCTCATATTTCTCAGCCTGAAGCTCAGCTGAGGCATTAAAAGATAGCGGGCTGTAATAAGGCATAGCCACATCGAAAAAATCGATACAGACAGGGGACGCCAGCTCAAATCCCTTCTCCAGCGCCTCTATAAGGGGAGATAACCAGTTCTTCGAGAAATACATCGAATCATCAAGGGACAGGCAGATATACTGCTCTGTAGTGGCCTTCGGTATCTCTCCGATTGTAATGCCGGAGGCATTCTCTGATATTAAAGTTACACCATCCGAATTTCCCTTAAATGTACTTTTTGACAGCTCCCTGAGAAGCCGTTCTTCGATAGAGGGGTTCGGAAGAGGCCGTCCTATGTAAATAAAGCCGGTATCCGGCTTTATTTTTATGACAGGCGCGGCTGAAAGACTATTTATAGCAGAAACGAGCTCTTTCTCTGTATTTATTATAGAAAAGCCTTCGGCGACTTCACGGCCCCTTAAGGCAAACATCCTGAGCAGATCAGGTCTCTGATTCAAATGCTCGATAGCCTTGCCTATATCCTCTGCCGAAGCAGGAGGGACAAAATATGCGTAGTCTTTTTTGACGCCGAAACTCAAAAAAGAAGGAATCCTCGTAAGGATTACGGGCAGGCCGCACGCCATCGCCTCTATTGCGGGGAGTCCGAAACCCTCTCCTTCAAGGGAGGGGACTATGCAGACTGAGCACTGCCCGTATATGCCGGGCATATCCAGAGGATCAACAGATGTATAAAATTCATCAGGATTACAGATGGCCCTCTCTTCATCAGATAGAGGCATCGTAGATATGCGAACCAGGGCAAGATCCTTTATCGCCTGTTTTGCTTTCACAAAGCCTTGTACTGCAAAACGAATGCCTTTGACTTCATTTTCCCATGCTCCGACAATAAGGATTTTTCTTATCCTGTCCGGGATATCTTTTCGGGGGAAAAGGCTGAGATCTATTCCCTGCGGGATATACACGGCTGTTTGGGAGAATTTATTTTCCATGACCGCTGCAACAACTCTGGAAACCGTAAGCCTGGGAACAGGAAGCCGATAAGCTCTTTCGATCTCCTCCCTCATCTCCTTCCAAAAAGGGCAATCCGCCTCATACCCCTGAGAAAAATGCACAAGAGGAATCGGGCTTTCGTATAATTCCAGCACCTGCCTGTAAAAGGTGGCTATTACAAGATCGAAACCAGAGAGGGATTCCGGTCTGTCTGCAAATTCCCCTTCGATCTTCCGGAAATCAGCATCGCCCATCTCAGCCCATTGCGGGCGGTCACCTTTTGAGATTATCGTTGTCCGGAATCCGTTGCGGGAGAGCATGCGGGCATGCTCGAAAACAACCTTTACTCCCCCGCAGAGAGAGGTATCATCCAGCAGGTATGCTATCTTCATTCGCGGCAGGGCTGGTTTCCTTGATTCTCTGATAGCTGGTCTGCGCTGCGCATTTCGTCAATTTCAGATTTTCACTTTCTCTGAGTTCGGTGCTGGTTAAGGTATTGCTCCATGAGTCGCAGTCTGAACAGAGGGGGATATCCCCGTATCTTCCCATCCTGTGCAGATCCCTGACCTTATTTAAGCGCTGAGAATGCCACAATTCATAAAGGGACTCTTCCGGGAATTTGCCGAGAGCAACGTCAGCCCATATGTCTTCGCAGCAGAGGGCCGCCTGCCCGTTCCAGGCAATTACCAGCATCTCATCCAGCAGATGGCACGGAATCCTTTCGATCTTCTCGGTCAGGAAATCCCTGTGGCCTGCCGGTCTGTATCTGGATACCTTTACCTCATCCACCTTGTCGACCCATCTTTGGACAAAAAGTTCTGAATCAATGTCAGGCAGTGCCACCATATTTACGAATACTACGGGTTTTTTCCCCCTTCTTAACGTCAGCAGATATTCAATGGCAGACTCGACTTTGCGCAGGTCTGTACCACGATATTTATTGTATTTCTCCTCCTGGGCTCCATCAACGGAAAAGCCTATCCATGCTATATCCGTCGCCATGATCCTCTCCGCAAGCTCCCTTGTCAGTAGTGCGCCGTTGCTGAGGAATCCCACGGAAAGATTCTTCTTGGATGTTGCGTACGTGAGTATTTTCAAAAAGTCCTTGTGAAGGAGCGCCTCACCTGCTCCATGCAGGGCGACATTAACCGCCTCCGGCCATGCAGAGAGTTCATCGATGGCCTTTTTCCAGATGGACTCAGGCATGAAGCCCGTCTCTCTTTTTTGAGAAACCCCTTCGCCCCAGACGTGGCACATCTTGCACTTGAGGTTGCAGAGGTTTGTTGTTTCAAGGATAACAGATTTGGGATAGACAGGCACCGCAGCCTCACCGGTGCGGTCAATGCCCTGATATGTAATTGAATCCGTTTGAGAAGTCATGGTCTTTTGTCCATATATTGTCAGGAAAACCGCTACAGATTGTCAATAGAAGCTGGACTTAGCGATAATCCTCCTCTCCATACCCCTGCCTACCGGCAGGCAGGCTTCCTTGGTAAGGAGGGGATTTTTGAATCTGTTCACCCGTGACCGAAGGGGTAAATAAGCAGTGCTTCCTGTGACTGAATCGCTCTTATTAATGTTTATCCATTATGAGTTCTTCTGCACCGGAGCCATCAGCTTTAAGTACCATCGCATAGTATGCGCCTCTGGCAAGCATCGCTGTAAATGATGGTTCGAAGATGAATTGATTATCCAGTATCTTATGGCAGACACAGGGTATCATTGTTTTTTCAGACGAAAAAAGGAGATAGTCACCTGGAGTTGCAGTGATCGGAACTGAAAAATCCCATGGTTTTACCGGAGCTTCCAGGGCAGGTTTGGCAAGTCTCTCTAACCATGAGACCGCGCTTATCAAATAAGGGCTGTAAAATTTTTCCATGTACATTTTTTCTGAGGCGATGAATTTCTGCGTAGCCTCTCCTGACTTTTTTGCGCTTTGATTATATAAGTGTACCGCGTCAGCATGCGGGAAATAGTACAGCCTAAGTCCAGCTTTCTTCATCCTCCTGCAGAGGTCGGAGTCTTCAAAGTATAGAGGAAATCTTTCATCGAATTCCCCAACTCTTTCAAGGACTTTGCGTTCAGTCAGGAAAAAAGCCCCTGATATTGCATCGACAGTCAACGGAGCGTCGGAATTCCAGAACGTCAGGGCCTTTCTGAGCCATCGCTTCCGGTAGAGGGTGAACAGACTGTCATTAGAAAGAGCAAGCGATGATATTGCCTTTGCCCACATGGAAGGAAGATCGGAAGGGGGCATGAGAAAGGTTTTTCCTTTGTCCATCCAGAGCCTCGGGATTATGCCTCCGGCATTGCCGGCTGTTTTTGAGAAGGAGACAAGGTTGTTCAGACACGACGGAAAGAGAAATGTATCAGGGTTGAGAAACAGCACATGCTCTCCCCTGCTTAGTGCATAGGCCTGGTTATTTGCCTCAGAAAAGCCCCTATTTTCTTTATTGAAGACCGTTTTCAGGAACGGGAATTCCCGGCGCAGCGCGAGAAGGGCCTCGCGGTCATAGTCCCCGGAATTGTTATCTACAATTATTACTTCGGTGTCCGCATTCTGCATGCTGATGCTATGCAGGCAATCAAGGAGAAGGTCTGCGGCCTTGTAGTTTGCAATTAGTATAGATATCAATCAGTTCACCTTTGGGCATCTCTTTACGTGGTAAAGACGCAAGGAGTTTGAATAATATTTTACCACAGTGCCTCTTTATAAGCTTCACAGGCCATATCTGATCCGGCTTTGGCTTGCGTCAATAAGCATAACCAAAAAGAGCGCCTTTTTTGATAAAATAACCGGGTAATTCCATCCAAGGGGGAGGCTGCCTGCTGAAGCAATGAAAATTAGCGAAAAAAAGATAAGTGATCTGATGCTCGAATTGTCAAAGGTGGATTACGGAGAGCCTTTGCCCGAGCTGAGCGAGCAATTTTTAGAGGTCTGGAAGAGACATTACTTCAGGATCATGGATCTCGTCCCCGAGCGCATCGAGAAAGCTGAAGTGCTGGAGATAGGGATAGGCTTTGGAGTGTTAGCGGTCTTATGCAGAAGGTTCCTTAATCTTCCGGTCACAGCCACAGAGCATCCGTCACGGGGCTATATCCACGCTGAAGGGTTCCGGGCCATGATGGACAGGGAAGCGGTCCCGATCATAGAGCACGATCTTCAATATGCCCTGCCGTTTAATAATGACATGTTTGATCTGGTTTTCTACTGCGATGTCCTGGAGCATCTGCCAACGCCTCTTGTCACGACTTCTCTTCAGGAGATCAAACGAGTCCTTAAAGAGGAGGGCTATCTTATTATCTCGACCCCTAATCTTGCCAGGTTGCCGAACCGTCTGAAGTTTCTCCATGGATCTGGTATCAATCCACCTGTTGATCCCCGAAAGATCGGGGAGACCTATGATCACGTCAGGGAGTTCACTCTTGATGAAATTCAGGGCATGCTCGACCCTGATTTTCATATCCTGAGATATGAATACGGATTGATCCCTTTTTTTAATCAGCGGTTTAATAAGCTGAACTCTCTGCTTTTTAGCTTTATTAGCGGATTTGGAGACGAAATGTATATCCTCTCAAGGGTCCGGAAGAACATCGCCTAGCCTATATTATTCATGAAACGGCAATTATGTCACGGCCACTGCCTCAAAAACTTTTCGTAAACGCCGGTTATCGGAATATTCTCCGGGCAAATCAGAGCACACGGGGCAAAATCTTATAAAGGCAGGCCGCATACTGACGAAAAGCTTTTTTCGGCATACCCGTGACATTTACGAATGATGCGGGCTAATTTTTCTCCGGCCTCGGGACCACTTGCCCAGCTCCGGGCCGGCTCTCTTCGATGAATTCATGCATGATCGGAATGCCGGCCCATTGCCAGGGTTCTGCAGTGATAACCGACGAAAGTCTGTCAGCGTAAAGTTGAAGTGCCTGTGTAACATTCAATCCTTCAGGAAAGGGTTCATCGATCTTCAGATGCCGGATGAATCCGGCATCAGGATCAGGTTCAACCATGTTCCATGCGGTCAGGAAAACAGCATTATATTTCATTCCTAACTGTATCAAACCTGAAGGCAGGGAAGAGGTAAACCCAAGGATTTTTACCGGCATGCGTTTATAGGAATAATAAGCCCCCGGCAGATCAAGGGCGGCCCAGAAAATTCCCTCTGAATTGCACAGCCGGATAATCTTGCGGTCTATGGTTCCCGGATAACTTGTAAAAATATAATGAGACGAGGGCAATCTCAGGCCGGACAACAGGTAGTTTATCCTTTCATATAACCTCCTCTCGAAAGGCAGTACACTGGATGGCTCGACAGTTCTCGCAATCGGAAAGACGGAAAGTCCCATATGCCCAAAAGCTATTGCAGGGATAAAGAAGCTGCCGATATGACCAGTCAGGAGAAAGACCGGACGGCCGGTTTTAAGAAACTGCTGAAGATGCCCGAGACCTTCAATCCTGAAATAGCAATCCAGCCTTTTTCTTGTCATTCGCAGGGAAGTGTATGCGTCGCTCTCCCTGATAATCTTCACCCAAATGGCCTTCTCAGCCAGGTCCTCCGGACTGCAGTTTATCCGGGGCAGGGCCGTATGTCTTTTCATCAGGTCCAGGCCGCTGAGGAACTGTGAGGTTTCGGCCTGTAGAGACCTGACAAGACGTTTTTTCAGGGGGTTGGAGCGCATTCCCATAGACCATAACGGAAGGTCCAGAAAGTAATAGCGCATGCTCTCGATTTTCGCCTTATTGATCATTCCAGCTATGGCAGATCAGGGATGAAAATCCCATCTGTGATCCAGTTTGACAATGCCGAGATCGCCCCTGTAATGCTCAACGAAGAAGGTTTTGCTTCGCTGGTGAACATAGGGGTGAAGACCGTGCTCGTCCATAAGGACTATAAGGAAAAAATACTGGCCGGAAAGAAGAGGAAAAGACGGATAATGCAGAGAGATTTCCTGTCCGTCATGGAAGGTGACGGGTTCAAGGTTATCCATCTTTGTCGTGACGCCGAACATTATCACATCGTCATTTCTGTTCAGGCCGACCCCGATATGACCCTTATACTCTGTAAGAGACCCCGCTACCCGGATACGCATTTTTACACATACATCCTGGCCTGACTTGACAACCTCCAGGTTTCTCCCTTCCTTGTCCGTAATCCTGATCCAGTCAAACCACATGGAAGTATCACGGTCAGGTCCGCTCCCTTCGGAGTGCTCTTCGACAGAGGTCTTCATCCCGGCATCTTTTTCCCTGACCATGTCGGTATAGGCATTAATGACCCTTGTGGTATCGCCGATATGCATTATCCTGCCGTGATGAAGCCACAGGGCCTTATTGCACAACTCATGGATGAGGTAAGGCGCGTGGCTGCAGAAGAATATAGTTTTGCCGCTCTGCTTGAAGTCTATCAGGCGGTCGATGCATTTTTTTTGAAAGTGCTGATCGCCCACGGCAAGGGCCTCATCGATAATCAGGATGTCGGGACTGACGCTGATGGCTATCGAAAATGCAAGTCTCATGACCATGCCGGAAGAATAAGTCTTTACCGGTCTGTCGATAAATTCGCTGAGTTCGGAGAAATCGATGATCTCCTCTTTTTTGGCCTCTATTTCCGACTTGACCAGTCCCAGCAGATAGGCATTCAGTATAATATTCTCTTTTCCGGTGAGTTCAGGGTTGAACCCTGCCCCAAGTTCCAGCAGGGCTGATACGCGTCCATTTCTCAGCACCTCTCCGGCTGTAGGCTTCAGAGTGTTCGCCATGATCTTCAGAAGTGTGCTTTTACCTGCGCCGTTTTCACCGATAATGCCGACGGTCTCACCTTTTTCCACGGTCAGATTTATGCCGTCAAGTACGGTGAAATCCGAGTGAAGTCTTTTTCTGAACAGAATCTCCCTGAGCCTGTGCATGGGAGAAGGATATATCTTGTAGATCTTCGAGATGTCATGAAGCTCCAGTGCATTTTCAGGCATGATAACGCTCACAGCCAATCCGCGAATTCGTATTTCAGCTTCGAAAATATAAAAGCCCCGGCGGCGTAAAACAGGATGGTCCAGGCCAGGAGAAGCGTCACCATGGTGTAATCAGTAATACCGCCATTAAGAAAAAGCGACTGGTAAAGGCTTGCAAACGGGTACACCGGATTGATATACATGGCCTTCTGTGCCCATTCCGGCAGCATGCTTAAGGGATACAGGATGGGCGTGGCGTAAATCCAGAAGCCAATGACGAGCTGCAGGACCTGGAGTATATCCCTGAAGAAGACCGATATGCATGCAAAGATGAAGCCGATACCGAGGGTGAACATGACCTGCAGGATAACAATAAGAGGCAAGTAGATAATTATTCCGTAGCTCTGCTCTGTAATGACCGAGTATGCGGCCAGCATTGCTATCGCTATCCCGTGGCTCGAAAAGGCTGCAATGACCGCCTTCGCGGGCAGTATCTCAGGAGGGAAAACGGATCTCTGGATAAGATTTGCGTTTTCAATGAGGCTGCTGGTGGACCTTATCAGACCTTCAGCCATCGCCATCCATGGGAACAGGCCCGCCATGAGATAGATGACCGCTCCTTTGCTGCCTGCATAGTCAGGAAGTCTCAGTTTAAAGATATAGACAAAGACAAAGAGGTAAACCAGCAGCATCACAAGGGGATGGATAAAGTTCCACAAAAGCCCTGCAGAAGAACCGGCAAAACGGCCTCTTACATCCCTGACGACCATATGCGCCAGAAGGTGTCTGTGGGTTATGAAGTTCCTCGACAGATCAGCGATATGTCTCAGCATTTTTTTGTGGTGTCTGTGCGGGAAAAAGGTTTCATGAGATCCATGTTGTCAAAAAAAATCTGCTCTTCTTAATGCAGGCTATTATACCTAAAAATAGTCATGAAAGAACATACGCCGTGCTAAAATAACCGGAATCCACTGTCAACCGTGCGAGGGGACTCATTCGAACGGATTCAGCGGGCCGTAGTGTCTCAACGGCCTCTTGCTTGTAGTTTACTGATGGTGGATTTTGAAATCATCTCTGTCCGGGCGCCCGGTTAATCTGGAGGTGCACGCCGGGGAGAAGACATAAGAGAGGGGGTATATGTGCCTGTAAAGAGTGAGAGAAGGGCCGATCTGGCATGCTATGGCTTACTTGCAGTGATAACCGCAATTCTCCACCGTCAGGTATTGAAGAGTTTCTGGCTCTTTGACGACCTTCAGATACTTAAATTTGTTTCCGACCACCAGCCCTGGGAATATTTCTTTGTCCCGACGGTCTGGAGGGAATTCTCAGCAGCAAATCTTACTCCCTGGATAGGCCTTTCTTTTGATATCGACTTTGCCCTCTTTGCCTTCAGGCCGGGGTGGTTTTATTTTCATACCCTGGTTTCTCTGTGGATTCTTTCCATCATGTTTTGTGCCCTGCTGAGACTCTGGATATCCCGTGCCTTTGCCCTTATGGGAGGCCTGCTATTCATTGCCAGTGCTCCGGCTGCGGCTGCCGGTCAGTTGCTTATGGTGAGGCATTATATAGAGGGCGCCGTCTTTGCGCTTATAGCGCTCTTCTTATTTGTAAAGGCGGTAAGAAGGGATGCCTTTGTTGTCTCAGTACTGGCAGCGGCTGCCTATCTCCTTGCGATGTCTGCAAAGGAGCTCTATGTGCCTTTGGTTCTCATAGTTCTGTTTCTTCCGGAAAAGACCTGGATGACACGCTTGAGACATGCTGCTCCGCTTATAGCCGCATCTTGCGTTTACGTCATCTGGCGTTTCTGGATGTTGGGGACCCCGGTGGGAGGATATGCAAATACACTTTTCCCACATCAGCTTTCGGCGGCATTTTTCCCAGGTGTGATAAAGAATGTTATCGAGTCTGTCAATATGCTTTCCGGAGAT
>JACRHE010000011.1 GCA_016217695.1 Nitrospirota bacterium | reverse complement strand
GCAGGGATGAGCTTGGGCTTTCGTCGGCTGAGATAGCCCGTCACGTCGGTATAAATACTTCGAGCATTATAAGGTCCATCGAAAGGGCGGAGAGGCACAACACTGATGCAAAGCATAATTAGAAACAACGTCCCCAAAGTACGTCCCTCAGTGGATCAAGGACGAGATGGATCGTCGGTTGTGGTTGTGCGACAAGTGGGTATCACAGATACAGACTGAGGACCCGAAACTATATGACAAGCTCAAGTCAATAGTTGACCACATGACGGTCTTTCTGAATTATCGCTCCAAATATTACGGAGTCAGCGCAACCGACGAAACAAATGCCCTTCAGGGTTATTTAGACACAAAGGATGAAACAGCCATTCGAACCAAGCTGACTGAATACAAAGCATGGTGGACAGCTAACAAGGGCGGGGCTATCAATATCAACCGTTAAGAGATGGCAATTATGGGAAAGCGCGCCAAGGCGATGAGAACATCGACGGTGCCGGCTTGCTTTCCTTTTCTGATAAGATGGTCTTTCAATTCCACTGCCCTGATATGATCTTCCCTCTTCAGATCAATAATAGGAAATGCGGCAAGGCATTGACTGTGAAATTACAGGCATTTCATGAAAATAACGGACAAGGCAAATAATACTTGACAGAATTACTAGGCTATTATAATTTAATATATGCTTAAGCTTTCGACAAAAGGTCAGTATGGGGTTCGTGCCATGTTCGAGATAGCGAGTGGATATGGTCGCGGGCCTATAACGATCAGGGAGATATCAGAGAAACAGGACGTGTCTGTCGCATATCTTGAACAGATTCTCAACAAGCTTCGCAAGTCCGGCATGATTCAGAGCGTAAAAGGGCCTGGTGGCGGCTATGTCCTCAGCAGGGAGCCCGACAGGATAAGCATAGGCGAGATACTCAGGGAGCTCGAAGGGCCGGTTGCCATCACGTCTTGTCTTGATCCGAAGGAGGGGTGCCTGAGGGTTGAGGGATGCGTCACCCATCTGCTATGGAAGTCTCTCGGGGAAAAGATCGAGGGATTTCTCGATGCGATGACCCTCGATGATCTGTTAAAAGGGAATCAGGTGATAGAGATAAAGAAAAAAGAAAAAAACAGACAGCCGGGGAAAAATCGCGCAGCACTGACCTTTGTGAGATGAAATTCGTTCAGAACGTAAAGCCTGATGTTACAACGGACATAGTCTATATGATGTGTCCGATGCATCTTCTGAAACTCGAGGAGCAGATGAAGGAACTCGAACAGGGGCAGATACTTGAGATAATGACCGATTATGACGGGGCCCTTGAGGATATCCCGGCCTGGTGCGAAAAGACGGGCAATGAATTTCTGGGAATGAACGAGACGCCTGAATTTTTTAAATTTTATATCAAGAAGCGTACGAGGTGATTATGAAAAAGCATTATTTTGATCACGTGGCTGCCAACCCGCTGCATCCTGAAGTTCTTGAAGCCATGATGCCGTATTTCAAAGAGGAGTTCGGCAACCCGCTGAGCGTATATGAATATGGCATGAGGGCGAAGAATGCGATCGAGGAGGCCAGAGAGAGGGTCGCAGGTCTGATCAGCTCCAAACCGGCAGAGATCATATTTACCGCAAGCGGTGCAGAGGCCAATAACTTTGCGCTCCGTGGCATAGCCCTTGCCCGGCAGAACGAAGGAAAGCATGTGCTGGTATCGAGGATGGAGCATCACTCCATCCTTAACTCGGCAAGGTTCCTTGAAAAGAGTGGGTTTACAGTTACCTATCTGCCTGTTGATAAAAAGGGGTTTGTCGACCCGGGTACCGTAAAGAAGATGATCACGGACGAAACTGTCCTGATATCGGTTACCCATGCCAGCAGTGAGGTGGGAACCATAGAGCCCCTGAAGGAGATCGTGAAGGTGGCCAAGGAACGAAATATCGTGGTTCATACCGACGCTGTGGCGACAGCTGGTAATATCCCTGTTGATGTCAGGGAACTCGGGGTTGATCTCCTGAGCATGGCAGCACACCAGTTTTACGGGCCGAAAGGCGCCGGTGCCCTCTATGTAAAACAGGGGATGCGGATAGTTCCCCTCATCTACGGAGGCATACAGGAGTCGGGCAGGAGAGCAGGTACTGAGAATGTGCCTGCGATCGTGGGCATGGGAAGGGCAGCAGAGCTTGCGAAGGCTGAACTGGCAAAGCGGATAGAGTATCTGAGGCCTTTGAGGGATCGGATTATTGATACGATGACAGAAGTGGATAAGGTCTATCTCACCGGGGACCGGGAGAACAGGCTTCCTGGGCATGCCAGTTTCTGCGTCGAATTCATTGAGGGAGAGGCGATGCTGCTTCTTCTTGCTGCAAAGGGCATCTTTTCAGCAAGCGGCTCGGCATGTTCTTCAAGGGCGCTAAAGGCATCGCCGGTACTTCTTTCTATGGGTATCCCATCAGGTCTGGCCCAGGGCTCGATCGTATTCAGCCTTGGCACGGGAAATGCGCCTGAGGATATAGATTACCTGCTGCAGGAATTCCCTGCGGTTATAAAAAGACTGAGAGAAATCTCTCCCTATGCACAGGGCTGGGGAGACAGAGAGGAAGGTGGAGAATGTACAGTGAAAGAGTGATGGACCATTTTACCAATCCCAGAAATGTCGGAGATATGGAGGACGCTGACGGCATAGGCACAGAGGGTAATCCCACATGCGGCGATGCGATGAAGATCTATATCAGGGTAAAGGACGGAAAGATCGTTGACGCGAAGTTCAAGACCTTCGGCTGCGGTGCAGCCATCGCAGTCAGCAGCATGGTGACCGAGATGGTGAAGGGCAAGACGCTTGATGAGGCGCTTGCCATCTCGAAGGAGGCGGTTGCTGCAGAGCTGGGCGGACTCCCGCCTCAGAAGATGCACTGCTCGAACCTCGGCGCAGATGCCCTGAAAAAGGCTATAGAGGATTACAGATCGAAGCAGAAGGCTTAACAGTACAATTGTGACCTGGCGCATATTTTCACGGGCAGTGGACGCGAAATAATCGTCGCTGCATGCAGCGTATTACGGATAGGTGATCTGAAGCCTCTGGATCGCAGTTGCCCTGCCCGTGTCATTGTTTATCTCAACAACGACGGCCGACAGGATCCCCTCTCCTGTTCCTGTTTCAAACTTGGCAGGCATCCCGGAAAGAAACCTCTGGATGATCTGGTTTACCTCGATCCCGATAACTGAATTCGCCGGACCCGTCATCCCGACGTCTGTTATATATGCGGTCCCGTTTGCGAGTATCTTCTCGTCTGCTGTCTGGACATGCGTGTGGGTACCGATGACTGCGCTGACCTTGCCGTCGACAAAATATCCGAAGGCTATCTTTTCAGAGGTCGCCTCTGCATGAAGGTCCACGATAATTATATTTGTTTCTTTTGAAAGGTTCTGGATCTCGGTCTTTGCTGCCCTGAAGGGGCAGTCGAGATTCGACATGAAGACCCTGCCGGAGAGGTTCAGGACAGATACCTTCGGGCCGCTCGGGAGGGAATAGACGATGCTGCCGTATCCGGGGGCGCCGGGAGGATAGTTGAGCGGTCTCAGGACCCGGTTGTCTTTTGATATGTAATTGATAAAATCCTTCTTGTCCCAGACATGGTTGCCTGTTGTGATGATATGAACTCCCATCCTAAGGAGTTCCGCGACAAGGGGCTCTGTCAGACCGAAACCGCCGGCGATATTTTCGCCGTTGGCTATGACAAGATCTATCTTATACTTGTCGGTGAGGCTGGGAAGAAGGGCCTTGACTGCCGTTCTTCCCACCTTCCCGACAATATCTCCGATAAAGAGGACCTTCATCCTTTATCCTTCATAATTCATCTTCATTTTGCGTATTCCACATACCGCGATTCCCTGATCACCGTGACCTTTATCTGTCCGGGGTAAGACATCTCCGCTTCAATCTTTTTAGAAAGATCCCGGGCTATCAGCGACGACATGTCATCGGTGACGTCGTCAGGTTTTACTATAATCCGTATTTCCCTTCCGGCCTGGATCGCGTAGCATTTCTCAACTCCCTTAAACGACAGCGCCATCTTCTCCAGAGACTCCAGGCGCTTCAGGTAGTTTTCTATGCTCTCTCTGCGAACGCCGGGTCTTGCCGCGGAAAGGGCATCTCCGGCAGCTACGAGCGCCGCCTCAACAGTTATCGGATCACCCTCGCCGTGATGCACCATGATGGCATTGACCACCTTGTTGTTTTCTCCGAATTTCTTCGCAAGGTTTGCGCCGATCTCCTGGTGAGTGCCTTCTATTTCGTGGTCCACTGCCTTTCCTATGTCATGCAGCAGTCCGGCGCGTTTCGCAAGCTTTACGTCCACGCCGAGTTCTCCTGCCATCATGCCGGCGAAATACGCAACTTCGCGCGAGTGCTGGAGCACGTTCTGGCCGTAAGAAGTCCTGTATTTGAGCCTGCCCAAGGTCTTTATAAGTTCGGGATGGATTCCGGAGAGCCCGAGGTCGAAGACGGATTTCTCGCCTTCCTCTCTGATATTTATCTCCACCTCTTTCTTTACCTTCTCTACTATCTCTTCGATCCTTGTAGGATGGATACGTCCGTCCGTAATGAGCCGTTCCAGGGACAGACGGGCTATCTCGCGCCTGACCGGATCAAAGCCTGAAAGGGTGACCATTTCAGGGGTATCATCCACGATAAGATCGACGCCGGTGGCTGCTTCGAGCGCCCTGATGTTTCTTCCTTCTCTCCCGATTATCCGGCCTTTCATCTCGTCGTTGGGCAGGCTGACAGCGGTTACCGTAGCGTCAGCCACATAATCGCTTGCGTACCGCTGGATGGCAAATCCCATAATCTCCTTGGCCTTCTTTTCCGCATTTTCTTTTGCCTCATCCTCGATCCTCTTGGTGAGCTTAGCGATCTCGAACCGGGATTCCTCTTCTGTCCGCCTCAGTATCTCCTGCCTTGCCTCTTCCGAGGTTATGCCGGATATTTTTTCGAGCACCTGCGACTGCTCCTTGATCAACTGTGTATATCTGTTTTCCTTGTCCTGCAGAGAGCGTTCCTTGGAATTATATTCCTTCTCTCTCCTGCTCAGTTCATGGTCACGCTTGTCGATCTGGTCAAACTTCCTTTCTATAGACTCCTCCTTCTGTCTGAGTCTTTTCTCCAGGTGGTTCAGCTCGGATCGCCTCTCCCTCAGCTCCTTTTCCGCATCGTTTTTAGCCTGGTATACGATATCTTTTGCCTCTAGCTGAGCCTCTTTCTTAACTGTTTCGGCATCCCTCTGAGCCTCTTCTATAATCCTTTTTCTTTCGCTCCCGACGGCATCCCGCTGTGACTTCAGGGTGCCTCTGTAAATTAGGCTCAGAATCAGGCCGAACACAATTCCAATGCCGATCGCGATTACGAGATAGAGTATATTATCCATGCGCTCTGTTCCTCCTTTTTTGCAGCCGTGATTTTATGATCTTTTCGTATCCTTCTGAAGAAGGGGTGTAAAATGATTTCTGTGTCTGCATATAGTCCTGTTTTACAAAATGATCTTCAAAGTCATGGGGATAAAGGTATCCTTTTCCTGCGCCGAGCCGGCCGGCCGCCCTATAACTGGAGTCCCTGAGATGATCCGGCACCTTCTGTAGAGGCTCGTTCCGAATGCATCCGGCGGCTTTGTCGATCGCCAGATATGAGGCATTGCTCTTTGGCGCCGAGGCCACGTAGATAGCCGCCTGCGCCAGGGGAATCCTGCCCTCCGGCATACCGATTTTTTCGAGAGCATGCATGGCGGCAACAGCAACGCAAAGGGCATGGGGATCGGCATTTCCGACGTCTTCGGATGCACATATCACGATTCTCCTGGCAATGAATAACGGATCCTCTCCGGCCTCGATCATCTTGGCGAGCCAGTAAACAGCGGCATCAGGGTCTGACCCCCGCATGCTCTTGATGAAGGCTGAAATCGTATTGAAATGGTCGTCTTCATCGTAGTAGATGGACCTGTTCTGAAGCATCTCTTTTGCATGCTGCAGGGTAATACGGTATTGGGCCGCAGCACTGTCAGAGGACGATAAAAAGGAGAGTTCGAGGATATTCAGCGCCCGCCTTGCGTCGCCTTCACAGACAGACGCGATGAAATCCGCGGCATTGTCTTCCAGGACAACAGGGTATTGGCCGAGTCCCCCTTTGTCCGAAAGGGCTTTCATTAGAAGCTTTTTTATCAGGCCGGAAGGAATAGGGAAAAACTGAAAGATCAGAGACCGGGAGGAAAGCGCAGGGACAAGGGAAAAGAAAGGGTTCTGAGTGGAGGCACCGATCAGGGTCAGTTCTCCTGTCTCTATATGGGGGAGGAGGGCGTCCTGCTGCGTCTTGTTAAATCGGTGTATCTCATCAACAAATAGTATGGTCTTTTCCCCTCTGACGGACTGGACGGCCTCCCTGATCTCCTTTATGCCCGCAGTAACAGCATTGAGAGGGATGAAATCAGCCTTTGTCTTTCTTGCGATGATATGAGCCAGCGCGGTCTTGCCTGTCCCGGGCGGACCATACAGGATGAGGGAGACAATCTTGTCATCTTCGATGAGGCGCCGAAGGGGCTTATTTTTGTCGAGCAGATGGGGCTGGCCGAGAAAGTCTTCGAAGTTCTTCGGTTGCATCCTCCACGCAAGAGGCGGTACTCTCTTTTCCCTGTTAAAAAGTTCCAAGCTGTTAGTCCCGGGGCAGGACTATGGTTTAAGGAGGACTTTTGGCGTCGAGAAAACGTTGTGATTAAAGGAAAAGTTGTCTAAAGCATGTATTACAAGGCCTGCAAAGACCGGCCCGAAGATTATGTTTCCTCTATTTTCTGCGAAGATGCTGCCCAAAAGCACTGAAACCATAGCTGCCAGATTTATCAGAATTGTAATCCCGCCCTGTCGTGTACATGAAGAATCAGATCCGCCTAGAGTATAGGTGGGTGCCATAAAGGTGTCTTCAGGCTTTTGCCACCTGGGCAACATGCACACCAACACCTCACGCTGGCTCCCAAAAGATCTAATTTGCCGGATCAACTTTTTCATATATCACCTACAGGGCAGGTAATCACCTTTGTTACCCTTACATATTTTATAACAGAATTTCGGTGTTTTGAGCAAGAGAAAATTCTTTATGAATGAGATGTTTTATCTTGTATTGAAAGTAGTTTTTTAATAAACTAAGGAAATATCGAAATCAGGCATCGTGCTGAAATAAAGCTGTGCATTTCTGCTGAGCAGATAATGTTGTTGTCATGGATCAGTGATAAGAGAATCCTCTGACATTATTTGAGAAATACTTTAAATAAGTGCTGTAACTATTTATAATAATGATACTTTTCATTGCATTTTGATGCCTGGCGGGATTTGAATAGACATTCTGTCCGTCAGGTCACTAATAACAGGAGGTACAAATGTTTGGATTAGGGATGCCTGAACTCGTCATTATCCTGGTCATTATCCTGGTTCTTTTTGGTGCGAGCAGATTGCCGGAGATCGGCAAGGGGATCGGTCAGGCTATCAGGAACTTCAAAAAGTCAACATCTGAGCCTGATGAGATAGACGTTACACCCAAGAAAAATATTGATGAAGAGGGCAGCAAAGGAGGCGGGGGAAAAGAAAAGGGTGAATAGGGGGCCTGTATCTGAAATCGACCTCTCCGCCCTTCAGCACAACCTTGCAACTGTCCGCAGACTTGCCAACAATAGACCTGTTATCGCCGTGGTAAAGGCAGATGCTTACGGGCACGGTGCGGTAGCTGTCTCTAAAAGACTGATTGATGAAGGCGTATCTCACCTGGCCGTCGCATACACGGAAGAGGCAAAGGTACTCAGGGATTCAGGCATTAAGGCAAAGATACTGGTACTTTTTGACCGCACCGACATCTCTGATTACTTCATGCATGATCTTATTCCGGTAATCCATGATGTAAAGATCGCTGAGATCTTTTCGCGCGAAGCAATGAGCCGGGGCATCAGGATTCCGGTTCATGTAAAAATCGACACAGGTATGGGAAGGGCCGGACTGAATCCTTCAAACGCTGTTTCGGATATACTCACTATCGCTGCCTTGGACGGTCTTGTTGTAACAGGGCTGATGAGTCATTTCTCGGAGGCAGATCTGTCAGACAGGTCGTATGCGTTTCAGCAGATAAAGCTGTTTAACAGGATAAGGGCCTCTGTTACGGATAAGCTTCATCGTCCGCTCATGTCCCATATGGCAAACAGCGCGGCTATTCTTTCCCTGGACGACGCTTTTTTCGACGGGGTCAGGCCCGGGCTTATCCTTTACGGCTGCTCTCCATTCGGGGATGAACGCTACGGCCTGATGCCTGTGATGAAGGTGAAGACGAAGATATTGCTTATACGGACATTTCCGGCCGGCACACCGGTCAGTTACGGCAGGACATTTATAACAAAACGGGACTCCAGGATAGCGATAGTACCTGTGGGATATGCGGATGGGTACAGCCGCATGTTTTCCAATAATGCCGAGATGCTGGTAAGGGGGAAGAGGGTACCTGTTGCAGGCAGGGTCTGCATGGATGTAACAATGGCTGATGTAACCGACGTCGACGGGATAGCAGAGGGTGATGAAGTAGTGATCGTGGGAAGGCAGGGTGCGGAGACGATCTTCGCAGAAGAACTATCGTCGAGGATAAACACAATTCCCTATGATATCATGACATCGCTTGGGAGCAGATCGAGAAGGGAATATATTCAGTGACAAAACTCATAGAGAATCTCGGGCGGACGATAATTTCCTTTACAGCTGAACTCGGCAGGATAATTATGCTTCTTTTGGAGACGATAAAGCAGACCTTTATCCCCCCTTACGAGATAAGGAACACCTTTGTCCAGATGCTTGAGATAGGCATCCGGTCTCTCCCTGTTGTGCTCGTTACCGCTGTCTTTACCGGGATGGTCTTTGCGCTTCAGACTTACACGGGCTTCAAGAGGTTCGGGGCAGAGTCGGTGGTAGGGACGGTTGTTGCCCTTTCCATGACCAGGGAGCTGGGCCCGGTCCTCACCGGATTGATCGTTGCAGGAAGGGCAGGAGCTGCCATGGCAGCGGAGCTCGGTACGATGAGGGTGACTGAGCAGATAGATGCGCTGGAGACGCTTGCCACCAACCCTGTGAAATACCTCATTGTTCCGAGATTTATTTCAGGTCTGACAATGCTGCCTGCGGTTACGATCGTGGCCGATATCATCGGTATCATCGGAGGTTATGTCGTAACCGTGGGAATCTTCCATACCAGTTCCGTCGTATACTGGAAAAGGACCTGGGACTTTCTTGAGGCCAGCGATATATACAACGGTTTGATAAAGGCGTGTTTTTTCGGAGGTTCGATAGCTCTTGTCAGCTGTTACAGGGGGTTTTATACGAGCGGAGGCGCTGAAGGGGTTGGAAAGGCGACAACAGGAGCCGTGGTCCTGTCGTCTATGACTATCCTTATCTCCGACTATTTCCTCTCCAACTGGCTCTTCAGATGATAAGGCTGGAAGGACTCTATAAATCCTTTGGCGCCAAAGAGGTCTTAAGGGGGCTTGACCTTGAGATAGGAAAAGGCGAAAGCAGGGTCGTTATCGGTGGAAGCGGCTCAGGCAAGAGTGTTATCCTAAAGCATATTATCGGCATATTGAGACCTGATAAGGGCAAGGTATTTATAAATGACGCGGATATTACGGTGCTTAGGGACAGGGAGCTATATGAAATACGGAAGAAGTTCGGGATGCTCTTTCAGATGGCTGCGCTTTTCGATTCGATGAATGTTTGGGAAAACGTCGGATTTGCCCTGACGAGGCACAGAAAAATGAAGCTGTCGGACATCAGGGAGATCGCCATAGAGAAGCTGAAGATGGTGGGTCTGGTCGGTGTTGAGAACCTTATGCCGTCGGAGCTCTCAGGAGGCATGAAGAAGCGCGTGGGGCTTGCCAGGGCTATTGCGCATGAGCCGGAGATCCTGCTCTATGACGAGCCCACCACAGGGCTCGACCCTATCACTGCCGACGCAATAAACGAACTTATCGTGGAGATGAGGGAACGGCTTTCCGTGACATCGGTCGCCATAACCCATGACATGAACAGCGCCTATAAGATCGCTGACCGGATATCCATGCTCTACGAAGGGAAGATCATCGAGACAGGCACGCCCGAAGAAATCAGAGATACGGGCAATCCTGTCGTGAGACAATTTATTACCGGAAGTGCTGTTGGACCGATAAAGGTAGAAGGGGTGAGTAATGAGAAGCATTTCAACAGAGCTTAAGGTAGGCGTATTCGCTCTTGCTGTATTATCGGTACTGGCGTTCATGACCTTTAAGGTCGGGGGTCTCGAATGGGCCAAGAGCAGGGGCTACACTATATATATATATTTCAATAATACTGCCGGGCTCGATGAAAAGACAAAGGTTAAGGTGGCCGGAGTTGACTCGGGGGTTATTGACGGGATAGAGCTCACAAAGGGAAGGGCCCGCGTAAAGCTGATGATGGATTCCCATATAAAGCTCTACAGGGATGCGGGGGCTGCGATCAAATCGTCCGGACTCCTCGGAGACAAATTTCTCGCCATAACTGTCGGCTCTCCTGATCAGCCCCAGCTCAGGGACGGCGATACTATAGAAAACGTGAAGGAAGTTGTCGATATTGATGATATGGTGAGGAATTTCACAAGTTTCTCAAAGAGGTTTTCCGAACTGTCCGAGTCCCTTAATGAACTGCTCGGAGACGATGAGACAAGGGATTCGCTGAGGCAGACGGTCAGCAATATGAGAGAGGTCACGGCAAGCCTTAACCGGACGATCGATGCCAATGACGCAAGATTGAGAAAGCTCCTTGAAAACATGAGTTCCATGGCGGCCTCTATCAACAGCCTTGTGGAAAAAAACAGCGATCATTTCAGCGTCGCCGTCGCGAATATGAAGGATTTTTCAGGCTCCCTGAAATCCGACGGACCGGAACTCATCGAAAACCTCAACAGGGCGTCCAAAGAACTCAGGGCCATGATAGAAGAGAACAGGCCGATGGTAAAGAACGCGGTTGAGTCGATGGATACCATAGCGAAAAATATAGAAAAGGGCGAGGGGTCCCTCGGGAAACTCGTTAAGGACGACCGCCTCTATGAGTCGATAAACAAGGCTGCCGAGGGTGTCAACAAGACGATTTCGGCAGTGGACAGGTTCAGGACGTTCATCACGTTCCAGACAGAGTACCTGACCAAGCCTAAAGACGGAAAGGGATATTTTTATGTCACCCTCCAGCCGAGGCCGGACAAGTATTATATCCTCGGCGCGGTCAGCGATCCTGTCGGGAGTGTTTCGACTAAAGAGACCATAACCTCACCGCCTGGGACGATAGTCAGGGAAGAGGAGATAAGGAAGAAGATAGAGTTTACAGCCCAGTTTGCAAAGAGGTTTGGGGATGCAGCACTGAGGATAGGGCTTACAGAGAATACCTTTGGCGTCGGCGGTGATTATTTCTTTAACCGCGACAGGGGCAAGGTGACTGCAGATATATGGGACTTTTCAAATGATGAGAGGAATGCAAAAAACCCGCATGTCAAGGTGGGCGTGGACTATTTCGTTTTCAAAAACGTGTTTGTCAGCGGCGGTGTAGATAACATACTGAATAAAAAATGGCGTGGAGGTTACGTAGGCGGCGGACTGAGATTTGAAGATGAAGATTTCAAGTATATCTTCGGCACCATCCCGAAGATCCCTACAAGGTAAATGATGCACAAAAAGATAGGCGAGATACTTCTTGACATGGGCTTTATCACCAGAGCTGAAATGGAGAGGATCCTCGGGATACAGAAGGCCGAAGGCTTCAAAAGGAAGTTCGGCGAGATCCTCATGGACGGCACAATGCCTGAGGACAGGATCCTTAAGGCCTTGTCAGTTCAGTTCAGCATGCCGGTTGTGGAAGGAAAGGATTTCCCTGAGGAGATACCGCTTGAAAAGGTATCCTTCAATTTCCTCGAGAATAATAATATGCTTCCCCTTGAACTGAAGGGCAACATACTCAGGATAGCCACCTCAGACCCGACGAATACCGAAGGGGTTGAGGCCCTGAGGTCTTCCTTCGGTTATGAGATAGAGCTCTGTATTGGAAAGAAGGATGAGATTCAGCAGCAGATCCAGCTCCTGCGGGGCTCACGGAGCGCTGTCATGCAGAGGCTCATCGAAGATGCAGCTGAGGATGAGGTGTCCGGCGGCGACCTTACCGGGGAGATAAGCCATCTCAGGGACCTTGCACAGGAGAAAGGGATTATCCAGCTCGTAAACATGATCATAGAAAATGCCGTTAAGGACCGCGCCAGCGATATCCATGTTGAACCGGGGGAGATAAGTGTAAGGGCGAGATACCGCATCGATGGCGTGCTGTATGAAAAAGAGATCCTTCCGGTAAGGATGTATTCAGCTATCTCATCGAGGATCAAACTCCTTTCTCAGATGAACATCGCCGAGAGAAGGCTGCCCCAGGACGGCAGGATCAAGGCGACTATTGAGGGGAAGAATGTGGATATCAGGGTATCTACACTTCCGACCATTTACGGCGAAAGCATCGTGATGAGGCTTCTTGACAAGGAGACTTCGTTTATCACCCTTGAGGACCTCGGGTTCGACAGGTTGATACTGGATATCTATGATGAGACGATAAAGAAGCCCTATGGGATGATACTCATTACCGGCCCCACCGGAAGCGGAAAGTCCACCACCCTCTATGCATCTCTCGACAAGATCAATTCGCCGGAGAAAAAGATCATCACGATCGAAGAACCGGTTGAGTATCTGATGCCCGGCATCAACCAGATTCAGGTGCGGCCTAAGATCGGGCTGACCTTTGCGAGCGGTCTCAGACATATTGTCAGGCAGGACCCTGATATAATAATGGTCGGAGAGATCAGGGACATGGAAACCGCAGGCATAGCCATACATGCCGCCCTGACCGGTCACCTGCTCTTCAGCACCCTGCACACCAACGACGCACCCGGCGCCATAACAAGACTGATGGATATGGGGATCGAGAATTATCTCGTGGCTTCCACCCTCATCTGTGTGATAGCCCAGAGGCTGGTGAGAAAGATCTGTCAGCGCTGCAGGATAAAACAGCCTGTCCCCGAGGAGATAGGTAATAAACTGGGCTTTTCGCTCAATGAGGTATGGGTCGGCAAGGGGTGTGAACATTGTTCGGGTACTGGATACAGGGGAAGGGTAGGTATTTTTGAGGTCCTTCCCGTGGGTGACGAGATAAGGGAACTTGTCATGAAGAGGGCTACGGCCAAGGATATCAAGGACAAGGCTGTTGCCATGGGAATGCGAACTCTCAGGGAGGACGGAATACAGAAGGTTCAGGCCGGGATAACGACCATCGACGAGGTCCTGCGTGTCACACAGGTGGAACTGTGAAAAGAAAGTATGAAGGCGGAAGGATGAAGTCTGAAATTAATTCATTTACTTCAAAATTCAAAATTCATAATTCTCAGGATGGTATTGCCCTGATGATGGTCCTCTGGATTCTGGTTCTGCTGAGCATTATCGCACTGAATTACCTGAATGCCAGCAGATGGAACACAACCAGCACCCGCAATCTTAAGGAAGAAACAATCTCTTATTATATGGCAATGTCAGGGTACCAGGAGGCGGTCAATTACATATTGAGCGACAAGGATACTGTATTTGATTTTTATGACGGCGACGGCAATTTTCGTGTTGACAGGGAGAGTCAGCCGATAACCGGTAAGAGAGCTGTCGGCCGGGGGGAGGTGGATATAAGGATCACGGATGAGGGGTCGCTGATTAACATAAACCATGCATCTCGGGAGAGGCTCAGAAGACTTTTCGCATACATAGGTGTTCCGGATGAGACTCTCGATGAGCTTGTGGATTCAGTTCTTGACTGGAAGGACCCTGATAAGGAGCACCATCTGTCAGGAGCTGAAGACGACTATTATGAAGACCTCGAAGAACCGTATAAGGCAAAGAACGCCTTTTTTGATCTGCCTGAGGAATTGGCCTTGGTAAAGGGTATGACAAAGGATTACCTTTATGGGGCAGGGGAGCTAAAACCCCTGCTTGGCCTGATAACAACATTCGGGAGCGGATCGCTTAATATTAATACCGTGAGTACCGAGGTGATGGAACTGATGGGGCTTGATGCATTCGAGATAGAGGCGGTATTAAAGCAGAGAAGCGCGGAGGCCGGGGGATTCACCTTCGTACCCCAGCCCTTTTCAGCCCGGGGATTCAATGCTATCGCGGCGCAGAATTTACGCGTAGAGGTGACGGCTCGCGCCCACAGCGGAGTTCCAGGTGCAAGGATCGTTGCAGTCCTGAACAGGCAACCCGTAGCAAAGGGCTATAAAATTCAGACACTCTACTGGAGAGAAAGTGCAGAGAATAACAGGGGTTAATCTGGAATCAGGCAGTCTTGAAATATCCGTTGTAGAGGCGGGGTTGGGCGGCTGTAAGTCTGTGAAGACCGACAGGGTTGCGCTGCCTGAGACGGGAAGAGAAAAGGCTGTTGTGATCGCTGATACGTTTAGGCGGCTGAAGAAGGATTACGCTCCCCGCGGAGTTGTCATCGGCCTGCCTCTCCGGGTATTTTCCCATAAGATGATAGACATGCCGGCGATGAGCAGGTCTGATCTCAAGAAGGCCCTTCTCTTTGAGCTTGAAAAGCACCTCCCGCTGCCCATAGACGAGTATATCTTCGATTTCCTTATACTTTCGGGTGAAAAGGGAAGGGTCCGTACGCTTGTTTTTTCTCTGAGGATGGAACTGGTCAGTGAAATCGCCGGATACGCAAAGGATGCCGGGATAGAGCTCATGGCAATAAGATGCAGCACGCTTGTTACACTCGGCGCCCTCCTAGACGCCGTCCGCGAGAAAAGCGTTCACGGCATTTGCGTCACTGTTACCGAAAGCGCTTACGAGGTGCAGGGGCTCAGGGATGCGATGCCTGCCTATGTAAAGAGCCTTACGAGAGATGCCGATCCGTCAGGCGAGATAGAGAGGCTCTCCAATCTGTTTCCGGGACAGATCTATTTTACAGGTCAAATCGATAATGCTCTTGCCGACCGATTCAGGGGCAGAAAGCTGCAACTTCCGCTCCCGCAGGCTCTTGCGCTGTCAGGGCTGAGGAAAAAGGGCCTTCAGCTTAATTTTCTCCCTCCTGAACTTCAAAGGCAGAGGCCGGATTTTTATCCTTACCTGATCGGCGGGATGGCGGCTCTTTCAGTGTTTATATTTCTTCTGACAGGCGTCGTCTCTTATTACAAAGACCAAAACGCACTGAAATCCATTGAAGCAAGACGCCTGCTGATCAAGGGTAAGGCTGCGGGAGTGATCGATGCGCGGAAAAAACTCGACGCATTGCAGAGCAACAGGAAGGTCCTTTCTGATTTTGTGAATAGAAACAGTGTTATCATTAGGGCGCTCAGGGATCTGAGTTCTCTTCTTCCGGAGGATTCGTGGCTGATAGCCATCGGGATCGATGACAAGGGGAAGGTGGAGATCGAAGGGTTCACCCGCAAGACCTCCAGCCTGGTCATGGCCCTGGAAAACTCGAGATCCTTTAAGAATGTCTCGTATTCGGCTCCTGTTATCTCAAAGGAAGGCGAGGAGCGTTTTGCCCTGAAGATGGAGGTTGAAGGCATTGAGAAAGAATAGGTACGCGCTTATCGGGGTAATACTGGTGGCGGCAATATTCGCTTTTGAATATTATTTTCTGACACCCCGGAGCGGGCTGATGAGGGAGGAACTTGAGGGGAAATATTTTGCCTTGACCAGGGATGAGCTGTCAGTAAAAGGAGCAGGGGGCACCGAGGAAGAGATGAAGGCGGTCGTGGAGGATATGAAGAAGATCGAAAAAAGACTTATCCATGAAAAATCTGCTTTCATCGCATCTGCGCGGTTGCAGGGTGAGCTGTCCGAAATGACAGAAAAGTCGGGCCTCAGGGTGATGACTATAAGGCCTTTGGCAGAGGTGAAGACAGGGAACTACAGCAGTATCCCTGTCTATTTCGAAGGCAACGGGACGATCAAGCAGGTCAGTGACTTTCTGAGGCATGTGGAGTCAGGCAGGTTTCTGATTAAGATAGATAAGCTAAATATCAATATTACGAATTTGCAAAATCCCAGGGACCTGAAGTTCAAGATGCAGGTATCGGGGCTGTCAGACATATGATAAGGCGCGGCGTCATGCTCACAGTCATTATCTTCCTCTTCGTCTTTACCTGCTGGAATTTCTACACAAAGGCGCTCAGATATGAGCCCTTGTCGGGCGTAGCGGCGAACAAGCAGGGGCGGAAAGAGGCTGTGTCTTCTCTTTCCGCCAAATATCAGCCTGCATGGGGAAAAGAGATCCATGACAGAAACCTTTTCAACCCGTCCCGCTCATACCGTGAGCCGAAGTCGTCCGGCTCGGCGGAGGCGCTCCTGCCTCTGGAACCCCCCAAAAAGCCTGAACTCGTGCTGAAGGGAATTATTCTCGATACGTTCGGGGAATACGTTGCCTATCTGGAGATAGACAAGGCGAAGGCGATAGCCATGAGAAGGGGCGATAAGACCGATAATATTGAATTAGTCGATATATCGGGCAGGAAGACTGTGTTAAAATGGAACGACGAATTGATAGAACTGACTATAGATAAAATAAAAACGATCACGAACCCGAGGGTAACGAAATGAACCTTAAGTTATCTGCTGTCCTCATGCTTTTTTTGCTGGTATTCTCTTGCGCCCCCAAACAGGCTGTAAAGCCGGTTGAGACAGTAACACCTGCAAAAGAGGCGGAAGCGTTACGGCTTCCCGACATAGCGCCGTCAAGAGAACCGGAAGAAGGGAAGAAAACCGAACCTCCTGCAGCCGAGAAGAAGACTGAAGAACAGTTTGTGATGCTGAACTTTGAAAATGCCGATATAGAGACAGTGATTCAGACGATCGGGGAGATGCTCAAGATCAATTATATCGTAGCTCCGGGCGTGGGCGGGAAGATAACTATCCAGTCTCATCACAAGGTGCCTCTGTCGGAGCTCTTCTCAACTTTCCAGACTATACTTGAATTCAATGGTTTTACTGCCGTCAAGTATGGCAGTTTTTACCGTATTGTGCCTATCGATGCGGCAAAGCAACAGCCTGTGCGGATCGAATCAGGCAAGACCATCTCTCTGACAAAGGACGCAAGTTTTGTCACGCAGGAGATACCCCTGGAATATGTCAAGGCAAATGACGTTGCCAATATAGTGCGAAACCTCATGCCGCGCGGAACCGACATTGTTGTCTACGAACCGTCCAATATGCTCATCATCACTGCCCCTCCTGTCGGTATCGTGAAATTTCTTAAATTGCTTGAGGCTATAGATATTCCTGCGACAGACCGTGACGCCATCAAGACCTTTGTTTATTACGTAGAAAACGGTGAGGCGAAGAAGCTCGTCGAGATCCTGAAGAATATTTATACCGGGAAGAGGGCTGCTAGCGGCGCACCGGTAAAAACCGTCACTCCTGCGGCTGCACCAGCGCCAGCGCCTGTTCCGACAGTCCCGCGCACACCTGTCCGTACGACTCAGGCAGGGGCATCTGTGCAAGAAGGGCTGGCCGGTGAGATTGAAGGCGAGGTCCTGATCGAGGCGTATGAGGATATCAACGCGATCCTTATCAAGTCATCTCCCCGGGGATATCTGACTCTCCTGGAAACCATAAAAAAACTGGACGTTCAGCCCAAGCAGGTCTTGATAGAGGTTTTGATTGCGGAGATTACCCTCGACGATACGACCCAGTTCGGCATCGAATGGCTGTTGAAGACGAGCGTACATGCGGAAGGCAAGGATTTCAACGCAGTTGGAGGCTTTACGAATACGGTCACATCATTGTTCGATTCCGCAAAGAATGAGTTCATCCCGGCTCTCTCCACGGGTTCTTTTGTAAATGTTCTTGATCCCAACAGGTTTAATCTGATTCTGAAGGCAGCAGCGACAAAGGACCAGATCAATGTCCTGGCAAGTCCGCATATCCTCGCCCTTGATAATAAGGAGGCAAAGATAGAGATTGCAGATGAAGTGCCTGTGGCAACCTCCATATCGCAGCCCCAGGAAACCACTGCAAATATTACATCACAGGTTCAGTTTAAATCAGCCGGTACCATTTTGACTGTCACTCCTCATATCAACGAGAAGAAGCAGGTTACCCTGAAGATATCTCAGGAGGTAAGCGAAGTGGGCTCAACGGTTAAGATAGGTGGACAGGATTATCAGGGGTTCAAAACCAGAAAGGCGACCACGAGCGCGATCGTTCAGGACGGCCATACCCTTGTACTTGGAGGCATTATAACAGACAGGGTTCAAAAGACGAGAAACGGGGTACCTCTTCTCAGTGATATACCGATACTAGGCTATCTTTTCGGCTCTACAACGGACAAGAGCAGTCGTAAGGAGTTGATCCTCATGGTCACTCCGCGTGTGGTCGGCAGTCATGAAGAGGCTGATGAGATGTCTAAAGAATTAAAGGACAGGGTACAGGGTCTCAAAGAGAAGATAGAGAAGAGCTATCAGAAGAAGGCTGGAGAAGGCGGAATAGACTGAATCTTATTAAGAGGAGGAACATATGGCAAAGCTTCCTGATCAGTATGTGGGGATAAGAAAGAGGTTTAAGGAATATTTTTCGGCATTAAACAATCTCGGAAAGACCGCGCGCCAGGCAGGGCCCCTGAATGAAAAGACCTCCCAGCTTGTGCAGTTGGCTGCCGCCGCCGCTATACGTTCAGAAGGGTCGGTCCATTCTCATGCGAGGAGGGCTCTGGAGGCAGGGGCAAAGCCGGAGGAGTTATACCATGCGCTTCTGCTGATAACAAGCACGGTCGGCTTTCCGACGGTCTCTGCAGCGCTTTCATGGCTCGATGATGTTTTAGAGGAAAAGAAGAAAAAGGCGTAAACATGGGAGAGAGTGAGCCTCTCGCATGTTTACGCTCTAGGCATTAATAATATAGAAAGGGATTTAAGATCATAGCCGTGCCTGCCGATGTCTGCAAAAATTAGTTCTTTTTGATTTTAGACGCCAGCACAACGGAAAGTTGAAAGTTGGGGAATTCTTCTTTCTTTACCGTCCGATAGAAATCACAGATCTCGCAATTCTTGAATTTTCTGGCAAATGTTCCCTGCACCTCACCTTTGCATAAGGTGCCCGAAACAACCCAGCAACTTCTTCCAGCATTTATTCCGCCGTGAATCCCGTGGAGCCGGTCTTCCTGCGCGACTGGACATATGCCAAGGTCTGATACGTGTTCCCCTCCGGTCTGTCTGCCGCATTTTTTTAATTCCCAGCAATTTAGCTTGCTCATAGTCGAACTTCCTTTCCGAAATTCTCAAAATTAACAGTCACGATTATAATGAATTGCTCCCATTATTTCAAACAATCGTATTAATAATTTTTTTTAGAGTTTGCATATTAGAGAAAAGCAGCGGAGCAGTTCCGGACATTCTCCGACACTCCGTGCTAAAATTACCTGTGACGCGGAGACAGTGCAATAACATTCTGGTAAGGGGAGTGAACTGGATAGGGGATGCTGTCATGACAATGCCGGCATTGAGGTCTCTGAAAAAGGCAAATCCGGAGTCAAAGATAACGCTCCTTGTAAAGCCCTGGGTTGCCCCGCTGTTTGAGAAAGATCCCTTTGTTGACGAGATTATTCTCTATACTGATCAGTACAAAGGATTGATAGGGAAATTCAGACTTGCCAGTCATCTGAAGCAGTATGACTTCTGCTCTGCAGTTCTCTTTCAGAACGCCTTTGACGCGGCTTTAATAACGTTTCTGGCAGGCATACCTGAGCGGATCGGATATGGCAGGGACTTCAGAGGGATTCTGCTCACAGAGGCCGTTCCCTTTGATTCAGCTGCGAGGGGACTTCACCATATCGGATATTATAGTAACCTGCTCGAGAGGGCAGGGTATCCTGTAGTACAAAACAAGCCCTGGATCTACCTGCTGATTGACGAAAGGCTTGAGGCAAGGGAACGCCTCAGGCGCCTGAAGCGGCCGGTGGTTGCATTAAATCCCGGTGCTGCATATGGCTCATCAAAGAGATGGCGGCCCGAACGTTTTGCGGAGGTCGCGGTGCGAGTCATTCATGAATTACAGGGGAGTATAGTAGTCCTCGGCGGCTCCTCAGAAACAGGTATTGCGACGGAGATTGTCGAAGGGATAAAAAAACAGAACCCAGCTATCGGCGAAATCCTTCCTGCCCCCCCTTTGATAAAGGGGGGAAGAGGGGATTTTTCAGTTCACGATAGTGATAAACGCCGCGATCTTATGAATTTGGCAGGCAAGACCTCCCTGCGGGAGCTGTCGGCCCTGATAGCGGAATGCGATGCGCTTGTCACGAACGATTCAGGGCCTATGCATGTCGGCTATGCTGTCGGCACACCCATGGTCGCGATTTTCGGGTCAACCTCGCCGGAGATGACAGGACCTCCGTCAGAAGGAGATGTCGTGATAAAAAAGGACCTGGAATGTTCTCCATGCTTTGAGAGGGAATGCAGAAAGGGCGAACTTCAGTGCATGGATCGGATATCCTCTGATGAGGTATTTCAGTCACTTCAAAAGCTCATCGCTACTAAAAGGGCGGTCTTCTTTGACAGAGACGGCACTCTCTGCAAAGACGCTCATTACCTTAACAGGATGGAGGATCTGGAGATATTCCCCGAGACAGGCAATCTTAAGAAATTGGCTGAAGCTGGCTTCTTGCAGATCGGGGTCTCAAATCAGTCAGGAATAGCGCGCGGCATTGTTGCTGAGGAGTTTGTAAAAAAGGTGAATGCCATCTTCACCGATGGATACGGTTTCGACGGATTTTATTATTGTCCCCACCATCCGGACGAAGGGTGTTCCTGCAGGAAACCGGAACCGGGTCTCCTTCTGAGGGCCCGGAAGGACTTCGGCATTAACCTCAAGGGGTCCTTCATGATAGGCGACAAGGAAATTGATATGCTCCTTGCAAAATCTGTCGGCGCTGCCGGTATCCATGTCAAGACAGGCCAGGAAGGGTTTTCCTCGCATGCCGACTTCACTGCAAGGGACCTGAACGAGGCCATTGACATCATACTGAGGACGACTTGATAAAAAAAACGCCTGAGAAGATATTGATCGTCAAGCCGAGTTCTCTCGGAGATGTAGTGCACAGCCTGCCTTTCCTGGATTCGCTCAGGGCCTGCTTCCCTAAAGCCGGCATCCACTGGGTTATAGCAAAAGGGCTGGAAGGTCTTCTTGAGGGACATCCGATGATAAACAGACTGATAATAATCGACAAGGACAGGTGGAAAAGGTTTTCAGATCTGCGCGGCACGATGAGGGAACTTCGGGACCTTTTTACAGAACTGAAGCAGGAGCGCTATGATATCGTCGTCGACCTGCAGGGGCTCTTAAGAAGCGGCATGATAACCATGTCGACGGGAGCTCGGGTAAGAATCGGGTTTGATGAGGCTCGCGAGGGGAGCAGAAATTGTTATACCAGGAGGGTAAAGGGGGGCAGGGATATTCATGCTGTTGACCGGTATCTCAGGATAGCTGAGGCTCTCGGCTGCGATACTGAAAATGTGACTTTCCCTTTTCCGCTAAGGGCCGCAACTGTGGATAATCCGCTGAGGGATGAGAAAGACTATATTGTTATTGTGCCTGGCGCGAGATGGAATACAAAGATTTGGCCTGCGGAAGGCTTTGGAAGACTTGCAGCGATGCTTTCCCTTAAATCCGTCGTAGTAGGCAGTAAGGGTGATGCACTGATAGCTGAAGAGGTTGTGAAGGCATCAGGGGGGAAGGCGGTCTCTCTCGCCGGAAGGACAACTCTCGCAGAACTGGTGGATATCATGAGGAATGCCGGACTTGTGATTTCGAATGACTCAGGCCCCATGCACATAGCAGCAGGATTCCATGTGCCGGTAGTTGCAATCTTCGGTCCCACAAGTCCGCTCAGAACAGGACCCTATGGAAAGGGTCATGCTGTGATAACGAGCGACGTCAGGTGTTCTCCGTGTTTTAAAAAAACCTGCAGGGACCTTTTATGCATGAAAGGGATATCTGTTGATGATGTCTACGAAAAGGTCCGTGAAATATTGGCATCGCCAACTATGTAATATGTACCGAAAATGACTGAATTGACTTATAATGTCGTGTATAGACGTAAGGGGCTGATACGGGCCTGATTCATTATATGTTCGACTTGTTCGGGCCGTTTGGGTTACTAAAGAGATCAGAAGACTGAAGACATTGACTCGGAAATCCCTCCTGTCCTCCCTTTGCCAAAGGGAGGTATCATGCCCCTCTTAGGCAAAGAGGGGTGAGGGGAGATTTTTGAATCGTTTAATAGTCTTCATCCGAGGGAGGTTTCATGAAACTGGGCATTCTCGTAAACACAGACAGACACCTCTCGCATCTCGTCGGCATTACGAATGCTGCGCTGGCGAGAGGACATGAGGTGATCATATTCACCATGGACGACGGCACAAAACTGCTTTCCTCTCCTGAATATAGAAGTCTGTGTAAGATTCGTGGAGTAGCGATAAATTATTGTGATTACAGCGCAAAACATGCAGGCATAGTGACCGGAGGCTTCCCTGAGGAGATAGCCAGCGGAAGCCAGTATCATAACGCTGTCATGACCCACGATTCCGACAGGTTAATAGTCCTGTGAGCGGACCTGTTACTTCGGCGTACGGGAGGATTTGAAATGAAGATTCTGCATATTCTTAATGACGGGCCATCTGATCTTTCCGGGAAGATTATCTCAGTGCAGTCAAGGGAGCACGAGGTGAAGGCTATAGACCTGTCAAAAAATGAGGTCCCCTACGAGCGTATTATAGATGAGATCTTTTCTGCCGACAAAGTCATCTCCTGGTAACAGGGCTGATCTCTCCGTCTTCCTGACAGTATCTCTTCTTTCTCTTCTGACGTATCTGGTACTTTTGTCCGCCAGGAGCCTCGACGACAGCCGCCTGACAAGCTGGCAGTACTCATTCCCCCATGCTTCCGGAGAGATGGTTCCTGTCCTGCTCATCACAGGACTTGTTTCGGCCTTCTTTTTTTCGAAGACCTCGCTTCCTGAGCGATGTCCCGCAATGTTCCTTTTTATTGCTTCATTCGGAGTTTCGGCCATATTCCATGGAGAACCCGAGGTAATTATAGACGCCTCAAGATACTTCACCCAGGCAAAGCATCTTGAGGTCAATGGAATCGGCTATTTTTTCAGGGAATGGGGAGGGGCCATACCTGTCTGGACTGATATGCCTTTAGTCCCTTTTCTCTATGGACTCATATTCAGGGTGTTCGGTGAATACAGGGTTCCCATTCAGATCTTCAACTCGTTGCTCTTTTCCCTGACATCGGCGCTTACTTATTTCATTGGACGGACGTTATGGGATGAGCGCACCGGCCTTACTGCCGGAATTCTCATGCTCGGGATCCCCTATCTCTTTTCCCAGGTCCCGCTTATGCTTGTCGATGTCCCGGTGATGTTTTTTCTTCTGCTGTCGGTCTATACCTTCATGAAGGCACTGGAGCAGGGCGGTTTTATGACCATCGTCTCTGCCGCCGCAATATCCCTCACTTTTTTCTCCAAATATTCGGCCTGGCTGATGCTCTCAGTGCTCCTCGTGATATTTTTTATTCTCCTGAAGCAGGAGAAGCTGCGGAAAGGGGAATTATGGAAGAGGGTGATGATGATTCTATTTATCGCAAGCCTGCTGACAGGGGTCGCCGTTGCCCTTAAGTTCGCTGTTTTTTCGGAGCAGATCAGACTGCTCATGAGCTTTCAGATGCCGGGACTCAGAAGGTGGGGAGAGAGCTTTTTGTCGACCTTTTTTTTCCAGATTCACCCCTGGATTACCATTGCTGCTCTCTACTCCGTTTTCAGGGCGATAAAAAATAAGGACATGAGATTCTGCATAGCAATCTGGCTTCCACTCCTGGTCATATTATTTCAGATAAGGAGAATCCGCTATATAATCATGATCTTCCCGATGGTCTGTCTGGCAGCCTCTTACGGCCTGGCTCAGATAAGGAACAGGGAGGCCCTAAGGTTCACGGCCTTCAGCATAGCTGCCTTTTCAATCGTTATTGCCTTTGCAGTTCATCTGCCGTTTCTTAAGACTATAAGTTTCGTCAATCTGAAATATGCCGGCCAGTTTCTCGATTCGCTGCAGGACGATGCGGCTGAGGTCTATATCCTGCCTGCTGCAGAACCTGTTGCCAACCCTGCGGTCGCTTTGCCTGTACTCGATCTCTTTACTAAAAAGAGATTAATCTATCATTATGACCCTCAAGACTACCCGCTGCCCAATGACGCCGATACTTCCTCTCTGCGCTTTACCTGGGTATACAAAAACCCGAAATATTATGAAGAGGTTCCTGACAGACAGGGAAGGCAGCTTCCGGTTGTAATAATATCTCAGAGTCAGGATCAGGAACTTTCCGGAGACATGGCAGAGAGGGTTAAAGGGCTTGACAACGTGAGGGTATTCGATACGTCTGACGGCTTGTTCAGCCATCAGACAGTCGTCAGAATTTTCCACCCCCGGGCGCGCCGTCAATAGAATTATAAGTCTTTATAATCAATATATAAGCGACGTTGACAAAAGACCGCTACTGTGCTAACTTACAAAAAAATTTCTTAGGGGGAAGGTATGGAACAGACTATAGTGCCAGTTGTAACCATTGATTACCTTGTTACTGCATTAATCTGTGGCGGCATGCTCGGTTTTATTCTTCAGCGCGGCAGATTCTGCATGAACTCCGCATTCAGGGATACTATATTCATTCAGGATTTTACGTTATTCCGCAGTTATCTCGTTGCTCTTGGCGTCCTGATTGTCGGGTCTAACCTTCTTAACGACATGGGTATGATGGAGTTGAAACCGCAGTCGTTTTATCCCGTGGCAAATATTGTCGGCGGATATCTCTTTGGCCTTGGCATGGTCCTGGCAGGGGGATGTGGAAGCGGTATTTACTTTAAGACCGGAGAAGGTCAGCTTGCAGCCGGGGTAGCTGTTCTCGGTTTTCTGATTAGCGCAGGTGCGACGGCAACTGGTATGTTGAAGCCGCTCTATGATCTTTTCAGGAGCTATAAGGTGGAACTGGCTGATCCTGAGAAGTCATTAACGTTGTATACACTTATCGGAGATGGAATGGTGATAAAATGGGGCGTGATCGCTGCAATAGCGGTCGCGATCTTTGTTATCAGTCTTAAGGGAAAGCCGTTCAGCATCGGAAAGCAGAAGGGCCTTTACTGGTCAGTGACCGGTGTGCTTCTTGGTCTTACCGGAGTGATTACCTTCTGGGCGTCGCAGGTCTGGGGAGGAGGTTTTGCAAGGGGCATGAATTTTACTACTCCTACTGCTGAGTTGATCAACACCTTGGTGTCCGGTGACGCAAAATCGAAGTTTTTCCCTATGTCGAGCATCGGCATCTCAACCGTAACGTGGGGAGAGATTGCCATGATCGCGGTGCCTTTAGGGTCCTTTATAAGCGCCAAGATATTGAAGGAATTTTCATGGAAACTTGCTTCTGCAAAGGATATAATTACCGTTTTCCTCGGCAGTCTTCTTATGGGCTTCAGCGGCATAACCGCCGGCGGCTGTAATGTGGGGCAGGGCCTTACCGGAGTTGCCACACTCTCTATCGGCAGCATATTGGCGACGATTGCAATGATTTTCGGGAACTGGACAATGGTATATTTCAAGTTCATAAAGCCGATGAATGATATGGAATGATTTCTTAATTATGCATCAGCTGTAAAGAGAACTTAACCTGAGAGAAGCCGACATTTTTTCTCTCAGGTTAAGTTTTTTTATGCCCTCAATGGAAAAAAGGTGCAGTTAAATTTACACTAAACATTATGATCATTGATGAGCGCGGGCTTGGCGCCCGTGAAATATGTGCAGATCTTAAGCAGAAGCTGGATTCGCTTCCAGACGGAGACGTTACTTTCGATGTAATGGTAGGAACGCGCAAGGATGCTGAGCGGGCGAAGACCTTTCTTGCCATGTCCGGTTTGCAGGCCTCTATGGAGGAGCGTCAGGGACACTACCTGTTGCATGTGCGAGGGTGGTATTGCAGATGCTGACAGGACCGCGATACCATAACAGATTTCTTTTTGGGGGATAACGATGTATCGAGCTGAAAAAAACAAGAAGACAACAGTTATATTAGGCGGCGGTCTTGCTGGACTGTCTTCGGGGTATGTTCTGACAAGGGCCGGCTATGATGTGGCAGTCCTTGAGAAGGACTCGGCTGTCGGAGGTCTGTCGAAGACTATTGAAAAGAACGGGTTTCGCTTTGATCTCGGCGGTCATCGCTTCTTTACGAGGGATGAAAGGCTTAATACCTTTGTAAGGGAATTGATGGGAAGCGAGCTGCTCTCTGTTCACCGCACCAGCAAGATCTACATGAGAAACCGATATTTCGATTATCCGCTGAAGCCGTTCAATGCCATGTTCGGGCTTGGGATCCCGACCACACTCAAAATAGTAGCCGATTACGGACTGGAAAGACTGAAAAGAATCTTTAGTGAAAGAGATAATATCTCGCTTGAAGACTGGGTCGTGAGTAATTTCGGCAGGACCATGTTCGATATCTATTTCAAAGGATACAGCGAAAAGGTCTGGGGTATCGAGTGCAGCGACATAAGTGCTGAATGGGTAGCCCGGCGCATCAGCGGACTTTCGCTTTCAAAGGCGATCAGAAACGCCTTCTTCAGGTTCAGCGGCAGAGACCTTCCGACCCTGGCTGATACCTTTGATTATCCTGCTATGGGCATCGGCCGTATTTCAGAGAGGCTGAGGGAGGAGATCGAGAGGTTTAACCCCGTCTACACAGAGACCTGCGTCAGGAGCGTCCATCACTGCGGCTGCAGGATTGAGGGCGTTACTGTAAATAGTCAGAAACATCCGGACATCCTCTTCGGCCGGGAATTCATATCGAGCATGCCTCTCACGCGACTTATACAATCCCTTGACCCGGCGCCTCCGGGGCATATTATGGAAGCGGCGTCGAGGCTCAGGTTCAGGGACCTGGTTGTAGTTGCGATCATGGTCGACAGGGAGAGGGTTACAGACCAGACATGGATATATGTTCCGGAGAAGAAGATACCGTTTGGCAGGCTCCATGAGCCTACCAACTGGAGCGGACTGATGGCGCCTGAAGGCAAGACACTGGTCGTGACGGAATTCTTCTGTTTCAGGGGGGATGCGACATGGAATGCCCCTGACGAACGACTCATCGATATTACAGTAGAGAACCTCGAAAAAATCGGCTTTCTTAGACGGCATGAGGTGATCGAAGGCATGGCTGTTCGGGTTCCCAGGGCATATCCTCTTTTTGAGGTGGGATACCAGGGACTCTGCGAAGTGATTTATGACTATTTAAGTCGGTTTGAGAACCTGCATCTAACCGGTAGGGGAGGGATGTTCAGGTATTACAATATGGATCATGCCCTGGAGTCCGGCATTGAAACAGCGGAAAGAATCATGAAAAAGAATCCTGGCTCCTCACAGTCATCTGATATAGACGACAGAGAGCTCGTTTTTGCCGGTGACGAAGAATGCGATGCGCATTAGTCATACCCTCCTGGGTTCCTGAAGAGATATTCTCCTCAAAGACCGCAAGTTCCCAGATAAACTACTGGCAGCCTCTCGGGACTCTCTATGTTGCCTCTGTGCTCCGGCAGGCCGGCCATGAAGTTATCTTCATCAATGGGGCCTTCACAACCCATGAGGCGATACTCAATGAAGTGAAACGTTTCGATCCTGAATTCGTGGGTCTTTATGCAACGACCTTCGGATGGCAAAAAGCAAAAAAGACCGCTGTTGATATCAGAAGGATTTCGGGGCGGCATGTCTTTATTTGTGTAGGCGGGCCTTATCCCATTGCAATGCAGGAGCAATGTCTTGAGGATGCGAGGGATTCTATTGATGCTATTGTCACTGGCGAGGGGGAGTTTACGGTTCTTGAGATTCTGGAGAGACTCCGGGACGGCAGAAACCTCGAAGGAGTTTTGGGCACGGTCTGCCATGAAGGCGGAAGAATTCTCAAGAATCCGCCGAGACCCCTTATTGAAGACCTCGATGCCCTTCCCTTTCCTGCAAGGGAACTGTTGGGAGACGCGAACCTCTATATCCCACCGCCGGCTACGTACCGGAGAAAACCCGTAGCCGTTCTGATGACCTCCCGCGGCTGCAACAGGAGATGCATTTACTGCTTCCAGATAGATAAGGAGCGAAAGAGCGGTATCAGGTTCAGAAGCGTTGAAAGTGTCATGGCTGAGATCGAGCATTGCATCAGGCAGGGCTACCGGGAGATTAAGTTCATCGACGACACCCTTGCGGCCGACTACGAAAGGGCCATGCAGATCGCAAAGGAGATAAAGGCAAGGAGGCTTGATTTTACATGGTTTGCCTCAGCATGCGTCAATCAGGTGGACAAGCCGCTGCTTCAGGCGTTCAGGGATGCAGGCTGCTGGGCAATACTTTTCGGGGCTGAGAGCGGCGTGCAGAAGAATCTCAATGCCGTCAGAAAAGGAACAACCCCTGATCAGATCAGAAAGGCTGTGCAGGCAGCGAAGGACGTCGGACTTAAGGTCAGCACCCCTTTCATGTTCGGCATTCCGGGTGAGACCTTTGAGGAAGGGCTTCAGACCATAGACTTCGCCTTAGACCTGAACCCTGATATGGCGAACTTCCATGCCATCACACCTTTTCCCGGTACGTATCTTTATGACCATCTCGATGAGTACGGCACAATCTCCGGCGAGCTTACGGATTTTACATATCAGGGCGCTGCATTTATTCCCTATACCATGACGCGCGACGATATCTTCAGGCTCAGACAGATAGCATTCCGGAGATTCTACGCGAGGCCTTCATTTATCCTGAAAAAGCTCCTTGATCTCAGGACCCCGCATGACTTTATGGTGGCCGCAAAAAGCATAAGAAGCCTCTTCTGGATATTTGCCAGAAGCGGGCTTTTCAAGAGAAGTTGATTTTTTAACAGTGTCCTGATGATGGCAACATTACTTTGTAAAATCCCTCCTATCCTCCCTTTGCCAAAGGGAGGGCTGTTCCCCTCTTAGGCAAAGAGGGGAGATTTTTTGATTGAAATTCAAACTTGTGATTCTCAATGATTCTGTTATCGTTGTCGAGTTCCGTATCATTTGCTACAATGTTCCAAGTCATGGAAGTCTCGTTATAATAAATCTTAATTGAGGAGAATATTATGGCTAAGCTTTGGAGATGTGAGATTTGCGGAGACCCTTACATAGGTGAGACCCCGCCTGATAACTGCCCTTTTTGCGGAGCGCACAGAAGACATATCAAAGAGGCAAGGGAGGCAAAGGCCAACTTTGACGTAGAGCTGAACGAACAGGACAAGGCGAATGTGGAAAGGGCACTGCAGCTGGAGATCAGCAATGCAGCCTTTTATTTCTGCGCTGCAGGAAAGACTGACGATGCCGAGGGAAAGTTGTTGTTCAAGGCTTTGGGAAAGGTGGAGCAGGAACATGCAGGCATCTGGAGAAAGATCCTGAAGCTCGACTCCATATCTGCCGGCAATGATGCCTGCTTTGTGAAGAACAGGGAGAACCTTCAGGGCTCCCATGAACGGGAGACGAGAGCTATCGGTTTTTACCGCAAGGCAGCTGCCGAGTCAGCAAATGATCGGGTGAGGCAGATATTTGATGCGCTGGTAGAGGTGGAGACAGACCATCTGCACCTTTCCGGGGAGAGACTGAAGTAAGAGATTTACTTATCTTCGGCAGTTGAAAAAGCTGTCTTTCGCTTAAAAGGCTCTCTTTCTGCGGTTCTAAGCTCATTCCGCTACAGCCGTGAAACTCACCCTCCGGGTTCAGACAGTCACGGCTGTTTAACGCTCCATTTTGCCAAGAATCGCAACGAAAGGAGAGCCAAGTCGCTCAAGCCAACTCTTCCAACTGCTGTTCATAGGCTTATCTGGGTTCAGGTGAAAGGCGCACGTCCATGGCGCATCTGAAACCCATGTCATCGTCTCTCTCAACCATATATTCATGACCCGGATCTCCTGCGCGCAGGCTGATCGGATCGCTGTACCATGAACCACCCTTAAGTACGGCGTCATCCACCCACTCCCTGACATTTCCGGCCATATCCTCAGCTCCGCAAGGAGATGCTCCCTGAGGGAAACTGCCAACAGACGCGATCTTTATAAAGCCGTCGCTCTTTCCGCTGTCGTCCCAGTTGGCCTTTCTGCCATCCCATGTATTTCCCCAGGGATATGCCCTGGCGTCTGTTCCTCTTGCGGCCTTTTCCCATTCAGAAGCAGTGGGCAGTCTTTTCCCTGCCCATTTGCAGTATATCCCTGCCTGCCGCCAGGTGAGTCCGACAACAGGATAGTCGCCCATTTTAGGGTCCTTATACCAGTCCTTGCCGTCTTCATAAAAGGCCTTTGCATAATCAATGATGAGGGACGGATCCGTGCATGCTCCTGCAGAGACGCAGGCCTGGTACCTGACGTTCGTCACCTCGTATTTATCAATATAAAAGCCCTTCAGATAGATCTTCCGAAGGGGATTTTCTTCACTGCCCGGCTCTCCGTCAGGCAGCCCTATAATGAATTCGCCTTCAGGCACGAGCACAAGCTCTGACCTGTCTTTGCCGGTCACTGCCTGCTGAGTCTCAGCAGATGCAGGCGCTGCAACTGCAAGCATGGCGTATAAAACCAGTAGAATTATATGCATTTACTTCCTCCTGTCAATCTCATGTCCCGTACTATTTCCGGTACATTATAACCCAGGATACAGATGGCGTGTAAGCACGAAAGGGATGACGCTACTCAAGGCGGTTCGTTTGCCTTGACAAAATAAATGGAAACCTAAATAATGACGGTACTTGCAGCGCGTTTTCATCAGGAGGTGTTAGATTCTTGTGGATCAAATCTTGCACAGACAGACAGACAGACAGACAGACAGACAGACAGACAGACAGAATTAAGTCTTAATAGCCATCCTTTTTTCTTCTCATATTTCTCAGTAGATCCCAATCCTTTTGTCGTCATTCAGACTCTTGTCCCGGCCTTGTCCGGGAGCAGCCCGGAAGGTTTTATATTCCCTCGCCCCGTCGGGGAGAGTGTTAGGGTGAGGGGGATATTTCGCTTCAGTGACACTAAAAAATAAACATTCAAATAATAGATGCCCTGTGGCTTCTGCCCAGGGTTCTTCATGGAGGGATCATATGTCTAAAATTATTGCTGTAAGCGAGGGGTTGCTGTTCATTCTACTGTTAATCGTTGCAGCTTCAGTTTTGCCGGGCACTGCCTTGGCGATGCCGGTGCCTGAAAGCGCTTATTATTATGAAAAGACGCCTGCAGACTCGCCTGTGAAAAGCGCAATAGCGGCAGAGGCAAATCCGATCGGCATTGGGACCGTGGCAGAGGGCGGTGACACGCTGAGCATCAGGGTCGGCCTTGAGCAATTCAGCGGACCGGTCGACATCTATTTTGCGATATTCGCTCCTGCTCTTGATCCAAATAACATTTATCTCCTGAGATCAGACAACGGCATCCAGACGATTTCGCAAGGCCTTGCCCCATGGAGGGCGGGTATAACAGGGCCGGTTGAAGAATCCATCTTTGGAGACATACCGGTTTCAGGGCTGCCGCCGGGCACGTATCAGATCTACCTTGCAGTTACCCCTGCGGGCAGTCTTGATCGTTATTATATTTGGGCAACGAGCTTTATCGTATCCGGCGCTACGGTCAGCCTGCCTCCGACAACAAAGATCATGGATGCGCAGTCAGTGCAACAGCTCGTCAATGTTTCTTCTGACATTTCAACATTCACCTTTAGCGGCTCGACTCCTCAGATCATGGCCTTGAAGACGGGCGACATAATTAACATAGGCGTAACTTCACTTACTCCGAATGGAGCTCTTCGAAAGGTGACAGCCACGGCAAGTCAGGGCGACCAGGTCATGGTGCAGACCATTCAGGCGACGATTGAAGAGGCTATCGAGAACGGGAAGATATTGCTCAGTAGAACGCTCTCGCCCAATGACGTTGCTTCTTCTCAAGCCCACCGGGAGGGTGTAGCCGTCAGGAGAAGCGCAGCAGGACTTGAGGGTGACTTATTCACCATTGATTTCAACGATACTGTTGTCTACGACAGAGATGGTGATCCGTACTCGCTTTATGATCAGGTAATAATCAATGGCTCTCTTTCTTTTTCTCTCAATATATTGTTTGAGGCTGATATCGAATGGTTCAAGTTGAAGAAGCTGCAATTCAAGAATATCGTAACTGAGGACCTCAATATAGAAGTCTCTTCCAAAGTTGAGGTCCCTGTTCTTGAAAAGAAGCTCCAATTGGCTAAGTACAGATTTGCTCCAATCCAGGTTGGCCCGGTGACTTTAGTGCCAGAGCTTTCACTCGTGGCGGGTCTGGAGGGTAATGTTACGATAGGGGTGACCTCTGGCGTTACCCAGACAGCAACTCTGACGACTGGGGTAATGTATAGTAACGGAGATTGGAGTCCCATAGCTGACTTTTCCAATGAGTTCGATTTTATTCCCCCTACGCTGGAGGATAGTCTGCAGGTAAAGGCCTATGCCGGTGGCGAATTGGCACTTCTTTTATATGGCCTGGCAGGTCCTTATGGAAATATTAACGGCAGCTTAAGGCTCGATGTTGATGTTTTCGACCAGCCCTGGTGGAAATTGTATGGCGGGCTTTTTTCCGATGTCGGCATCAAGGTAGATGTGCTCGGTCGGGAAATAGCTGATTTCAGCGCGACAGTCATTAACTACGAGAAACTATTGGCGCAGGCGGCCGCCACGCCTGCCTGTACTTACACCTACGGCGACTGGGGGGCATGCCAGCCTGACGGCACACAAACAAGGACGATGCTATCGAGCAGCCCTGCAGGGTGCACCGGGACCCCAGCGCTATCACAGGCCTGCACTTATGAGCCGCCGCCGTGTACGGCTTATGATTTACAAGGCACATGGGTTGCGACATGGGATCATAATTATGAGATCACGCTGACGGCAACAAGCAATACAACATTTACAGGTAAGTATACGAATATTAGCAACAGCAATTCTTTTCAGGGCACTATAAGTTCATCTGGGATTACAGTTAATCAGTATTACGCTAATGGCAGCTTGGTTGGGTCGTATAATTTTAAGTTGGTATCGCCCACAGAACTCCAAGGGCCGGTGACTGACTATACGGGGGCTACATATACGGCGACATGGCAGAAGAAAAACTCGTCTGCACCGCCAATATGCACTTCCTACACCTACAGCGACTGGGGGGCATGCCAGTCTGACAACACACAAACAAGGACGATGCTATCGAGCAGCCCTGCAGGGTGCACCGGGACCCCAGTGCTGTCACAGGCCTGCACTTATGTTCCGCCTGTGATTGCCGGGCGAGGCGAACTATCCTTTGTTTTAACGTGGGATTTCGGTGGCAGTGGTGAAGGGCCTGATGTGGATCTGCATGTGATAAGTCCAACGGCAGAGCATATCTATTTTAATAATATGGCCGGACATATGGATTATGACGATAAAGGTGCGTGTGGGACAGATTCATGGGATGACGGAAGAGGGCCGGAGCGAATATGGTGGGGACCAGCGTCCAATGGCACTTATGAATATTGGGTTCATTGGTATGAGAGCTGCGGCTATTCGTCAGCTACCTACACGATAAAGGTTTATGTGAAGCCGGCTGGTGGAAGCGAACAACTTGTGGCGACGAAAACGGGCACTATTTCGAGCGGCGAGAGTGCTCACTATACTTATAATATGACACAGGGCAGCGGCGGTGGCACGCCTCCTCCTCCCTCACCCGGCATGGTCTCTGTCCCTGCCGGGTGCTTCCAGATGGGGGACACCTTTGGAGTTGGAGGTAGTTTTGAACTGCCGGTCCATCAGGTCTGTCTTAGCAGCTTCTCTATCGACAGATATGAAGTGACACAGACTGAATACCTTGCAGTGACTGGGACAAACCCGTCATATTTCACTTCATGCGGCGGCAATTGCCCTGTTGAGCAGGTTACATGGTCCCAGGCAGACGCCTATTGCAAGGCAGTCGACAAACGGCTCCCCACAGAAGCAGAATGGGAGTATGCTGCAAGAAGTGGTGGGCAGAGCCAAAAATGGGCAGGAACGAGCGCCGAGGCGGAGGTTGGCAATTATGCCTGGTATAGTGCAAATTCCGGTGACACTAGGCACCCAGTTGGCCAGAAACTGCCGAACGGACTTGGGCTCTATGACATGAGCGGTAATGTTTGGGAGTGGGTTGCTGACTGGTTTGGGCCATATTCGGCGACGTCTCAGAATAATCCGCAGGGGCCGTCTTATAATACCGTCCGCGTGTTTCGCGGCGGCAGCTGGAACTACAATCCGGGAGAGCTGCGCACGTCGCGTCGCAGATATGGCGAGCCCGGGATAGAGTATGTCATTGTAGGCTTCCGTTGCGCGAGGACCCCATGAAATAATTTCGAAACCCTTATAACACATAAATGTATTACACTTATGTGTTGCTGAGCGAAAAGGACGGAAAGAAGTACGTAGGCTATACAAGGGATTTGAAATTAAGATTTGAGCAACACAACAAATGGCAGGTTCAGTCAACGAAGCACCGGTTGCCGATGACGCTTATTTATTTTGAAGCATGTTTGAGCGAGGAGGACGCCAGGCATCGGGAGAAGTATCTGAAGACACATTATGGCAAGATGTTTCTAAGCAACCGGCTCAAAT